>JBKPDO010000100.1:0-53954 GCA_046727955.1 bacterium | reverse complement strand
GAAGTAGATCGTGAGCACCGCGACGGTCAGCACGTTGAAGATGATGCTCCCGGCGCTGGCGGTGATGCCCGGGATCTTCTTGAGCGCTAACGCGGGGAGTCGCGCCGTCGTCTCCCTGAGCCGCTGCGCGAGGTCGTACTTCTTCTGCAGGGTCCCGAGGAACCCGGTTGCATGCTGCAGTCGATTGAGGTAGTCGGGGGTGTTCCTCGCCAGCGCCTGGGTCTGGCGAACAGCCGACGGGATGACCAGCCAGGCGAAGAGCACGAGGAGCCCGACGCTGAGCAGGAGGATGATCGTCACCGCCCAGCCGCGGGACAGGCGCCGACGCTGCAGCCATTGGACCTGCGGGTCCAGGCCCGCGGCGAGCACCGCCGCGACGAGCACGAGCAAGAGGATCTGCCGAACCCTCCAGGCCACCAGAAGCAGGACGAGCGCGCCGGCGACGGTCAGGGTGACGCGGACCCAGTAGGCCATCGCGGGAAAGCGGTCATCGGGCATCTACGGCCGACTCTTTCCGGGCTCAAGGCCCCGAGTCAGACTTGCCTTCGCATCCTAACCCAAGGGTCCACGCCATCACCCAAGGGTCCACGCCGTCACCCAAGGGTCCACGACCCAAGGGTCCACGCCGTCGCGGATCGGCACGATCTATCCCGGGCGGACGGGGGGCGCGCCGGACCGGGGGGCGCGCCGGACCGGGCGGCCTGGTCGTGGTCTTCGACCATCGTGATGCTGGGAGGGTCCGACCAGTGCTGGTCGGGCTCGCGCTTCACCAGCAGGATCGTGGCCACGCCGAGCACGACCGCGCCCAACAGCCGCTTGGCCACCAGAGCGGCGGCACGCAACCTGGAACGTCTGCGCATGCTCACGTCCTTCCGGCCGGCGCGCAATGGTCCCGCTCAGCGTAGCGGCGTCCGGAGACCGTCATTGATACGAGTGGTCCAGTTTGCGGTCGCGACCGTCAACGCAAGCTCGATGATCTGTTCCTCGTCGAAGAAGGCACTCAACCGTCAAGTGGGCTCGGCCGCAGACGGTCTCCTTCGCTGACCACCTTGTATTGCAGCAGCAGGTTGTCCGAGCCATCCCGGCGCCGGGTGCTCACCAGCCGCAGCCGCGGGACCACCCCGGCGCCGAAGGCCGGGGTACCCCCGCCGAGCACGGCGGCGCCGACCATCAGGTGCAGCTCGTCGACGAGCCCGGCGACCAGCAGGTCGTTCCAGAGCGTCCGGCTCCCGAACATCAGGATCTCCTTGCCCGGCCGGTCCTTGAGCTCCGCGACGGCCTGGTGCGCATCCGCCCGTCGCACGATGGTCGTGGTCTCGGCCCAGGGTGCCGTGTCGTCCTCGGTCAGGGAGTCGGACACGACGACCTTCTGGATCTCGTTATTGCGCTGGCCGGTCTCACGGTGCAGGTCGGCCAAGTCGGGGTTGCTGGCCACCGCCGGGGACACCCCGGGGTTGGCGGCCACCGCCGGCCAGTAGCCCTTGAGCCCCATGTACGTCGTCGCGCCGAGCAGCAGCGTGTCAACGGCCCGCTGCCGCTCGAGGTTGTGCTCGTCGAAGAACCGGTCCATCGGCAGAGCCATGACGTTCCCGCCCGGCCCCTCGAAGTACCCGTCGAGCGACATGATGTTGCAGACGATGAGCTTGCGCATGATGCACCCTCAGGTTGGTGTTCGAGCTGTCGCCCACATGAGAGACAACGTCGACGCCGGATTCATCGGTCCGCCCGAGAAATTCCATGGGGTACAGCGCTTCCCTCTATCGCGGAGAACAGATGCCCGCGTACGTGATCGCCGACATCGACGTCCACGATCCGGAGACCTACCGGGAGTACACGGCCCTCGTCCCGGGGACGCTCGAGAGGACATTCCGCGACGGGCGCTGCCAGTGATGGGCCTAACTTGGGAGGTCGATAACGGCGATGGCGTCGGTGGTGGCGACCGCTGCGCGGGTCCCATCGGGGTGCATGGCCACGATCGGCGCCGGCTGGAGGCTGTAGCTGGCGTCCTTGCTGCCGGTCGCCAACTCAGGCCACTGGACCAGCACAGTTGCGGTCGCTGGGTCGATGAGCTTGGGGTGGCCGTACATGCCCAGTGCCCGACCCTGGCACCCCAGCAGCGTTCCGACGCGGAAGTCGATGTGGCGCCGCTGCGTCCATGCCTGCCGGGTAAGCGACCACACGCCCAGCTCTGCTGGCGCCAGCAAGCTGTCGTCGTCACCGTCGAAGGGCTCCTCGTCGGGGTGGCCACTGACCAGCAGCCGGTCGGAGTCCAGCCAGCATGCGGCCTCCACCCCGGCGTCGATCTGCTTCCACAGTGCACCGTGCTGATCGAGCACGGTCGGGTCGTCGTCCAGCGCGGCGACCAGGTCGTAGACGTCCACGGTCCCGACCGGATGCCACAGCCAGCCAGCCGACAACAGGTAGCGGCCGTTCGGGCTGACCGCCAGGCGCGAGTGGAACACGTCGACGGCGCGCCGCTCACCCGTGGTCAGCCGCCGCCCGGTTTCCAACTCCTCGATCTCGAGCACGTTGTAGGCGTCGGGGCAGTGCACCAACATCTCGCGCCCGTCCGGTAGCCGGCCCAGCGCGGCGGGATAGTCGTAGGCGTTTGCGCAGTAGAAGCTGCGGTCGATCTCGCGCAGGATCTTGCCACGGTCCAGCACCAGCCCTTTGGTCCCGCGCTCTGCATACAGCACCTGGAAGCGGCCAGAGGGGGACACCAGGGCACGGTCGAACGGGAAGGCGTAGTTGACCCGGCCGTGCTCCTCACTGCCGTCTGCGCGCCAGCGGCGCCACCCCGCGGCGATGTCGACGAGATCGTCGCCCTCCCAGACAAGCGACCGGACCGGTCTCGACACCGGAAACGACCTGATCATGTGGTGGACCCTAGCATGAGCCGACCGTCGACAATCCGGCGCTGAGCGTATGGCTTGCTGGCCCGGGCAGGACGCGCACCAGGGTCACCATGGCGGCTGTTGGAGCGCGTCGAAGCAGATCACTGAGCATGCCAGCAGGAATGCAAAGGGGAGGCCGCCACCCGGTCCGGATGCGCCTGGCCAATCCCCGGCCCCGGTGGACCAGTAACTGTCGAGTAACTGTCGAGGTGATCAAGACCGAGGAGAAGGCTCCGACGTCAACCTGGCGACCTACCTGCTGCTCGATGCGTTCAAGCAGGGCTGTGAGGCCGCCGTGGTCATCTCGAACGACTCCGATCTCAAGGAGCCGATTACTGTCGCGCAACGCGAGCTTGGCCTGACCGTCGGGATCGTCAACCCGCACCCACCGCAGCGCCGAAGCCGAGCGTTGCAGCCAACCTTCTTCAAGCAGATCCGAAAGTCGGCCCTCCGGGCCTGCCAGTTCCCCCAAGTGCTCACGGACGCCAACGGGAAGATCCACAAGCCGGCGCGCTGGTAGGGCGATAAAGGATGCCGAAACGCAGAGGCCCGCCGGAGCGGGCCTCGCACCCAGCCACCAAAGCGGCCGGGGGGATGCTTCCACTCTCTATCGACAACCTGGGTCGTTGCCAACCACGGCCACGATGGGGAGGGCACTGATGCCAGGCCCCGCCCATGAAGGAGTGAGCAAGAGCGTCTATCCTGGCACCGCGCTGGGGTAGCGGCGGAAAGGTATCTGCTATTGCAGCATGTGCCAGCCTCACGCCAACGCAGGGGAGAAGAACCCGCAGCTCAGAGGCCCACTTCGACCCTCCTGAGGAGCCCTGGTAGCTCAGCGGATAGAGCAACTGCCTCCTAAGCAGTAGGTCGCGCGTTCGAGTCGCGCCCAGGGCACCATCAGCCTCATTGTCCCAGCTCAAGGGCCGGATGAAGCCTCTGCCTGAGGAGGCTTCATCCGGCCCTGAAGCTTGCACAGCGCTTGAAGACACGATAACTTTGCGTCCATGAGCCAGCCGTCAGGCGCAGATCTCGTTGCCTTGAACGCGAGCTTCCGCCGCATCCTCCGGGCAGAGAACAAGAGCGAGCGGACGGTCGCGGCCTATACCGATGCAGTCAGGCTGCTCGCTGAGTTCCTGGCTCAGCGTGGCGACTCACTAACTGTGACCGCGATCACGCGCGATCATATCGCGGCGTTCATCGGTGATCAGCTCGACCGCTTGAAGCCTGCCACCGCACACAACCGCTACCGGGGTCTCCGGGCGTTCTTCAAGTGGGCGGTCAACGAGGGCGAGCTAGGGGTCAGCCCAATGGTTGGCATCAACCCTCCACAGATCCCCGAGGAGCCGCCCCCGGTTCTGGGCGACGATCAGCTACGCCGGCTGTTGAAAGCCTGCGAGGGTCGGGACTTCCCGGCCCGCCGGGACACCGCCATCATCCGTCTACTCATGGACACAGGGGTACGGGTGTCAGAGTGCGCGGGTATCATGCTCGATGATCTTGATCTCGATGACCAAGTGGTCAGGGTGCTCGGGAAGGGCAGCCGCGAGCGCCTCGTTCCCTTTGGTCGTAAGACCACCCTCGCCCTAGACCGTTACCTTCGCGCCCGGACCGGGCAGCCGCACGCGCATTTGCCAAACCTCTGGATCGGCCGAGCGGGCGCCATTACTCCCTCGGGCGTCTACCAGGTGGTGGCTGACCGCGGCGCCTCCGTAGGACTTCGCCTCCATCCTCACCAACTCCGGCATACCTTCGCTGACTCCTGGCTCGGTGCAGGTGGCACAGAGGGCGACCTTATGCGCCTGGCCGGTTGGAAGTCCCGTGCGATGCTGGACCGCTACGCCAAGGCCACTGCTGAGAGGCGCGCTCGCGAAGCGTACCGACGGATGACACTTGGCGACCGGATCTGATAGCGCTCGCGGATCGTGACGGGCACGACATGCCCAGCAACAGCACCGAGACGGAGACAAAGAGCACGAGTTGCTCTCCGTTCCAGGCTTGGGGCGGTTGTACGGTCCCCGGCTAAACTGCCTCCCTCAGCCGCTCATCTAATTCCACTACAGAAGGTCGGTTCGCCCAAGGTTGGAGCATCCGTCGCGTCTCTCGAACTCGCTGCTCGTTGCGCAGGCTGACCGTCACGCGGGCAAGCTCCAGCGTCCGAATCGCTGTCGCCGCAGCCTGATCGATCTCGGCAGCGACGACATATACTTTGGCAAGCTCCGCGCAAGCCAGGCACGGCCGCCAACCGCTACCGCAGCCTGCGCGTCTTCTACCGCTGGCTGGAAGATGAGGGCGAGATCGCTGCCAACCCGATGGCGAAGCTCAAGCCACCCGCCGTCCCCGAGCAGCCTGTTCCCGTGCTTGACGACGCGGCGCTGCGCCGCCTCCTGGACGCCTGCGCGGGACGTGACTTTGAGGCCCGCCGCGACACCGCTTTGATCCGAGTGCTGCTCGACGCTGGCCCGCGTCGCGCGGAGGTCGCCGCGATGCGCGTCGAGGATGTGGACTTCGACTACAGCGTCATATGGGTGCGCGGCAAGGGTGGCCGGGACCGCGCCCTGCCGTTTGGCCGCAAGACCACCCAAGCCCTTGACCGGTACCTGCGGGCACGTGCTCGCCACCGTCATGCCGCCGCAGCAGCCCTCTGGATTGGCCCCAAGGGTCCGATCACCGACTCCGGCATTGCGCAGCTCGTTCGCCGTCGCGGTCGGCAGGCCGGCATCGAGGGACTGCACCCACACCAGTTCCGCCACACCTTCGCGCACCTATGGCGCGCTGCCGGCGGCGAAGGGACCGACCTGATGCGGCTTGCCGGCTGGCGCTCCGAGGCGATGCTGCGCCGCCACGGCGCCTCCGCGGCCGACGCCCGCGCCCGGGAGGCGCACCGCCGCTTTTCGCCCGGGGATCGCCTGTAGACGAACAGCCCAGTCGAAGGCAGTACTACACAGTACCGGCGGCGGCGCCTGTCCGCTGCACCGGTCGCTGGCGCGTTCGTTTCTGGCATCCACGCCGCCTACCTGCTCGCCGCGCTCGCCCTGCTGCCGGCACCGTCCTCGCAGGGGCTTCCGCTGCCGGCTCCCAGGGCGAGCCGCGCTCATCGCTGTGGAGTTGTGACGATAGCCAGGTTTGTGCCTTTTCGATTGGTCCTATTGCCGGATTAGGGACGAACTTAATTTGAGCGACGCTGAGATTAAGCGCTCAGACGACGTTGGTTAAGCGCCCGGTTGCGACCATCGGGGTGCCGGCAGAGCAGATGGACCAGAGCTGGCTACGCGCCACCTCGCCGAGGAGGAGAAAATGGCAGCACCTCCGTGCCCGCAACCACAGGACTTCAGCGTCCTCTCGGGCTTCATCACCCCAGGATCGGACTTCCCCCCGCCGCACCCGCTGGACGCCAGTATCACGGCGGACGTCTTCGACCCAACCGAGATCGTCGGCGGCGCACCCGAGCGGATCCGGATCGTGGAGACGACCGACCCCTGGGTCGTCAAAGTCGAATGGTGTATCTGCGGCCCCTTCGCCGCCGCGCTGTGCGGCTGCTGGTGCGTGCAGGTCTTCATCGACGACATCGATGGGGTGGGGACCACTCACGGGCTGCTTGGCTCGGCGCGGGTGTCGGTGGACAGCCAGCCGATCGTGCAGGTCGACGATACGAGCCAGCGCTGTTACGAGTACACCTTCACCTTCCCGGCCGGGTCGGTCACACCCGGTGTCTACAACCTGGTCGTCGTCATCACCCTCGCCACGGGGTCCTGTGAGCAGCCGGGCCCCCTGCTGCACGACACGTTGGGCTACGCGGCAATCCCCGTCCTGGTGTTCTTCGACGAGAACGCGCCCTTCTGCCCGCCTCCTGACAGGGTGGTGGCTGCCTCCTGAACGCGACGTCGGCGTTGTGCAGCGAGGCCAGCGATCAGCCCCGACTTTCGTTCCCTGCCGCCTCGCCGCCAAGCGCGGGGCGGCGGGAATGACTGCGTCGGCAACACGCGACGCTTCTGGCTCACGCCCGCCTCCAGCGGTCGGGCGATGCAGGACCCTGTCGGCCAAGCCCTGACCGAGGGATCGCGGTGCAACCTCTCGTGTGCCCGACTAGCGCCGCATGAGGCGCTGGGGTTCCCCACCAGGAGCATCCTAGATTAGTGTTCACCAGGGAGTTCTGGTATTCGCCAGGCGTGTCGCGAGAGCAGGAGGACCGATGCCTCAACGTGATCGCCCCAAGTCCAACCCCACCGGCCAGCCTGGCGACGACTTCCGGAGGATCGCCGGAATCGGCCCGGCACTCGAACGGCGCCTCCACGACGCGGGTATCCTCACCTACCAGGACCTCGCCGGGCGCACTCCGGAAGAGATCGCTGCGGCTCTCGCCGACGTGACCGGGGTGTCCGCCGAACGCATCGCTAGCCAGGATTGGATCGGGCAGGCACGCCAGCTCGCCGGGCCCCCACCCGAAGCAGCCGAGCCCAGCCAGCGCTACGCCTCCTTCCACGTCGAACTGCTCCTCGACCCCGACCTCGGCGTGCGCCGCACCAAGGTTCATCATCACCAGACAGACACCGACGACACCTGGCCGGGGTGGGACGAGGACCGGCTGCTGACGCTCCTGCGCCACCGGATCCCGCCCACTGCCGCCCGGCAGCCCACCGATGCCGCCGATCTCAAACCACCCGCCCCCCCATCCACGAGCCAGCCGCCAGCCGCCACCCCATCCACAGACCTGCCGCCCCCCTCTCTGCGTATCGAGGAACTCACCTCCATCCGCGACGGCCAACGCGGCGACATCCGCCGCCCCGACGAGCCAATCTCCGTCCGGCTCACCCTGCGCGTTGAGCCAACCGACACGCCCCACGCTGCCACCGTCGACTTCACCGCCGACATCGCAGCCCGCAGCAAGCTCGGCGACAACCAACGCTGGCCCCTCGGCACCACGCACGGAACCGTTCGTGTCAACGATCCGCTCTCGGTCGAACTGACCGGCCCGCCCTTGCGCCCGGGCCTCTACCGCCTTGTGGTAGCTGTGGCCGTCTACCCAGCCGACCACGCCCCCGAAGCGCAACCCCTGTACCGCCGAGACGCGTCAGGGGACCTCATCCAGGTCGCCAACGCTCCCACCCAGCCCGCGCCGGTCGGGACGTGACGTCTTCGAACGGCTAGCACTACTTCTACGTCGGCTCCCCGGCGCGGATCCGCTCACAGAGCGCGGCGGTGGCGGGAGCCGGGTCGACGTCCAGCTCCGCACGGAGCGTCTCGGCGCACACGCGATACTGGCGCAGCGCGAGGTGCGGTTGGCCCTGGCGGTCGTAGCAGCGCATCAGGCGGCGGTGGGCATCCTCGCGGCACGGGTCCCGCTCGAGGATGCGGAGGCACAGCGTGGCGCACGGGGCGTAACGCTGCTGGCTGAAGTACAGGTGGCTGAGTCGGTCGAGGACGTCGAGGAAAGCGACCCGCAGGCGCTCGCGATCGAGCAGCAGCCACTCCTCGTAGGGGTCGTCGGCGAGGAGGTCTCCCTGGTACAGGGCGGCGGCCAGCTCGTACTCGCCGCTCGCCGCGGGGAGGTCCCCAGCCGCCTCGAGCCGCCGTCCGGCCTCCACATGCCGCTCGAACTCGTCAACGTCGAGCCACAGCTCCAGATCCGGGTACAGGCGGTAGCTGTCCGCCTGGAACAAGACGATGGGGACATCGGCCGTGGCGCCCAAGGTTCGCCGCAGGCCGTGGACTGCCACGTTCAGGCTGTTGCGAGCCGCTTCGGGGGTCGAGTTGGGCCAGAACAGGCTCATCAGCACCTCGCGGGACGGCCACGGCTCGCGATGGGTGAGCAGGTAGCCGAACAGCGAGCGGCCGCGGCCGCTCGGCCATTCGTCGACGGGCGAGTCGTCGAGCGTCACCCGCAGTCGGCCAAGCAGGTGCGCCGAGAGCGTCGGCGCGGCGCGGTGTGTGGCGCCCGCCGGCTGCGGGTGCGGCCCGTGCCTTGCGGGGACGCTCGCGGGCTCGCGCGGCACGGCGGGAGGGCGCGCCGCGGGCCCGACGATGACGCGGCGGCGGCGTAGGCGGGACCACCAGCGGGTAGCGGCGGGGGCGGGCTCGGGCTCCGGCGCCGGGACTGAGACCTTGAGGGCGACCGGGGTCTGCGACCAGCCGTGGTGAGCGGTGAGCGTCCGCGCCCGCTCGAGAGACGGGTCGAGAAGCGCGGTCAGCCGGACTCGCACCTCGCGCTCCGCATCCTCGAGTGCGAGGCCGGCGGCGCGGTGTCGCTCCCGCTCCTGCTGCAACCCCTGCAACCGCGTCGCGAGTGTTTCGGCCTCGGCGAGGAACTCAACCATGGCGGGTGCCTGGCCCGCTTGCGTGGCCAGTGCCGCGGCGCGGCTGAAGTAGGTGGTGGCGTCGGCGAGTCGACCCGACGTGGAGGCGAGCGTGCCGAGCTGCCATGCCGCCCAGATGCGGTGCCAGGGGATCCCGGCCTCCTCGGCAGCCGCGTTCGCCGCCAGAGCTCGGGTCTCCGCCCGGGCGGTGTCGTGCCGACGGTCGGCGAGCGCGCTTTCAGCTAGTGCGCTGCGGCACACCCCGTCGGCGTCGTGCCGGCTGCCGAACAGCGACGCGGCCAGTGCGAAGCGACGCTCGGCCAGCTCGGTCCGCCCGAGCGCGGCGTGGATCTCGGCCTGCCAGTAGACCATGCTCGGTTCGCGCTGGAGGAGGCGGTCGGGAATCCGGTCGAGCCACTCGGCGAGTAGCTCCCACTGGCCCAGATCGAGCAGTTGCCCGGCCATGCTGGCGATGGCCTGCACCGCTCCGTCGGGGTCGCCGAGTTCAAGGTAGAGCGGGACCGCCTGCTCGATCGCGCCGTCGGCGGCGAGGTGCTCGGCCGCGCGGCGCAGGGCGGTCCGGTCGGGCAGGTTGCACGAGCCTAGGGCGGCGCGCAGCGGCGCGCGCCACTCGGTGCGGACGCGCCACCAGCCGCTGGCGAGCGCCTGCAGCCAGGGACCCTGGGGCAGCCGCGCGCCGCCCAGGGCCGCGTCGAGCAGCGTCGAGTGCACATACCCAAGCCGTAGCCCGAGGCCGAGGGCGCGCTGCGCGGCCGGGTCGAGCATGGCGAGCCATGCCCCGGCGAGCATGCTGAGCAGGTCGTGCAGGCTTGCAGCACGCCGCAGCACACTATCGACGAAGCGGACGCCGAGCAGCGTGGCCGCAGCGTGGAGCGCGTCGAGCGCGGCGGCGCGGCCCTGGCAGAGCGCGGCGGCGTGGCGGAGACCCCCGTCGCTGAGGCCGGGTGCCTCGTGGGCGATGCGCTCTAGCGCGACGGCGGGATCGATGCGTAAGTGGCTGGCCGACCAGCGCGTGGCCCCGGGTGGTAGGGCGGCGGGTGGCAGCTCCCGATGGCTGGTGAGGATGCGTGGCATCGCTGGCGGCAGCGTGGGGAACAAGCGGGTGGCGAGCAGTCCGAGCGCAGCGTGGGCTTGATCCAGATGGTGGACGTGCTCGACGACCAGCGTGCCCGCCATGCCGACGGCGTCGAACTCGGCGGCGAGCTGGTCGAACAAAGCTGGCCATCCCACGACCGGCCCCGGTTCCCGCCGCATCAGCTCGGCGGTCGCGGGGCCGAGCGCGGGGTAGTGGCGCCGCGCCGCGTCGACCAGGGAGGCGAGCAAGGTGCCGGGGTCATGGTCCTCCGGGCCGAGCCGCAGCCAGATCGCGCTGCGGCCGCGCCGCGCTACGCTCGCGGCGAGATCCTCGCTGAGCAGATAGCCAGGGGGTGCGGTGAGGAGGGTGATTCCGCCGCTAGCGGCCTGGTCGTAGACCGGGTTCCAGGCGGTCAGGTTCGACCCACACGGCGCTGCGGATTTCGCAACGAACGGCATGAATCCCCCCGACGACCTATCCGAGAGCCGCAATCTGGCGTAGTAGACAGGTCGCTCACACTGCACTACTGCGACTGTATGGCTGTCAAGTAGGCTCTTCTACCGTATCACGCATACCGCTCAGTAGTAGGGAAGGGCAGGCATGCGGGGCGAGAGGTTGCGCTGATCATGGAGCAAGGGCGAGGGCGAGGGTGATCACGCTGGCGCGGCCCCGCTGAGTGACGTGCGCAGGCGGCTTTCAGCGCTACCAGCGCGCCGAAGACGAAGCGCTCCTGGTCGATCTCGGCGTCGTCGATGGCGAGCACTCCCGAGGCGACCGCGCGCGCGAGCAATCGCAGCTTCCGCTCGTCCGCGGTGATCAGCGCCTCCTGCACACCGTGCTCGAACAGCTCTCCGGCCCGCTCGTCGTTGAGAATGCGCTCGATGATCTCCTCGGGTGTGCACTGGGCGGCGTTGAGAAGCTCCTCCTCAAACTCGCCCGCGCCCAGCTACGGCGCACGCTCCAACTCGGCCTGCTGCTCGGCGAGGCGAGTGTGGCGTCTTTCCCCGAGCCGACCTTCGGAGAGAGCGACGCCAACCAATACGATCAGTGCCCCTACCGCAAGGTTCCATCCCACAGGCTCTGCAAGCACCGCGAGCCCGAGCAGCACAGCCACGATCGGCAGTAGGTAGGTGACGGTGGAGGCCGCCGTAGCACCCTCATCGGCGATCAGTCGGTAGTTCAGGACGTAGGCAACGCCTGTCCCGAATACTCCGAGAACGACCACGCTCACGACGACGCTCGTTGTGAGCGCCATGGGTTGAAGGGCGACGCCAGGTGCCAGGATTCCCAGCAGGACAGCGCCCGCGACCATCTGGCCGGTCGACAGCACAAGGGGCGAGAGCTGACGAGCGCTGAGGAAGCGGCGCGCGTAGACATACGAGGTGGCGTAGAACGCGGAGGCCAGCAGTGCGGCTCCGACTCCAAGAAGTGAGCTGCCTACTCTCCCGTCGTGCCACGGAGCAGCGAGCACCACAACACCAAGAAAGCCCACGGCCAAGCCGATCACGCGCGGCACTGTCAGGCGTTCTGTGTGAGTGCTGACTGCGAACAGCAGCGTGAACAGTGGCGTGGTGGCATTGAGGACGCCAGCCAAGCCTGAGTTGATGTGCTGCTCAGCCCAGGCGAACAGGAAGTACGGCGCGATGTTGGTGATAACCGCCATGACCGTCAGGTGAGCCCAGGGCGTCAGTTGCCGTGGAAGAGCTTCCCGGCGGTATGCCACGACCACAAGCATGACGACCGCGGCAGCCAGCAGCCGACCAAGAACGATCTGGATCGGGCTCATGCCCTCCAGCGCGATCTTGATCAGGAGAAAGCCTGATCCCCAGAGCACGGCGAGGGCTCCGAGGCGGGCCATACTTGCCCTGCTTATGACGATGCCCCCTGCTGGACTGCGTGTAGCTCAGCAAGATAGCGCTCGTGGAAGTCCTGAGCCTCGGAAGCGTCCGGGTGTCGGAGCATGAGGGCCTGGTCGAGCTCGGCGATTCGCCAGATGGTGCTTCCCGCCCTGCGCTGCGAAGCAAGGGCAAGGGTCCCAAGATGGCATGCCTCATCAACCTGTTCTCGCCGTACGGCGATCAGGCCCAGGTCGACGCGGGCTTCTGCCAGGCGCATGGGCCACCGGTTGGTGCCCGGCACGGCGAGACACTGCGTGACGACCTCGTTTGCGTGCTCCACAGCGCGATCAGCTTCCCCGAGCCACGCGTAGCAGGTAGCCGCGTAGAACGACAGCTTGGAGGCGTCGAACACGAAGTGATGCTCGGGATGGGATGGCACCGGAAGCCTGGCGAGAGTAGCTCCCCCACGACGCATTGCCTGCTCTGCTTCGTCTCGATTGCCAAGATGAGACCAACCCTTGGCTTCCTGTACGGCGAGCTGAACGCCCGCTGAGGTGTTGGGCGCCAACAGCAGGCCGGTTCGTGAGTGGTCGATCGTTTCTTCGTAACGGCCTTCTACCAGGGCGAACCATGCCAACAGCTCAAACGACCACGCCATGATCTCCTGGTGCTCGGCCTCCTTCCCGAGTTGGAAGGCCGCGTCACGGGTCTCCTCGGCTCCTTCGCGATCCCCCATGTCGAACTGGAGGCATGCGAGCAGCACCGACAGCCAGCCACCGGCCACCAGCAGATGCCGGTGCTGAGCGAGCGTTACCCTGCCGCCCAGAAGACGCTTGACCTCGTGAAGCCGGCGTTGGATTCGCGGCGCAAGTAGCGCCGGAGAGGTCGTCGGGTAGTCCCGGCAGTACCGGTCCACCTTCTGATCGATCGTTTCCAGCGTCCCCGCTCCAATGTCGGACGCCTCTGCGTGAAGCGCGAGAGCCTTGGCCTCTGCTATCCCGTCTACCAAGGGCTCCGGGAAACTGCCGGTTCCTACGTGTGATTCCTCGGCGGCAAGCTCGGCCGGCGGAAGGATTCCAACCCGTGATCCGTGTCTACCCAGACGCTCCCAGTCGTCCCATTCGGCATTGACGAAGGGGAACATCGCGCGCAACGCACCAGCGGCCGGAAGCTCCCGCTCGCAGTTCTCGACGAACTTCTGATCAGGCCGGATCATGCCACGCTCGATAGCGCTGACGGTTGAGCCGGAGTAGCCGATGCGCTTACCGAGCTCGGCCTGCGTGACGACTGGCCTGGGACGTAGCTGGACGCGAAGCCGCTGCACTGTGGCGCCGAAGAGCGCCACCCATGAGGCGTATGGGTTTAGCAGCTTCGGCGGTCGCGGCATCGCGGATTCCTCATCGATTTTCTATAGAAAACTGATCGATTTCAGGCGCTCGACAGAGCCCATAGCAGTGAGGTTTTCTGGTAGAGACTACATGACAGCACTCAGTGAGGGGACCTTTGACGGCTTCAACCTTCACGTTCAATCGAGTCTCCGTGGGCTGCTCCGTATTGCCGAACGAGTTCACGGTAGACGGCGAGCAGGACGGCGCGCTCTCGTGGGCCGAGGTCCTGATCAGAGTTGACGGCCTCAGTGACACTCGAAGAGCCGTGGTCGCTCAGTTCGTTCACCAGGACGTACCCGAGCGGGCGAGACAGTGTGCCTGGACTGACGCGCAAGCACCTCTCGGCCCGCGCGACGGTCTCGGGTGGTGGCGTGGTCTTGCCCCGCAGCCACTTCGAGACAGATGCCGGCGCGAGCTTCAGCTCCCGGGCCAGGCTGCGACCGGACATACGAGCATCGTCCAGCGCCTGCCGCAGCGCTTCACTAAACGCTTTCCGTTGCTCGTCTGTAGTCACTGGCCGGACGCTCCGTCGTCGGTCCTCACCTGGCAACAAGCATGCCCGATACGTCAAAGACCCGTCGAGACTGTAGCTTCTTGGTTGACGCTTGATTCCTATCAAGCTACAGTCGTCCGTGTCGCGGCAGTGCTAGCCCACTACCGCGACTTCACGCCAAACGAGGGAGCGCCCACATGGCTTGGCCGCGACCGATGAGCCCTGCAGAACGAAGCCTGCTTGCGCGGCAGGCGGCGCACACGATGCATGCGCAGTACGACGCGCACGAGACCACCGCAAAGGCTCGCGCATCCTTCCTCGCCAAATTCGAGCGAGAAGTCGATCCGGACGGCGTGCTGCCACTTGAGGAGCGTCGTCGTCGTGCAGAGCACCTGCGGCGCGCGCACTTCGCGCGACTCGCTCGCGCTTCTGCCAGGGTCCGGCGCGCTAATGCCAACCGCAAACAGGGAGGTGATGGGACCACCGACCGCCAGTAGTAGAAAGAGGCCCCGGGGCGTCTAGCCACGCACCCGGGGCCGAACAACACACCACGAGGGAGCTACCCCGAGATGCGCGACCAGCGTACCAATCCTGGCGTGCCTGGCGATATGCAGGCACGCAAGACCTGCTCACGCTGCGGTGAAGAGAAGCCGATCAGTGCCTTCTACGACAACCCGGCGAATGTTTGTAAGCACTGCCAGAACCGAGCTTCGCGGTTCTCCAACGCCTGCCGTCAGGCAGCCCTCGCTCACCTCATCCAGGCTCACCAGGCCGAGTACAAAGCGCTGCTCGCGGCCGAACGCTCACAGCGTCTGAACGGACCCGAGTCCTCCTTGGGTGGTGGTCCGTATGCGGCCTGAGCCTCTGACTACCCCCGAGCATCCCCACACGGTCGGCCTCACCTCTGGCGAGAAGCTGCTCGCCGCCGTGCTCGCCGTGACCGCGGCGGCCGGCGCGTTCGCGTGGGTCGTGGGCCAGCTCGCGGGCCTGCTGTTCGCCCACACCTGGCTGCACGTCGGCGCCGCGGACATGGCCGAGGTGCTGTGGCACCTGCCCAAGCACCCCGGCGACCCGGCGCTTGCCTGGCCCGCCCGGTTCCGCTCGGAGCTGCCCGGCCCGGTCGGCATGTACCTGTGCACCGTCCTGGTCATCGCCGCGCTGGTCGGCCTGGCCGATCTGGTGATCCGGCTGTGGCCGGGGCAGCACGCGCCCAGGCTTGGCGTGCCGGTCATGCCGCATCGCAACCGCCAGCGCGCGGCCACCTGGGCTTCCGGCTGGGAGCTGCGCCGCCTGGTGGTCCGTCGTCCCACCGCTGGCCGGGTGATCCTCGGCCGGACGCGCGGTCTGTCGCCTCGGCTGCTGGCCGCCGAGGACTGCCACTCGGTCTTCGTCTTCGGCCCCACCGGCAGCCTCAAGACAACCGGCGTGGTCATTCCCGCGATCAAGGAATGGACCGGGCCGCTGGTGGCCACCTCGGTCAAGCCCGACGTGATCCGCGCGACCCGGGCGCACCGCGAGCGCCGCGGCGAGGTCCTGGTCATCGACCCCCTCGGGCACTCGGGGCTTGCGGCGGCGCAGTGGTCGCCGCTGGCGGCCTGCGGGACCTGGCAGGACGCCCAAACCATGGCCGGGATCATCGCCGACACCGCCAGCTTGAGCGACCGGCCAACCGACGAGGTCAAGTACTGGCGCACGCTGGGCACCAAGCTGCTGGCGCCGCTGCTGTACGCCGCCGCCATCGACGGCCGCTCGATGGCCGACGTGGTGCGCTGGGTCGACACCCGCGAGGAGAAAGAGGTCATCGACGCCCTGGAGCATGCCGGGGTGGAGGGCGCGGCCAACGCCTGGGAGGCGTCCCAGCAGCGCACCGACAAGGCCCGCGACTCGGTGTATGGCACCGCGGAAGAGCTGCTGGCGATCTACGCCGACGAGCGTGTGCAGCGCTTCACCGACGCCCACGACCTGGACGTCGCCGCGTTCCTGGCCGGTGACAACACCGTCTACCTGTACGCGCCCGCCCACGAGCAGCGGCGGCTCCGGCCGTTGTTCGAGACGGTCACGATGCAGCTGGTCCGCGCCGCGCAGGAGAAGGCCGCCCGGGCGCCAGACGGCATGCTCGATCCGCGGTTGCTGCTGGCGTTGGATGAGGCCGGCAACGTCGCCGCGCTGGCCGAGCTGCCCGAGCTGGCCACCACCGGCCGCGGGCAGGGCATCCAGCTGGTCAGCGTGTGGCACGACCTGGCGCAACTGCACCACCGCTACGGCGACCGCGCCGCCACGGTGCTCAACAACCACCGCGCCAAGCTGTTCCTGTCGGGCCTGGCCGACCTTGGCGCGCTGGAGCTTGGCTCCAAGCTGATCGGCGAGCAGGCCACCGTCGAGTTGCACCCATCTAGCGACTCCGAGGGCCGCCACAGCGTCTCCCAATCAACAACCTATCGGCCGTTGGTGCCGGTGGAGGAGCTGCGCCGCCTCAAGCCCGGCCACGGAATCGTGCTCTACGGCCACCTGCGCCCGACGCAGGTTCGGCTTCGGCCGCACTTCCGGCATGTCGAGCAGCGTCGCTACGCCCGGTGGGAGCGGCGCGAGCAGGCCGCCCGGGACCGCCAGCGCCACCGTGAGCTTGCCAGACGCCAGCGGGCGAGCGGTCGGCGTGGGCAGCGTCGCGGTGAACGCGGCCGGCTGCCCGGCTGGCTGCGTGGCCAACGGGGAGGCCAGCGGTGAGCGCCCCGGCGTCCACCGTCACGCTCCCACCAGGCCAGACCACCACCGCGGACCCTCCGGCGGTCGTGCGTATCCGCCAGGTCTGGCAGGCCCGGGAAGCAAACGGTGGGCAACGGCTGCAAGCCGCCGAGGTCGCGCGGGAGCTTGGCTGTAGCGACACCCTGGCCAGGCTCACCCTGCGCACCCTGCGTGGCCAGCACGAACAGACCGCAGATCCGGCGGCCGTCTACGACCGGATCGAGCACCTGTACCGCACGCGAGAACGGGCCGGCGGGCAGCATCTGCGGGTCGAGCAGGTCGCCGCCGAGGTCGGCGCCAACCCCCGCTACGTGGCCGGCACGCTGTACGTGCTGCGCGCGCTGGACCGCGACGGCCCACCAGCACGCGCGCAGTGGGCCGCCAACCGGCAGCACACCGCCGGGCCGGCAGACCTCGACCAGCTCGCCAGCCTGCGCCACCACGCCGAACGCGCCACGGACGGCGACTGGCGCGCAGGAGCCGCCTGCGCGGCGCCAACGGTCGATCCGGAGGTGTTCTTCCCCGAGGCGGGCCAGGGCTGGAAGGCAACCCAGGCCAAGCAGGTCTGCTCGGGCTGCACGGTGCGGGCCGCCTGCCTGCACGAGGCCCTGACCGGCCCCCAAGCCCACGGCCAGGACGAGTACGGCATCTTCGGCGGCACCAGCCACGCCGAGCGCCGCCGCCTACGCGGCCGGCACTCCCTGGCGACCCCAACCCGCTTCTACACCGACCGCGAGCAGGCCGCCAACGCGCTCACGCTGGCCCGCCACGTCGGGATCGTCCAGGCGGCCCGGCAGCTTGGGGTGTCCACCGAGGCGCTGTACTCGGCCTGGGACCACCACCAGCTCGGCCGCCCAACCGGCCACCGCGGCAGCCCGCCATCGGTGTTCCTCACCGACCGCGCCGCCGCCGAGCGGGCCTTCCAGCGCGCCCGGCAGGTCGGCATCACCGCCGCCGCCGCCGAGGCCGGCGTCAACCACCAGGCGCTCCGCAAGGCGTGGCAGCGCCACGGCCTGGGCCTGCCGGAGCGGCTGCCCCAGCACCGCCAGCCCGCCGTCCGGCCGCTGCCCCGGGCGTTTCTTGGCCTGCCGGGCAACGAAGCATTCGCCCGGCCGGTCGGGGCCAGCCCGGCGCGGCTGGCCGCTCGGGCGCGGCGCCTGGAGGAGCTGGAGGCCCTTGGCCCCAGGGTGGCCTACGACCTGGCGGCCGAGAACCGCGCCCGCCGCCCGCAAACCCGGGCGTGGATCGTCACCAGCCGGGCGCAGCGCGCCCGCGAGCTGGCGGCCGACCGCGCCACCAGCCAACCACCCGACCGGCGTGAGCAGGTGCGCACGCGACTGCTCGCGGGCTACCAGCGCCGCCAGGCCGCCCGAGCACAGCGCGCTGCTGCGCGTCCGGCCAGGACCCGAAGCAACGGCAACCCCGCTGACCAGGAGCGTGAACGATGACCCGACACTGTGACAATCCCCTGCAGAACGCGGCGCTGGACTACGCCGCGCGTGGAATCCCGGTGCTGCCGGTGCACTGCCCCACCATCCGGCCCGGCCGCCAGGTCGCCTGCTCCTGCGTCGACCCGGCGTGCGGGTCGATCGGCAAGCACCCGATCACGCAGCATGGCCTCAAGGACGCCAGCAGCAACCGCGAGCAGGTCGAATGGTGGTGGCGGCGCTTCCCACACGCCAACATCGGCCTGGCCACCGGGCACCTGTTCGACGTGCTCGACGTAGACGGCCCAACCGGCGAGCGGTCGATCGCGCACCTGTCAGCCAAGCAGCCGTTTGGCCCGCCCGGGCCGGTGGTGCGCACCGGACGCGGCGGCTGGCACGTCTACCTCGCCCCAACCGGCCTGGGCAACCCCAAGCCGCGGGGCCTGGAGCAGGTGGACTGGCGCGGCCTGGGCGGCTACGTCCTCGCGCCACCCTCGCGGCACGCCACCGGCCGGCGTTACCGCTGGGTCCGCGACCTGGACACCCCCATTCCCGAGGTACCCCCGGCGCTGCGGGAGTGGCTGGAGCGCCCACAGCCGGCCCAGCCCGCCGCGCCGCCGAGCGTCCGGCCGCTGGCGCCTGGCCACCCGTACGGGCAGCGCGCGTTGGCGGCGCGGCTTGCCGAGGTCGCGTGGGCGCCCAAGGGTGACCGCAACCGCACGCTGTACGTGGCGGGGCTGCGGCTGTTCAGCCTGGTGGCCGGCGGCGTGCTGGACCGCGCCCAGGTCGAGGCCGGCTTGCTGGCCGCCGCTGAGCGCTCCGGGCTGCTGACAGAGGAGCCGACCCAGACCCGGAACACGATCCTGTCGGCCGAGAAGGTCGCCAAGCACCGTCCGGCCGGCGTGCCAGCGCGGGACCGGCCGCCGGGTCGCGTCTCGGCCGGTCGGCGGCATCGGCCCGAACGCCGCGTTGGCCGTGAGGAGCGTGAGCGCGATGGCTGACCCTGCCACGGTGGCCGCGCGCCACACCCACAAGCGCTGTCCGGACTGCCGGCGGGTCCTGCCGGCCAGCGCGTTCTACCGGCGCCCGGACGGCTACCTGTCGGCCTACTGCAAGCCGCACCAGCTCGAGCGTGGCCGGGCCTGGCGCCGGCGTCACCGCCCACCGCGCCAGCGCCGCCCAGCGCCCGCGCCGCCCAGCGCCCGCGCGAGGTGCCGACACCAACCGCCTGTCCTCGGCGCCGCTGCTGGCGGCGGTGCGCCGCCATGCCAAGCGCCGCCGTCTGCCGCTACGCGACCTGCTCGGCCCGGAGCTGTTCGCGCTCTACGGCAACGCCCACCAGGCCGGCACGGTCAGCCTGCTGGTGCTGGAGCGGTTCTGTGACGAGGTACTGGGCTGGCACCCAAGGATGCTCTACGGCGACGCCTACGACCGTGCCGCCTTCACCTCCAACGGCAAGCGGTCGCCGCAGGACCGGGAGGAGGACCAATGAAACCCTCGCGTCCTACGGTGCGTCCTGTGCGGGACTGGACCGACACGGCGATCGAGTGGGCCAGCGGCGCGACCGCCGTGGCGATGTTCGCCTACGGCGTCTCGCTGTCCTACTCGGTCCTGCACCGGATCGCCCTGGCCGCTGGCCTGCCGTCCTGGGCAGCCAGGCTGTGGCCGCTGGGCTTCGAGGCGTTCATGGCCTCTGCTGCCTTGAATGCGCTGGCTGACCAGCGCCAGCGCCACCATCAGCCGGCCTGGTGGCAGCGCGTGCCCTGGTATCCGTGGGCGCTGACCGCGTTGACGGCTGGCGGGTCGATCCTGCTGAACTGGTTCCACCCGGCGATCCCGCTGGATCCGCCGCCGGGTTGGCTGGTCTCGCTGGTGTACGGCCTGCCACCGCTGGCGGCGGTGTTCGCCTGGCATCTGTTCTTGCAACGTCTCGCCCACCGCCGCCAGCACGAGCCGGCGTCCTACGATGGCGGTCCTGTCCTGCCCGGCCAGGACCGTCCTGAAGACGAGCAGGACAAGCAAGACTCAGCCAGTGTGGATCGTGCGCCAGCTGCGGAACCTGCCGACGATGCCCGCGCGCTCATCCGCGGGTTGTTGGCCACCGAGACCCCCGAGGCGCCAGTCGGCTGGCAGCAGGTCACAGCACAAACTGGGCTGTCTCGCTCCCGCGCCTACGCCCTATTGCGCCAGGAACGCGCCGCCCGGACAGGCGGCAACGGCCAGCAGCCATCCGGCCGCGCCACCAACGGCACCACTGTTCCCGCGCCATCATCGCCTGAGTGACGCGCGGATCGTCACGGCCCCGTGCTGAGCAGCGACGAACGAAACGTCACGCTCGGCGCGGCCCATCGCTCCCGCGTCATCAACGGATCGTCACGCCTGCTGCGCTCAACGGATCGTCACCAACCGTGACACGGATCGTGAAGCTTGCCTTGCTGACGCTCGATGGCGTGACGAACTATTCGTAGCCGCTGGATAAGGGTGTGACGAACCGTTCGCAGGCCGATGCCGGCTGTCCGGCGGTCTGGCTATTTGCCTGCAAAGCAGTACTAAAGAGTACGGAAGTAGCTGGATATTCGAGCTGTGCCTGACCTGCGCAAACGCCCTCCAGCGAGTCCAGCGTTCAACTTTCTCCTTGGTAAGTCGCAGGCTAATAGGCGCCGTGGCGCCACCGGGCCGCCGTGGTCCACGGCGGCCCGGGCTAGGATCGCTTCGGCCTATCATGGGGCGAGCACCCACAGCGGCGCGCCAGGGCAACGAGTCGACCGAGGCGACCAGCTCGTGTGACAGAAGGCACATCAGACGTGTGCTGTGTGACACTGCCGAACAACCCACAACCTGCTAGCACAGTCCGCGTACAAATACGGGGCCCAGAGTCCGATCAGGTACGACCGGCAGGTTCACGCTGTCAGCATGGCGGCGTCCGGCCGATAGTTGCAGATCGGGGCAGGCTCGTGGACAGCATTGTCTATGGCAATCTAGGCATCGAGATTCTTGCCGAGCACGGCGGCATGGTCCTGCGCACTACACTCCAGGCCAAACCACTTGCGACCCTCGCCCGTCAACGCTCGTCGGCTCCCAGCGCACCTGTCCAGCTCATGGGCAGGGACGCCGAGGTTGCCGCGGCTATGCAAGGGGTCGACGCGGGTGAGCCGATTGTGCGTGCCCGCCTCAGCGCTAACGCGCCGCGCGCCCCGCCCAGCCCCATTGGGCGATCACGGTGCATAGCAATCCCATCCTAAGGGGATGAGCAGCATGCATTCTCGGAAGATCTGGCGCGTGGCGGCGGTTGTTTTCGCCCTTGTACTCGCTGGAACCCTTGTCAGCACGGCGGTCGCGGCCACTACCATTACCCGCAGCGCCAGAACGCTGACGCGCGTGAAGCTGGTCCATAGCAACACCGGGACATCAACAACAAGCCCCACCTGGGTCGACGTTCCTGGCGCGGCCACCTCGATCACTGTGCCCTCGTGTGGAAGGTCTACCTGCGCGGTCATCCTTGCCCGCTTCTCTGCCCAGGCGGTTTGCGCGAACAGCAGGTGCTGGGTGCGTATCCTAATTAACGGCAAGGAGGCCGACCCGACTGGCGGCGTCATCTTCGACGTCCACAGCAATAGTGAGGGTATTACCAAGCACATAGCGACCCACGGGATCGAGCAGTCTCGAGCCTACTTCACCCCGGGCACCTACCCGGTGAAAGTGCAGTATAGGGTAGACACGAGCGCAGGCTTCATCGAGTTCAATTTCTCGACACTGGTCGTTGAAACCCTCACCACCTGATCAGGTATGCACAGCGCCCCGGTGCGATGCGGATGCCCGCAAGTGGCGTCGCGCCGGGGTGCCGTGCGCCTTCGCTTCTGATAGGTGATCATCGTCAGCCATTCGTTGAGCGCTATTCATACTAAAGAGTGCAGGAGTAGCTGGATTTTCGAACTGTGGTTGACCTGCGCAAACATACTCCGATGAGTCCAGCGTTCAGCTTTCTCCTTGGTAAGAGGTTCCGCAGATCCGGAACTTCCCAACGGGACCAGCCTGCGGATCAGGCTAGGAATCGGGCCATCGGACCCTCGTAGCTGCTCTGGTGCACCTTACCATTGGGTAGAGCAGCGCAATCGCCGCTCACTCGACACGAGCGCGGCCAGCCCAGACAAGGCCGAAATTGGCGGCAGGTCTCTGGTAGGAAGCAACCGTCCTACCAGCGTTCGGGCGGTGACGCGGCCCGGCGCTGACGGGTTCGGCCTCGCCCCCGCATCGTGGCCACCATGGGCAGCTGGCCGCAGCGCCCGCCGCTGCCGAGGCTACTTGGCGTTCCGGCAAGCGGCTGCCAATCATCGGTAACCGCCGAGCGGTCACCGGACACCCTGGGGTTACGATCCGGTCGTGCGCCGCCCGGGCCGGACCGCGGCTAACCGGACGATGCGGGCGTACTCGCTGCCCAGCACGTACGGGCGAAGCCCCTCCAGGTCCAGCGTCCACGGCCCCTGGCTGCGCTGCGCCCACACCCCAAACGCCTCGCTGATGTAGGCGTCGGCGTGCGCCAGCGTCCAGCCGTTGACCCGGGCCAGGTGCGCGCGGGCCTGCGCGCCCTTGCCCTTGACGTTGGCGAACCCAATGTGCTTGACCTGATGGCAGGCCGGGCACAGCGCGATCATCCGAACAAGCATCTGCACGCGGGTCCGGTCGTCGTAGCGCCACACCTCGTGGCACTCCACCGGATGCTCGGGGCCTTTGCCGCCGCAGACCTCGCAGCGGTAGTCGGCCTGGCGGTAGACCTGGCGGCGGATGCGATCCCAGCCCAGCTCATCGGTCAGTGCGCGGACGTTGTGGTACCAGCTCGTCTTGGGCACCAGCTCGATGGTGAGCCGGGCCGGCGGCACCACCACCGGCGGCCGAGGCGGCAGCGCTGGCGCCGGCGTGCGCTTGCGGCGAGCACGGCGGCCGGTGGGGATCAGCCGGTTCAGCCCGCGCCGCCAGGGCTGGCTGTCGAGCACGCTGCCGGGCTCAGGTTCGAGTTCGCCGGTCGCGGTCATGTAGCCGTCAGCAAACGCCAACGCCCGGTCGATCTCGCGGCCGAGGTCGGTGGGCGTGCTCGGCGCGTACCGGCGGCGGGCCTCGTCGGCGCTGACGGTACGGATGTAGGACCCCGAGCCGAAGGTGAGCGTGTCACCGATCCGGCTGCCGAAGTCGTCGGGCAGCTCGTCATCCTCGCCAAGCTGGCGGGGCGTCTGGTCAGGCTCCATCTGTACGTTCCCCCTGCTCATGCCCTGGCCGTCCGGCCAGGAGCAATATCTGTCGGTAGTCTAACCGTGCATGTGGACAATTCCGCGCAACCTGCTCGTTGACGCTTAACAAGCTGTTGCTCAAACGGACGCGCCGCCATCTTGCTGGCGGTCCGGGGCGCTCAGGAGCCTCGGGCGACGGTCCAGGGAGCTGGTCGCTAGTGGTGGCCGCGGCTCTTGTGACGCCGCCGGGTGGTCGCTCAGGTGGTCGCTGGCTTGGCCGCTCGCTGGATGGCCGTGTGCCGCCACAGCTTGAGGAGGTTGTGGGTGCCGCACAGCAGCTTCCACTCCGCCTGGCAGGCGCGCATGCCGCGGCGCAGGAATCTGCGGGCGCCCTGCTGCTCCTTGATCTGCCCGAAGACCGGCTCGATGGTCTCCCGGCGCTTGGCGTAGCGGGCCTTGCCGTCCTCGCTGGCGAGCTTCTCCTTCATCGCGGCCCGCAGGCCGTCGCTCTTGGACGCCGAGGGCTTGCCGTCCCTGCGGGGCTTGCCCTGGCGGCCGTGCCTGGCTGGCGGGATGTAGAGCTCCGGCGCGTTCGGGATCGCGGTCAGGTTGTCGATCGACCAGTAGCCGGAGTCGGCCAGCGCTGCCTCGGGTCGGTCGTCGATCCCAGCGGCGGCCAGCGTGGCAGCCGTCGCTTCCAGCATGGGCTTGAGCTGGTGGACGTCGTTGGCCTGATCGGTGAGTTCGGCGGCCACCACGAGCTGGTGCATGGTGGTGACCGCCTGGGCGTTGTAGCCCTGCACACTGCCGTTGCGGGTGTGCAGGAAGCGGCTGTCGGGGTCGGTGGTGTTGGCGGCCGCGTCAGGGTTGGGGGTCTCCTGCGGCCGACGCTTGAGCGTGCGCGGCTTGGTGCCCTTGGCGGCCGCCGCCGCGGTGTGGGCGGCGACCCGCTGCTGGTAGGTCTGCTCCCGCGCGGCGGCGTCGGCCTCCAGCTGGGCCTTGGCCTGGCGCAGGCGGGCCAGCCGGTCGGCCTTGCTGGCCAGCGCCTCGGGCAGCTCGTCGCCGCGGGCGTCGCCGAACAGCTGATCCTCGCGCTGGTCGATCTCGGCGGTCTGCCGCAGGATCTCGGCGACTTCGGCCTGGAGCTTGGCGTGGGTGCGGTTGGCCTTGTCGGCGGCGTTGCCGGCCAGCTTGGTGCCGTCCAGCGCCACGGTGCCGACCTGGACCATGCCGGCGGCGGCGCATAGCTTCAGCGACGCGACGAGGAAGCCGGCCAGGGCTTGCTCGTGGCGGACGCGGAAGCGCGCGATGGTCACGTGGTCGGGCGCCTGATTGGCAGCAAGCACACGGAAGGCGATGTCTTCCCGGCAGCGTTGTTCGATCTGCCGGGAGGAACGCACGCCGATGCAGTAGGCGTACAGCAGCACGCCGAGCAGGGTTTTGGGGTCGTAGGCGGGATGGCCGTGCCCGTCGTCGCGGTGGGCCAGGTAGAAGGGCGCCAGGTCGACCTGGTCGACGACATCGAGGATGAACCAGGCGAGATGATCCTGAGGGAGCCAGTCGCGTAGGTCGGGTGGGAGCAGGAAGGGCTGGTCGCGCTCTGCGCGCAGAAAGTTGTAAGCCATGGCTCATTCTACTACCTTTGCGGCAAATGCGTTGCTTATAACAGGACGTTCCAGAGAGGCCGCCGTTGCGTCGTGGATTCATGCTCGAACGCCACGACGCGCCCGCGTCCGCGACCCGCCCCGACGCTTCGGCGCCCAACGGATGTACCGACCGTGCGCCGACTTACGTAGAGCTTGCGTAGCCTGAGTCACGTTCTTTACGCTCCTGGACCGATTGACGACCCCAAGCGGCTCTGTAACGGTCCGGTCATCGGGGTCCATTGGGGTTGGTGGCACACAGGGGAGGCGACCGCGGTGCGGCGACTGGTAGTCCTCATAGCGATAGTCAGCATGCTGGCGTTCGCGGGCATCATGGCCACGAGCGCGCCCGCTGGCGCGTACGGCAACACGGCGCTCTGGCAGATCGGGATATCCGGAAACTGCAACAACCCGGCAGTCTGCGGGGCCGACCAGCTAGGAGGCTTCTGGGGCTGGGTCGAGTTCGACTCAGACAACACCGGCGATGCGACGTTCGCGGGATGTGGGCACCTGCAGGGCCGACAGCTTCCCGGCAGCAGCGGGGCCGAGGGTATGAGGATCGACATCACCGGCTGGACCATCGCCCCAGGGAGCGTCGGGCCAGCCACTTTCTTCGTCACCAGTGAGGTCGATACGTTCTACAGCCGGGGCGGACCGGTCACCGTGACGATCGCAAGCGAGAACTTCGACACCGGCATCCCTGCCGTTCCGGGGCACTACTCGACTGCGGAGGTGTTCGGCTTCACCGCGCCTGGTGTCGCCTTCCAGGCTCAGGTCGTGCAGCTCCCTCACTAGCTCAGCCTGCCGAGGAGCCGGGAGTGCCCAGGTGCCCCGGCTTCTTGGCGTTGCGACCACTTCGACCTTCCGAGAGCAACCAGCGCAGGCCCGCAAGGACGGTAGGCCGTCGGCGTCCCGCGGCGACGGGCTACGCGCGGCAATGACCGTGTGCCGACAGCGCCTGAGCGTCCTCGGCCGGCAGCACCCAGGCGGCCGTGACGGCTCAGCCGCCGCAACGACTGGCACACCATTGATTCGCCATGTTGCCGCCATAGGTCGTAAAGGAGCACCACAGAACTCCGTATTGACCCGCTCGGTAGGAGCCGGTTTGCTTGGCTTCCGGCTCCACGTCCGACGTCGGGGAGCAGATGAGGGGGAGGCACCGTGCGACGACTGGCAGTACTGGTGGCGATCGGCGTCGGGCTGGCGCTTGCGCTGCCGACGACCGCCTGGGCTGGCCCCGAATACGAGCAGGCCTATGTGAACGGCACGACCGTCACGATCAATGCGATCGAGCTGCATCAAAGTGCGGGGGCCCTCACCCATGCGGCGGCCGACTTCTACCAGGTCGTCTACCCGACTGATCATTCGCTTTGGCCGGCGGCGCCGCAGTGCAACCCCTGCGACCACCAGGGCAACGGGATCGACTTCACCGACTTCCACGACCACGTGCTCGATTCCCTGCCCAGCACGACCGGTGGAGAGTACAACCCACTGTGGCATGTCTTCCTGATCGTCCCGTCGAGCTTTGACCACGCGACCCAGGCGGCGTATGCGGCGCACCTGCCGCTGCGGTCAGAAGCCGACGTCGATGCGCTGGTGGACTCGGGTCTCGCCGTGGAGATCGACACCCACTTCTACTTCCTCTGCGCCGTCGTGGACGGTCACGCGGCCTGATCCGCTCGCCCCGAATCAGCCAAGAGACCCGCGCGAGCGTCGAAGCAGGCTTTGTGCAACGGCCTGTTAAGCGTCAAAGCCGGGCAAGCCTCAGCCGGCCTCGCGCTCGCGGTCGGTGCGGCGGTGGGTCCGCTCGCGGAACCGCTCGATGGTGGTCCGGGCGGCCTGCCAGGCGCGCCGCTGGCGAAGATCCTCGGTCGGCTGTGGCCCCAGCAGCTCCTCAGCACCTCCGGCCCGGCGCTCGTGACGAGCCGACCGCCGCTCGGGCCGGCTGCGCTGGCTGGCAGGCTTGGCCTCGCGTTCCTCGACCGGCCTCCCAGCGGGTTCCTTACACTCCTCCTCTCGCTCGGTTTGCCCCTCATGCTTTGCCAACCCGGGCACGTCGATGCCCCAGGCGCGCCGGTAGCCGTCTACCTGGCCCACCGCCGCGCGCCATGCCGCCAGGGCCTTACGCTCCGTCGGTGGCGGCCCGAACGCGGCCACCAGGTCGGCCGGCGGGTCCAGCTCGATCGCGCGGGCGTCCGCGCGGCCCCGCCAGCCCAGCTCTTGCAGCACGGCGCGCCGTTCGGCAACGAGGTCGGCGTTGGTCTCCAGCCACGCGGCACGCTGCTGCTGATGCTGGCGAAGCTGGCGGGCCTGCTCGCCCGCCTGGTCGGTCAGCCTGATCGTGGTCACAAGCTCCGGCCCCTGGACCCCGGCGGCCTTCAGCTCGCGCACGCGCTGTTCCCGCTCGGCATGCCGCTTGGCGGCACGCTCGGTCTCGTGGCGGCGGTCGCGCGGCGCCTTGCTGAAGGCGTCGTCCAGGCGGTCACGCTCGGCCCGAAGCTGCCTGGTCGGCATGGCCCGCAGGTTCACCAGCCGGCGTGCGTCGCTGGCCAACTGCTCGGCGCGGTCGCGGCCCATCGCGGCGGCAAGCCGCTCGTAGCCGTCCGGCGCTCGGCGGGTATCGGGCACCTCCGACAGCTCGGCCGGTCGCTCCTCTGGGCCGGTCACGGTGTAGATGCGGGTCAGGTGCTTGGCACGGCTCAAGACCACATACAGCCATTGCGCGTCCTCACGCCCCGAGACGAACGGCAGCGAGGTCCACTTGGTCAACCCCTGCGACTTGTGCCCGGTGGTCGCATACGCAAGATCCACCCGGCGCGGCGCCCCCGGCCGGCTCTTGCCGTCCAGATAGCTTGCGGGCAAGGTCACGGTCTGGCCTTCGGCGGTGCCGCGGCCTCCTGCGTCGGTGTTGTCACCAACCTGGATGGTCAACGACCGGGCCTCCCGGTCGATGGCCACGACCGTCCCGCGGGTGCCGTTGGCGACCCCAAGGCGCTTGAGCGCGTTCTTGCCGCACACCACCCGATCGCCCACCGCGAAGCTGCGGTCAGCGACCTGGAGGCGCTGGTCCGGGTCGCGGTCCAGCTCCCCGAACCGGGCGCGCATCTGCTGACACGCGAGGTTGAAGCGGCCAACGTCCTCGCGTCGATGCGCCAGGATCACCACGTCCTGCCCATCCCGGAACGCCTGCCGCCAGTCCTCCAGCAAGCCCCGGGTCAGCTCGTCCTTGGTCTCAGCCACCACCACGCGGTCATGCTCGCGGTACAAGCTGACGGCCTGCTCGACCTGGAAGCGCCGTACCAGCTCCAGCGCCTGCTGTTCCCACTCGGCCTGCTGGCGGCGGTTCTGGGTCAGCTCGCTCGCTCCCAGCCGCAGCCGCAGGCCCCGGAAGCCCCCGCCCGCGTCGATGGAGGACAACTGCCGGTCGTCGCCGATCAGGATCACCTTGGCCTCGGCGCGCTCGACCTCCTCCAGCAGACGCGCGAGCTTGCGTGTGCCGACCATCCCGGCCTCGTCCACCAGCAGGACCGTGTTGGCGTCGAGCCGGTCGCGGCGCTGCTCCAGGTCGGCCAACAGCCGATCAACCGTCCGCGCGTCGCTAAATCCCTCCCCGCTCAGTCCAGTCGCGGCAAGCCCGGTTGGTGCCATCCCGATCAGGCGGTGCCCTTGCAGGCCGTAAACATGACCTGCCGCGCCAGCCACGAAGGTCTTGCCGTAGCCGGCCTTGCCAACCAGCAGCGACACCCCAGCGCCCGAGCGGGTCAGGTCCGCCAGCGCGTCGGCCTGGTCTGGCGCCATCGTCGGAAACGCCTCCAGCGTGGCGCGCAAGTGCTCGGGCGCCACCACCGCACAGCCGGCGTCCGCCCGGGCGGTGGCGCCATCCAGCATGCGCTCCTCCAGCGCCACCAGCTCGGGCGTGGAGTAGCGCACCTCGGCAAGCTGCTCATCGCGCGCCACCACCACCGCACGCTCCGCGATGAACCGATCGGCCAGCGCCTCAAGCTCGCGCAAGGTCGTAGTGGCCGAGGTCCCAACCGGCAGGCGGCGCGCGAGCTGATCGACCACATCGCGGCGCGCGAACGTGGACGCCTGCGCGGTCAGTCCCTCCGGCCCGGCCAGCGCCTCCAGTAGCGCCCCCGTCTGGTCATCAGTCAGCGTGTGGCTAGCGGCGCGGCCGAGGCGTTCGGCGTAGGTCTGCGCACCGATCCCATGCTCGGCCAGCTCGGCGCGCCACCGGTCGTAGATCACATCTTCGGGCTCGGCGTGGTCTTTGGCGCGGCGGGTGGCCCTGGCCGCTTCTCGCGCCGTCCTGGTGTCGGTGGTGCCCCAGGCGTCGCACTGCGCCCGCACCTGCGCCGCGCGCTTCGAGAACCCATCCCGCAGCGCCTTGCCATGCCAGCCCTTGATCTCCAGCTGCTCATGGTCGGGCACCACGACAAACTCAAGGCCCAACCGGCGCGACAGCTCTGCACGCCACAACTGCTGGTACACGCGCTCGGCGGTCATCAGGTGCGCCCACAGGCGCTTGGAGTCCAGCGCCGTCAGCCGGCCGTCCGGCCCCTCGGTGAGGTTCTGGACCAGCAGGTGGGTGTGCAGCTGCGGGTCGCCCTCCCGCGAGGTGCGATGGTCGTAGCCGATCGCCAGCAGCCCGCGGCCGTCCAGGTGCTCACTACCGCCGTGGCCGCGGCGGACGCCGACGGCGTGTTGCTCCAGCCACCCGAGCGCGCCCTTGATGGCCTCCTGGCGGGCCGCGACGTACTCGCGCCGGGTGGCCTCGTCGGCGCCGGCGTAGAACAGGCTGCCGGACTTCACGTCGGAGAAGCACAGGTCAAAGCAGGCGTCCCGGTCGTCCACCCGGCGTCCCGCATGCCTTGCTGCCTCGCGGTAGGCGTCCCCGTAGATGTCCTGCGGGTCACAGCGCAGGACGTGGCGCGAAACGCGCTCGATGGTCTCGGCCTTGACCTCCCGGCGGCCCATGACCGCGCGCACGTCGCCCGCGAGCGCCTGGCTCCCCGCCAGGTCTTCGACCGGAATGCTTCGCTCATCCGCGAGTGCCCGCAGCCGTTCCGCCAGCGGTCCCGCTGGGAGCTTGGACCGCGGGTCAGCAACCCACTTGGGCTGTGCGACCTGCTCGCCCGTAACAGGGTCTTTGCCCGCAAACATCGCATGGCACTGCTCGTCCTTGGCCACTCCCGTTAGGCCCAAGGCAGCAGCCCGCGCGCCGTACCACTGGCCCGGCGTCTCACCGTGCCCTGACAGGTACTCGCACCTGGACTCGGCAATCTGCCTGATCCAGTAGTCCTCCTGGCCCGCCTTCAGCCCGGCCGCTGCCAGAACCAACCCGCACCCTCCTCGATGGCCCCGGGCCTCCCGGTTGCACCCTTTGGTGCAGCCGTATTGTGCTTTGAGGTCCGGTGATCAGAGAGTACACGGTGCAGCAATGAAGGCGGGTCGAATGAGGCTGAGAGTCGGCATTAGGAATGGTGAAAGATGTCAGATGGTGACGAGGCGTCTGGAGATGGTAAGGCGTGAGTGGCAGTCTGTGAATGGGCTGGTTACATAGCATGTTGGTCCTGTGGGACTGGCCGGGTACTCTCGGCCGTGATATCAACTCATGTGGCCACTGAGCGGCTAATGACGACACGATAATTCTTCGGTTTCCGCTCGCTTCCGACCAGCGTTTTTGCAGGTCGGCACAGCGCAAAAACCCAACCAACTCCTAAGCAGTAGGTCGCGCGTTCGAGTCGCGCCCAGGGCACGGACCAGAACCACGCACTCGATCCGCGTCGCTGGCCAGGGTGATCCTCACGTGCCCCACGCGACGCCCGTGATCGTAGGTGATGGTGAGATCCAGGCTGTCGAACAGGCGCCGCAGTTCCTGTTGTGACAGCTTGTGCAGCCGCTCCCCGAACACCGGAAGCCGGTCGAGCACCCTAGCCAGTGCATCGGTCGCCAGCATCGGGATGTCCAGCTCGGCGTGCAGCTTGGCCAGGGATGCCTCATGGTCGGCGATGGCCTGTTCAAGCTCGGCGATGCGGCTGGTGATGTGGCGTCGTGCTTCCGGCTTGAGGTGGTCGTCTTCGAGCCCGAGGAGCTGGTTGCGCAGTCGCCGCTGCAGATCAGCAATGGTGTGCTCGACCTCGCTGAAGCGCTGCCGAGTCGGGGCGGCGGGATCAGCCTGCTCGGCCGACTCCAGCACCTGCCGCCAGTAGGTGAGCCGATTGGGACCGTAGACCGCCTGGGAGAGGAATCCGAGGGTTGCCTCCAGCAGGAACCGTTCGCTGAGGTTGATGGTGGCGGGGTGGCCAGGCGGGATCTTGGCCGCGCGCTGCATGGTGATGTGGCAGCGGTAGTAGGGGAAGGTGCCGCGATGGCCCTTCATGCGCAGCCCGCAGTACCCGCACAACAGCCGCCCACGGAATAGGTACTCGGTCTTCTCGCGCGGCGCGCTGCCGGTGGTGTCGCTGCGGCGTGAGCGGGCGTTGCTGGCCGCCTTGACCCGGATCTGGTCGTACTCGTGGCGGCTGACGATGGGAGGGTGGCAGGGGTTGTCGGACCACACCCACGCCTCCGGCGGGTTGGGCCGGTTCCGACGATGCTTGTCCTTGCGTGCCCGCCGGTTCCAGACCTGGTAGCCGGTGTACTTGGGGTTACGGAGGATCTCCCACACGCTGGAGCGGCTCCAGGCACCCAGTGCCCGAGCCGGGTCGGCTGTATGCGGCGGGGGGAATCGCTCGGGGTCGCGGTTGAGTAGGTCGCGGATCTCGGTCAGCCCGCGGGTGCCGTACAGATACTCGTCGAAGATGCGCCGCACCACCGGGCCGCGGACGGGGTCGAGGTCCAGCGTGTGACGAGTCCTGCCATGACGGGCCTTGTTGGGGTTGGGATGCTCGTGGGCGACGAGCCGGTAGCCGTAGCAGGCGATCCCGCCGGTGTGCCAGCCCTGCCGGGTCGCGGTCTCGAACCCCTGCCGCGACTTGTGCATCAGGTCGCGGTGGTAGCCGACCGCGATGCCGATATTGAGGTGGCGGAGCACGATCGAGCCGAACGATTCCTCGAACGGCTCGTCGGCGCAGTGCAGGCTCACCCCGGCCTGTTTGAGCTCGTCCTCGAGCTGGAAGGCGACCAGCGAGCTGCGGGTGATGCGGTTGATCGACTCGCAGATGACACGGTCGAACAGCGGCGGTGTACGGTGGGCGTCGTCGACGAGGTCACGCAGGCCGCCCGCGCGGGGGATCTTGATGGACGCAAGCGCCGAGGCCGAGGTGATGCCACGATCCTCGTAGCGGCTGGTGCCGGTCTCGATCTCGTAGTAGTAGGCGACGATCCGCCCACCCCAGCGCTGGACTGCTGCCTCGGAGTTGCGGAGTTGGCGGTCCAGGGACAGCTCGGGGTTTTGCAGCTCCTCATTGCTGCAGCGAAAGAACGCTACCCAGCGGTCGGTCATCCGGTGCCTCCTACTCGTCCTTGTGGTGGTGGCCCGCGTTGGGGCCGAGAGTGAGGGCGGCAAGGAGGTCCCGGAGCACCCGTGCCTGGGTGCGGCGCAGCGCGTTGGCGGCCGGGCCATCGACCCAGATGATCTCCAGCGTCAGGGTTAGGGGTCCGCGTCGTCCCTGGGTTGATGGCGCCAAAACCTCATCGGGCCTGTCAAATTGATCATTCGGTACGTTTGAGCTGCAGTCGGGTGAGTGGCGAGCCACGCCGTCCAGCTCGCCCTCGGCTTGGATGGCGATCGGCGGCGTACCGTAGATGGAGCGCCCCCGATCGCCATGCGCCGAGCCGCTCGGGTAAGCGTCTTCGGCCCTGCTGGTCACCCCGCACTCCGGAACACCAAGACATCCTCGTGGGCGACAACATGGACGGGCAGGCCGGCGGCGCGGGCCTTGCGCGTGTTGTCGATCTGGAAGAACGACGCCCGCCCCACCAGCCGCCCCCCACGCAGCCCCGCCAGCAGGGCAACGTTGCGCTCCAACGGCAGCAGGCCGGCGCGCTCGACGGCACTGGCGACCTGGCCGGGCAGGTCCACCAGCGCGCCGTGCAAGCGCCACGGCCGGGTGGTAAGCACCACCAGCCCACCCGGGCGAAGCACCCGCCGGCAGCCGGCCAGGATCTGCTCGACGCCGGCCAGGAGCCGGGCGGGGTTGGTGTTGCCGAGGTTGTCGGGGTTGGCGGAGTAGCGGTTGTGCCACTTCTCCACCCCGTGGCCGGGTCGGGTGCGGACCTGGCCGTGGTTGTAGGCGGCGTGGGTGTAGGGCGGGGAGGTCAGCACCAGCGCGACCTGGCCGTGCAGCTCGCCGGGCACCAGGTGGACCAGGTCGCGGGCATCCCTGCAGATGACCTCGGCGCTGCCGGGCGCCCCGGAGGTGAGGGCCAGGGTGAGGTTGGCCTCGGCCAGGCCCGCCCAGCGGGGCTCCAGCTCGACGCCGACCGCGCGGCGGCCCAAATGCACGGCCTCCACCAGGGTGGTGCCGATGCCGCACATGGGGTCAAGGACCAGCTCGCCAGGTGCGGTGTAGGCGCCGATGGCGGTGCGGGCGATGGCGGGGAGCATCTTGGCGGGGTGGGCGCTGGAGGCGGCCAGGTAGCGGCCCTGGCGCTGCCACCGAGAGGGGGCCTGGGCGGTGGGCCAGACCGACAGCGGCAGCTCCCCGCTCGACACCGGCTCGGGCTCAGGGGTGGGCGTGGTGGGGGTCATGTGGCGCACATCCCTTCGCACTCGTCGCCGAACCCGTCGATGACCATGCGCTCAGCCGGGCCGTCCAGCTCGACCTGGTCCAGCGGGACCAGCGAGCGGTGCACGAACGCTTCGCCGTTGATTGGCGGGCTGCCGAGGCGGGGGTGGCCGCCGCGGATGGCCTGGTCGAAGGCGACCGCCGCGGCCCACTCGTCTGGTGTGGTGTCCCGGAGTTGCCGCCAGCGCTGATCGGAGTGAAGCGGACAAGCCACGCACGCCGAAGCCGGCACGCTTGGCCAGCCGTGGTCTTTGAGCCACCGCTGGCAGTCCGCGCGGGTCAGGCCCTGGGCGATGAGGGGATAGTGCAGCTGGATGTAGGCCACATCGGAGGTTCGGACTCGGTGGGCCTCGTCGCGGGAGATCCCCAGCCACTGCTCCACCGGATGCTGAGGACGCCCGGCGGCGGTCCACAGCTCGCGGATCTTGCGGCGCAGCGGCGCGACCTTATAGGAGCGGGTGCATTGGCGGCGGACCAGTCCACGGGTGCCGTCCGGGATGGGTCACGAAGAGCGGGAGGTTGGCGTGGTGTCGGGTTGGGTCCAGGGCGTCGTCACGGAGGCTCCCGGCGGTCACCCGGGAGACCGGCACGCCGGCCGCGTGGGCGGCGCGCTCCAGCCGCTCAAGGTGCTGGTAGACCGCTTGGGGCTCAAACTGAGTGTCGGCGAAGATCGCGGCGTCCAGGCGGGGCAGTTCGCCGGCCAGGCTCATCAGCAGCAGCATGCTGCTTTGCACCCCGGCGCCGAGCGCCAGGACGCGCAGCCGCCGCGACGGCCGCGGGGGTCGACGACGCGGCTCAGCCACGACCACCCACCCCCTCGGAGGTGCCGGTGCCGAGTCTGAAGACGAGCACGTCCTCATGGACAGGCAGGTGGACCGGCACGCCGCGGGCGCGGGCGTTGCGGGTGTTGGTGCGCTGGCGCAGCGACGGGCGCGCGATGAGTCGGCCGTCGCGGATGGCGGCGTGGAGCGCGATCACGTGCTGGAGGTAGACCAGGCCGGCCTGCTGGGCAAGCTGGACGGTGGTGGCGGCCACGTCGAAGAGGCGGCCCTGGGGGCGTGGGTTGCGGGTGACGGTGACCAGCAGCCCGCCGGGGCGCAGCACCCTGGCGCAGGCGGCGTAGACCTCGGCCATCGCTACGAGGTAGCGCTGGCCGCGGGCGTGGCCGAGGTTGGCGGGGTCGGCGGAGTAGGAGCGGGTGCCAGCCACCCGGGAGCTGCCGCGCTGGCGGAAGGCGGTCATGTCGAGGGTGGAGATGTCGCAGCCGTACGGCGGGGAGGTGGCGATCAGGTCGACGGTGCCGGCCAGCTCGCCGAGCAGCGCCGGCAGGGCGCGAGCATCGCCCTCCACGATCTGCGCCTGCTGGGCGTGCTTGGGGTTAAGGGCGTAGGCGAGGTTGCGGCGGGCCAGGGTTGCCCAGCGGGGCTCTAGCTCCACACCGACCGCGCGGCGGTCCAGCGCGGCGGCCTCCACCAGGGTGGTGCCGATGCCGCACATCGGGTCACACTCGTGTTTCGGGGTTATGCGGCGGGGCTGAGCTGAGTGAGTAGCAGGTCTGGGAGTAGGTCGAGGGTGTGCTGGTCAGCGTGACCCTGCTGATATTGGGCGGCCAGCAGGCAACGCCGGAGCGCGGCGAGCATGTCGGCGACCGAGACGGTGCGCTTGTGGCGGTACCAGGGCGCGCGGGCACGGTGGGCGGCAAGATCAGCAGCGGGGTGGCCGTGGTGGGCGTACCAGACGATGGCCAGGCTCAGGCAGCACAGGCCGAAGGGGACCAGGCGCTCCACCGAGCGCTGGGTGCGGGTGCGGGCCTGGCCGACGCCGGCCAGGTGTCGGGCGTCCAAGAATGCTTGCTCTTCGGACCAGCGGTCGCTGTAGCGTTCGATGACCTGGGCTGGGGTGGCGGCCAGGTCGGTGGTGACCAGGGCCAGCTGGTAGCCGTCGGGCGCGCCGGTCGGCCGGCTGAGCACGACCTGGACGGGCTGGCCTTTGAGCGCGCCGTACCACAGGCAGCGAATCGACAGGACCTCCCGCTGCAGGGTCCTGCCGTAGCTGTGCACCTGGACGGGGGTCCACTGGTAGCGGGTCATGGCGGCCAGCACGACCAGCTCCGGCAGCCGCTTGCCCTTGACACGGGGGCGGCCAGGCTTGCCGGTCGGTGGTGGGGCCAGCTCGTACAGCGCGGCGTCGGCGCGCAGCCTTGCAGTCACGGTGACGTGGGTGGGCAGCCTTCGCAGCGGCTTGCCGATGTAGGCGGCGTCGCCGACCAGGTGCACCGGCCGCTCGCCGAGGTGGCCGGTGACCAGGTCCAGCAGCTCGCGGGCCAGCACCAGCGGGGTGTGGTCGCGGTCGCCGGGCAGCCACAGTCTGGCCAGGATGGGCAGGCACACCGCCCGGTCAAGGAACGGCGGGTGCACGATGACGCCGACCACCACCCAGCGGTGCCCCCAGGCGGGCCGGTGACGGCCGGGGCCGTTGCCGTCGTGGTGCCAGGCCGCGCCGTGCAGCTTGCGGCCGGTGCGGTGCCACAGGGTGTCGTCGACGGCCAGCACGATCGGGGCGTCGGCTGGGACCAGCGTCTGGGTGATGAGGTCCAGCAGGACTAGATCGATGACCGGGAATTTGCGGCTGGTCAGGGGCGGTGTCAGTGATCGTAGGCGATCAAGGAGCGCTTGACCGGCACGCCGATGACCCAGTTGTGCCAGATCGCGGCGTTGAGGGCGAGCAGGCGCTGCACGATGCGGACCCAAAGGCCGGCAGGGACGCGGCCGCCATGGTCTTCCAGGCCGAGCTGGTGCTTCAGGGTCCAGATGATCGCCTCCACGCGCTGGCGCAGCCAGTTGGGGAAGCTCCCCGGGTCGTGCTCGTCCCTGCGGGCCGGGCGGATCAGGGCAAGCTCAAGGCCGGCGAAGAACGCCTGGGTGTCCTCGCCGGACAGGCCCTTGTCGGTGACAACGGCGCAACCTGCGGGTGGCCGGTTGGCCGGCTGGTGGGTCAGCAGCTGCCGGACGGCCTCGCGTTCCCCCCACAGCTTGGGGTTGGCCAGACCGAACCCGGTGACCGTCCCGTCGGCGGTACACAGCAGCAGGAGCTTGACACCCCAGTGGAAGCGGCTGTGCGAGGGCTCGTAGCCGTAGCCGGCGTAGCCGAACAGCCACGAGCGCTTGGCGGTGATGGTGGACTGGCCGCAGCCCACCGGCGTGCCGTCCAGCAGCCGCAGCCGTTCCGCCGACCCCGGGGTCTGCTCGGCCAGCCACCGCAGCGTGGCCTCCAGCAGCGGCGCCAGGTCCTTGAGCCGCTGGTTGTAGGCGCTTTGGCCAAGCAGGCGGGGGAACAGGTGCCCCACCCGGGTTGGGGCGGCCCGCAGCCAGTGGCGTTCGTCGTGGTAGCGCAGCAGCACCTGGGCGACGGCCAGGCAGACCAGCTCGGCATCGGTCACCTCCGCCGGGCGCCCTGAGCCGCGGCGGCGCCTGCCGAGTGCGGGGATGACCCGGTCGGTGAGTTCCACGTACAGTGCCGTGAGAAGGGTGTCCAGGTCGGCGATCACGAAGACCTCCACGGTCCGACGTGTGCGAACACGTCGATCTTGGACGCCCTTCGTCTGTTTGTAACGGGTTGGCGGCAGCGTGTCGCCACATCGCCTGACCTGCACGGAATTCCCGGTCATCGATCTAGGCCGAGCTGGTCAGCCGACCAGCGGGCGGTGGCGAAGAACCGGTAGGCCAGGTCGTGGTGGCGGCGGCCGGCCAGCCGGGCGCCGACCAGCATCCCGGTGACGGTGTGGGGGCCCGGCTGGGCCAAGAACCCGGTGACCATGGCGCGGAAGGTCGCAAACGTGGGGGCGGTGAAGCAGGGGCGGAAGACGATGAGCAGGTCGGCGAGTGAGCGCGGTAGGCTCGGCGTGGGCATCGGCGGTTACTCCTTGGCTGGATGAGCCGCCGATGCTCGCTTGCCTGGCGCTGCCAGGCAAGCCGGTCAACTCAGCCGGCCACCCGGGGCCAGGGCGAGGAGGTGAGCCGAACCCCGCAGCGCCTACGTCGCAGGAACCGGCCGCAGGTACCGTTACCTCGGAATTACGAGCCTGTCGCCTTGGAGGTTGCTGTGAGCGTCGGTCTGGTCGCATTCCACTATCCCAAGCCCGAGTACCGGGACGAGCTGGTGCAGCGCGTCCGTCGTGCCGCCGAGGTCATGGCTACGGTCCCTGGATGCCTTGACGTGGGCTGCTGGCACGAGGAAGCCACCGGCGCCGTCGTGACGACCGGGAAGTGGGAGTCCAAGGACGCCTTACGGGCTGGGTTTGCGGCGGTCGCGGCGGCCGATGTCGACTTCGACTACGACGGGCGCGAGTCGCGGCCACGCGAGGTCTTCAACCTGTCGCCCGCGTAGTGGGCTCCCGGCTCCCGCGGGTGGTAGGCGGCGACCGCGTCAACCTGCTGCTCAGACCCTTGTTCTGGCCGCCAACTCGAGCCCGGCTCCGGCCCGTCAGAGCATGGACGCCTGCAGCAGTGCGGCCCGCCGCAAGATCGGGCATATCGAGGGAACGCCGGGGCCTTGGCCGGCCACCACCACCGAAAACCACGAAACACGAGAATGTTGAAGACATCCACACCATCGCTGCAAGCGCATTAACCGATGGACCAGATGATAAGAAGTGCGACTTCGTCTATGTCGACCGGGACTCGGGTCAAGCAATCATTGCGCAGAGCTACATGGCTTCCGATGAATCAAGGGCTGCCGCGCCAGCGAACAAGGCTAGCGACCTTAACACAGCTGTCGCCTGGCTCTTGGGTCGAGATTTGGAAGTTCTTCCTGAGGGTCTCAAGGCACCAGGAGCTGACCTACACGCAGCACTGCAAGACGGTGAAGTGACAAGACTGGACATCTGGTACGTCCACAACTTACCCGAATCAACTCAAGTGCAAGCGGAACTGTCGCGGGTACAGAACACAGCCGCGGGCCTCTTGAGGACAAACTATCCGGACGCCAAAGTCGATGTAGTTGTTCAGGAGATCGGCCGGACTCGCCTGGACGAATGGTACGCCAGTACTCAAATCCCAGTACTGGTCTCGAATGAGTTCGTGCTTGATGTTGGTGGAGGGTTTGAGGAGTCGGGTGATAAATGGCGTGCGTTCTGCACGTCCGTGCCGGCAGGCTGGCTTCGAGAGCTCTACTCTTCGTATGGTGCCGATTTGTTTTCTGCAAATGTACGCGGATATCTTGGCAGCCGAAGAAGCGATCGAAACATCAACCACAACATTAAGGAGACTGCCCGCCTTTTGCCAGAACGATTCTGGGCTTACAACAATGGTCTTACGGCCTTAGTAAATGGATTCACGTTCGATGGTGATCGCCTGAGCATTCAGGGCATCTCGATTGTTAACGGTGCGCAGACGACGGGTGCCCTCGGGTCGGTGTCCTCCCGGGACGGCGAGAGTCTGAGCGATGCCAAGATCCTGGCTCGCTTCGTGGAATGCTCGGATCAAGAAGTCATCCGGGACATAATTCGATTTAACAATAGTCAGAACCGGATTGAGGCAGCCGACTTCCGGAGTAATGATGTTATCCAGGAGAGGCTCCGGAGCGAGTTTCGAACTATACCTGATGCTGAATATAGAGGCGGGCGGCGCGGGAGTGATCGGGATATCATCGCCCGTCCACCTAACCTCATCCCCACAGATACGGTGGCCCAAGCGTTGGCTGCATTCCATCAGGAGCCCAACGTCGCTTACAACGAGAAGAGCCGTATTTGGGCCTCGGATGAGGTGTATGCACGCTTCTTCTCGGACCGAACTAGAGCCAGGCATATTCTCTTCGCCTATAGCCTGGTTCGAGCAATCGAGGAAGCGAAGGCGAACCTTCTCCGCGTACCTGAGCAGGAAAGAACGGCTTCGCAACGTACGCAGATTGCTTTCTTCAGGCAACGAGGGTCAATATTTCTGTTGGCATCCGCCATTGCGGAGTGCATCGAGGTGTACATAGGCCGGGCGGTTCCTGACGCTTTTGCATTGCGCTTCAGAAAGAATGTATCACCTAGAGAAGCTACTGCACTGTGGAGACCGATTGTCGAGCCGTCACTGGCATTCGTGGAGCAATTATCTGGTGCGCTGGAGCGTAACTTGAAGAATCGTGATAAGGTGACAGAAGCAATCTCTCGGTTCAAATCCCTGGTGGAAGCCACTAAGGGAGTGAGTAGCAAGGTATTCGCTGACTTCGCGGGGCGAGTATCCCATCAGTAACCGGCTCTTCGTCATGAAGCGTGGTGAGGTGCCGCTGACGGCCCGTAGGCTCCCAAACGGCACCTGGGGCCTCGCATATCTTGCGGATGTCTGACGTCTGCAAGAGGGAGGCCCCAGGTGGGTCAACACAGTAGTGCGTCCGCCTCCAGGCTGCTTGGCCTGGACGGCTTCCAGGTCGTCTCGGCCGAGCTGGTGGGTGGCGAGTGGCAGCTCGCCGTCCAGACCACGGCCACGGTGATCGGCTGCGTGGGCTGCGGCGAGCGGGCCGAGCTGCACGGCCGCCGCACGGTCCGGGTGCGTGACCTGCCCGCTGGTGGCCGGCCGGTGGTGCTGTGGTGGCGCAAGCGCCTCTGGCGCTGTCGTGAGCCGGCCTGCGGGGTCCGGACCTGGACCGAGCGGGCGGCCGCCATCCGTCCTCGGGCGGTGCTGACCCAGCGGGCCCGCGCCGAGGCCTGCCGGCGGGTCGGCAAGGACGCCCACGCGGTCGCCGCGGTCGCCCGCGACCTGGGGTCGGCTGGGCGACCATCATGCGGGCGGTGGCTGACCACGGCACCCCGCTGGTGGACGACCCCATGCGCCTGGACGGTGTGGCCACGCTCGGGTTGGACGAGACCACCTTCCTCAAGGCCACCCGCCTGGCGCCCACCCGATGGGTGACCGGCCTGGTCGACCTGGAGCAGGGTCACCTGCTGGACGTGGTGGCCGACCGCACCAGGGCCGCGGTAGACCGCTGGCTTGGCGCCCGGCCGCGCGGCTGGCTGGCCCAGGTCGGCACGGTCGCGCTGGACCCCTGGCGCGGCTATGCCAGCGCGCTGGTCGTCCCACTTGGCCACGCGACCGTGGTCGTGGACCACTTCCACGCCATCCGGCTGGCCAACTTGGTGGTCGACCAGGTCCGCCGGCGGACCCAGCAGGCCACCTCGGGCACCGGGGACGCAAACGCGATCCGCTGTACCGCATCCGCAAGCTGCTGCTGACCGCCGCAGAGCAGCTCACCAGCCGGGGACGGGTGCGGCTGCGGGCTGGGCTGGCCGCCGGGGATCCGACCGGCGAGGTAGCGGTCGCCTGGCAGGGCAAGGAGCTGCTGCGCGCTGTCTACGCCACCGGCGACCTGGCCCACGCCCGGGCCGCGCTGGGGCGCTTCTACCGCTGGTCGGACGGCGTCGGGGTGGCGGAGCTGTCGCGCCTTGCCCGTACCGTCAGGGCGTGGGAGGCTGAAATCCTCGCCTTCCACACCACCGGCGGCTGCTCCAACGGCTCGACCGAGGCCGTGAACCTGCTGATCAAGAAGGTCATGCGGGTCGGCACGGCTTCCGCAACTTCGCCAACACCACCGGCTGCGCCTGCTGCTTCACTGTGGCATCAGGTGGCAGAGTCATCAGACCGTAAGACTGCGAGGGCGCCATCGACGCTTGGTGGCGGAGAGCCTGGACGACGGTCCACAGCGTGGCGCGGTCGCGGAGCCTGGTGGAGGTCTCGATCTCGCAGCCGCTTGGCCAAGCCACCAGGTGGACCAGTCCGGTGGTGGCGAACGCGACCGGCGTGCCGAACACCACCAGCATCCGCGGCGGGTGGGCGCGAAGCTGGGTGATGCTCATGACCTGGTGCGGGCCTTGCCGGGTCAACCTCGTGCTTGTCCATGGCACGCGCCTGGGCTGCGGCGGCCGACCGGTGCTTGCGCTGCCGACGCTATCCCGGCCAATCCCGGCATGGCCGCGCTGTGCGGCAGAGATCGGTGGCTCGCATGGTTTCTCACTGACCTGGCCGGGGTCGGGGGCGCGCCGCGAATCCGGCCAGGCCGGACTCGAGCAGGTCGAAGGCGTGGTCCATGAGCGCGGGGAGGTCCAGCTGCATCTCGGCGGCGACCGCGACCCGCTGCACCGAGCGCAGCACGCCGACCAGCGCGGCGGCCACCACGTGCGAGTCGAGGTCGTCGGGCGGGGCGTTGCGCTCCTGGGCGATCATCGCGGCCAGCTGCTCCTCCCACTGGCCCATCCGGTCGCGGATGCGTGCCTGGATGGCTGGGGTGCTGCGGATGACGCGCGCCATCGCCGGTTCCTGGTCTGACTGGGTCTGCAGGTCGGCGGCGATCTCCCGCGCCGCCCGACGGAACGCCGCCAGCAGCGGCTCGCCGTGGGGTCGCTGCTGCAGCGTCTTTTGCGCCTTGGCGAAGCGCTGGGCGCCCTCGTCGAGGACGACATCCTCCTTGGTCTGGAAGTAGGAGAAGAAGGTTCGGGGGGCGACGTCGGCGGCTGCGGTGATGTCGGCGATGGTGGTCGCCTCGAACCCGCGTTCCTGGAACAGCTCCAGGGCCGCCTGCCGCAGCGCCTGGCGGGTGCGCTGCTTCTTGCGCTCCCGGATCCCCATTCCCAGCTCGCTCATGGTGCCCAGCATACCAGGTTCTTGCAGGATTGCAATGTTGCAGTATTGCAAACTTGCGATGAGTGTGCTTCGCTACCGGTGGAGCGCCCTACGGCGGCGGGCGGCGGCGATGATCGGAGCATGCGATGAGCGAGCAGACGGTGCTGATCTGCGGGGCCGGCATCGCCGGGCCGACGCTGGCGTACTGGCTGGCGCGGCACGGATTCCGTCCCACCGTCGTCGAACACGCGACGGCGCTGCGGTCCAGCGGAAGCCCGGTCGACGTCAGGGGGCCGGCCGTGGACGTGGCCGAACAGATGGGCGTCATGCCGCGCATCCGCCAAGCCAGAACGCACACGACCGGCATCAGCTTCGTCAACGCCAAGGGCCGGCGCGTCGGCGGGGTCAACATGCGGGCCTTGCAGCAAGCGGCCGGCAGCCGCGAGGTGGAACTGCCGCGCGGCGACCTCGCGTCGATCCTGTACCAGGCCAGTCGCGACCACGCCGAGTTCCTGTTCAACGACACGATCGTCGCCCTGGACGAGGACGAGCACGGGGTCGGCGTCACCTTCGACCACGCCCAACCCCGCCGGTTCGACCTGGTGGTCGGCGCCGACGGGCTGCACTCGGCGGTGCGCCGGGTGGCGTTCGGCCCCGAATCCGACTTCGTCCGCCACATGGGAATCTACGTCGCCACAGCCACATGGGAATCTACGTCGTTCACTGCCACCATGCGGCTGGACGGGTCGATCGGAGGCGGGCGGGAGGTGGTCATGTACAACACCCCCGGCAGGGCGGTCGCGATCCACCCCTCGCGTGGCGACGCAGGGGCGTTCTTCGCCTTCCGAAGCCCAGCCGTGCCCGGCTTTGACTACCGCAACACCGCCCAGCACAAGCGGCTGCTGGCCGCCGCGTTTCAAGACGCCTCCTGGCGGGTGCCCGAGCTGCTGCAGCGCGTGCACGCCGCCGACGACCTGTACTTCGACTCCGTGAGCCAGGTGCGCGTGCGCCCCTGGTGGCACGGCCGGGTCGCGCTGCTGGGTGACGCCGCGTCCTGCGTGTCGCTGTTCGGGGACGGCTCCAGCCTGGCCATGGCGGGAGCTTGCACCCTCGCCGAGGCGCTGGCGGCCAGTCCCGGCGACCACCGCTTGGCCTTTGGCCGCTACGAGGCCAGCCACCGGACCCTGGTGGACCCCAGGCAGCGCAACATCGCGCGGGCCGCCTCGCTGCTCATCCCGGCGACGCGTGGCGGTATCCTGGCGCGGAACCTGGCGATCCGACTGTGGCCGGTCGGCGCCGCCGCCGAACGGCTGCGGCGGCGCGTTGCCCCAATCTTGCCGCTACGAGGTGAGCAACCTCGAACTTGATCGCCATCGCGGGTCCATGAGCCCGACCGCGCGGACATCGGCGGCCCTGCTACCTCGGCGCGCTGACAGCGTCGCCCGCGGCCGGGGCGGCCTGGTCGACGCCCCGGCCGGTCAGGGCACCCCAACCACTGGACGCGGAAGGCGTGGTCGCTGGGCCGTGGAAGCCCGCTTGCCGGGTGGCCCGATGGGCGGGAGATCGGACCATGGCCTGACCCATCCAATCACTGACCAAGAAGGTCATGCGGGTCGGGCACGGCTTCCGCAACTTCGCCAACCACCGGCCGCGGCTGCGATTGCACTGCAGCACCAGGTGGCAGACTCATCGCACCGCAAGACTACGACACCGTTCCCCACGCTTGGTGGCGTAGAGCCCAGTAACCATCCGATAGGGTGCCTGAAGCCGTTTAGGGGTCCCGGCATGACTATTTTGTCGAATATTTGTTGTGGGGGCGTGCCTGGGCGGTGGAGTCCAGCGAGGACGTGGATGCCGTGCTGGGCGGGCTGCACGAGCTGATCACCCCGCAGCTGACCGAGAAGCAGCGCCGCCCGCTGGCCGACGCGGCCGCCAGGGGCGCTTGGGCGTGGCGGCGGCGCGCGGATGGCCGGATCAGCGGCGGTCCCGCCCGACGGTGGACGCCGGGGTGCGGGAGCAGACGACCCAACGAGGGGAGGAGTAGCAATGCCCGCGTACGTGATCGCCGACATCGACGTCCACGGCCCGGAGCCCTACCGGGGAGTACACGGCGCTCGTCCCAGGGAAGCTCGAGCCGTTCGACGGACGCTTCCTGGTCCACGGCGGCGAGCACGAGCTATTCGAGGCGACTGGCGGCCGCGGCGGTTGGTGATGGTCGAGTTCCCCAGCGCCGACCACGCCGGGCGCTGGTACGCGTCCGAGGACTACGTGGCAGCGATGGCGATCCGCGACCGTGCCTCCACTGGCAACGTCGTGCTGGTCGAGGGACCAGCGTAGGGCTGCCATGCGCCGCCCGCTGGGCGTGCAGTACGGCCAGATCAGCGAGTACGCCGTTGCCAGCGGCCACCTCAGGCGGGGCTGCATGCCCTGAAACCCGCCACACCCCAATCCCTATCGGGAGTCCCCGGGGGTGGCTGTCATGTCAGAGGCGTGCCGTACGCTTCTTCCATCCACGGCGATCGTGTCGCCGTGCTGGGAGCTGAATCTGGAGGGATCGGTCCTGATGGTGCGCGAGATCCGCCTGAACGTGCTGCCGGCTACGTTCGACGTGGGTGCCAGCGCGGAGAAGGTGTGCCGGCTTGAGCGGAGATCTGCCGCCGAGGACAAGCTGCGTGGCCTCGGCGATGAGGCACGCCAGGCGTTCCGCATCTACAGCTACGCCGCCTTCACCTACGTGTGGCCTGGTCGAGGATGCCTGCTCCCCGAGGCCCTTCAGGCGGTGGAGACCGACCAGGTTCCGATTACCGACCTGCCCGCGGCCGTCACGGCGTTCGCTGTTCGCGAGGCCATCGCTGACCACTTGCTCCCCGCCGGGTTTTTGAGCGGCTGCCGAGTTCGCTGGTGCGTCCCGCACGGCTGTTTCGCCGCCGCAAGAACCTGGCCCATGAGGCGCTCGGTGGGGAACTCCAGGACAGCACCGGTGTCTTTCCGACGGCGATGGTGCAGGGCATCTGCCTCGCCCACGACGAGGCCGAGCCCGGACCGGTCGGCGTGGTGCTGGATGTCCGACTACTGAACCGGCTGGACATCCCGCTGGACGATCTTGCCGAGGCCGGCATCGAGCTTGCCGGCATGCGCCTGGTGTGGCGGCACCGCGACGGCTGCCGCTGCGGTCCGGACCGGCCCGAGGGCACGGCGGGGCGGATGGCCGGCGGCGATCCGAGCGGGCTGGTGGAGGTTGCGCGGGGTGGCACCACCCGGGAGTTCCCGGCAGCCTGCCTTGGCCCCCAGGTCTCCCGGATGGCGCTCGAGCAGTACTTCGCCAGGCTGCGGAACCTGAGCCCCCGCCAGGTCCACGCCAGCCTCGACAAGGTGACCAGCGAGTTCCAGCAGCCCGCCCAGCAGTGGCGGTTTCTGCAGTTCCTGCGGTCGACGCTTGACCCGGTCACGGTCTTTGCGGCCACCCCGACGCGGCTGGAGGACCCCGTCACCGCGACGGTCGCACACACCGCAACCCCGGCCACCCCGACCATCCTCACGCCACTGTCGGCGCCGCTGCTGAACTTCCGCTACGGCGCTCCCCGCACGGCCCAAGGCGCTGCGGTCGGGTTGGGCAAACACGGCCCCTACGACCGGGACAGCACCACCCGCCAAGCCGCGATCCAGGCGCAGATCCTGTGCCCGAAGGACTTCCAGGTCGATGGTCGCCGGCTCGCCGCCGCGCTGTGCCAGCCCGCCGGGCGCTTTCCCGGCATCGAACGGCGCTACGACCTTCGCTCCTTCACTGCTGACCTTCGCGTCTTCGAAGGCAGGTCCGACGCGGCATACCGGGCGGCGGCGGTCGAAGCAGCCCGCGAAGGGGCCGACGTCGTCTTCCTCATCATCAGGCACGAGGACCGCTACGCTGCGGCCGGCCACAACCCCTACCTTGCCGCCAAGGCTCTGCTGGCGAACGCGAACGTCGCCTCGCAGGCGGTGACGGTCGAGACGCTCCGCCAGCCGGACACCAGCCTGCAGTGGTCGATTGACTCGATCGCGCTGCAGACCTACGCCAAGATCGGCAACGTGCCCTATGTCCTCCATGACCCCGGCGGCGTTCCCGAGCTGGTTATCGGTGTTGGCCGCTCCGATCTCTACGATCCGCAGCATGGCTTCATCAAGCAGCTCTTCGGCGCGGCAGCCGCATTCCGCCAAGATGGCGACTTCCTGTTCGCCGGCAGCACCGCGCCGGTCGTTGACTACGACGGCTACGAGGACATGCTGACCGAGTTGATCCGCAGCTTCGTCGCCCGCTACGAGCGTGAGCAGGGCGCACCACCGGTGCGGCTGGTCGTGCATGTGTTCAAGAAGACTTCAAGAAGACCGGCCGCAGGGAGCTAACCGCGGTCCAGCGGGCGCTTGCCGGCCGCTCGACGCAGTTCGCGCTCGTCCATGTCAACCGCGACACGCCGCTGTGGCTGGTCGAGGCCAACGGGGACCAGATCGCACACGCCGAGCCGGGAACCGTGGTCGCGTTGGGTGAGCATGACCGGCTGCTGGTGACCGGCGACACCACCAGGCGTCAGCGGGGCCTGCACCCGCTGCGGCTCACGCTGGACCCGGCGTCCACGTTCTGCGACATGGACCGGATCACCTGGCAGGTCCACGGCTTCACCGCGACCTCCCTGCGCGGCTTCCACCGCACCAACGAGCCATCCACGATCCTGTACGGGCGGCTCTTGGCCGACAAAGTTGGCCAGTTGGCACCCTACGGCTTCCAGCCTGAGCAGGCTGCCGTCAACGGCGACCGACCATGGTTCCTCTGACCCTTGAGCGACGGCTCCGCGCCCACGCGCCGGAAAGCGATGCCAGCTTCACGATCTTTCGGGCAGCCGCCGCATCCCTCCCAGGACCCGATGATCCGCTCCCGGATCGGCTGTTCGCGCTGGAATGCGTCCTTCGCGGTGGCCGCCAAGCCCGCACCGCCGCCTACAACCTGCTCGCCGCCCGTCGAGAGGCCGAGTGGTATCTCGACGAGGAGTGGGAACCCGATGTCCCGCACCTGGCCGGCCTCGGGCAGGCCATCAGCACCATCGACGCCGCCGACGAGGACCCACCGGCGGCGTGGCCGCCACGCCTGGCCGAGACCACAGCCAAGCTCGCCGCCCGACCGGCCCGCTTCGGCCTCGCCTCCAGCCCAGTGCTGCTGGCCTGCGTGCTTCGAGGGCTCGGCGCAGCCGGTCTGGCGCCGCCGCCCCCACTGCTGGACGCAGCCAGCGCCTACTTGGCCGCGGCACCAAACCTTGTTGTCACCGCGCAGCTCGCCGAGGCCCTCGCCCGTCACCGCCGGGTCAGTGACCTCGCGCGACAAGCACTGCTGGTGACCTTCACCCACCCCGCGCCGACCCCTGCCAGCGCCGTCGCCCGATGGTGGCTGACCGAGCGATGGCAGGCCCTGCGAGGCGAACCCGCCCCCGTCGACCAGACCGACATCGAGGACGCGCGGACCCAGGCGCTGTGTGCCCCACCGACCTCCGACGCGCCGATTCCCGCCATGCTGGCGGAGGTAGCTGCGCGGAGCATCAGCCGGCTGGTGATCGTCCCCGGCGTCACACTTGGCCGAGTCCGAGAGGCTGCAGGGGTTCGTACGATCATCGAGAATCTCGTCTGGCGGGTGCTGTTCATCTCCGGCATCGCAGCAGCGGTACTCGCCAAACTGCCGCTGGTGCTCGGTTGGCTCCTACCAGGCCCCGGCGTGGCCCCGAAGGAAGCACTGCAGGCAGCAGCGGGGCTGGTCACCGTCACGGTCGGCGCGACCGCCGCGGTCCTCCTCCGGCTCACGTATCGCAAGCTCGGCCGCCAAGAGCCTCCCTACCTTGAGCTGCTGACCGGCGCTATTGCAGCGATCGGGGCGCTCCTGGCCGTCGTGCTCTACAAGTAGGGGCTGCAGCGGCTCAAAGACCAGAGCACCCCCCAGGTCGTCGACGCACTCCTCGGCCTAACCAGCGCATGAACCGACATCCGCCGCTTTGCCGAGACCCTGGTCTACGACCAAGAAAGCGCTGGGAGCCCGAGCCGTCCTCCTCGATCCGCATGGGCGCTGGCATGGCAACCTCGGATACGACGGCAAACGACCACGACAGGAGCGATGATCGGCATGGACGAGCCAGTGTCAGAACGAGGCCGGCGGGTCATCGATGCGCTCGAGGTCAAAGGCGTCCAGCTCGGCTTTACGACCGCGCGCGAGTACCCCGTGCAGGGCGGGCGGCTGGATGTGGTCTGGCTGCTGCCCGCGACCACGGCGATCCCGGGCGTTGACGCACCGCTGCCTGTGGTGGGGTTTGAGGTGGAGTCGTCCTGGCGGACCCGCAAGCACCTCAAGGGCGACTACCTGAACCTGCACGATCTGGGCGCGGCACTTGGGGTGATCGTGCTGCTCGGCGACGGCGACGATATCGATGCCACGCGACGGTTCGCCCAGACGATGGTTGATCGTCCCGGGCCGTGGGTGCTGGTGTGGTCAGAGCAGGACGTCCGGGAGTTCCTCACCGGCGCCATCGCTGGCGGCGCCCCAGCCGCCACGGTGGCCGACCCCAGCGAACCGGTCCCGGCCGGCGCGGATGAGCAGCCGCACGCCGGCAAGTACCGCGCGCTGTGGGCGTGGCTGCGGGACCAGCCTGGGGAGCGCCTCCCGGTGCGGTTCGCCGAGATCGAGGAGGTGATCGGCATGCCACTGCCGCCGTCGTGCCCCAAGCACCCGGCGCACTGGTCGTCGTATGAGGGCAGCGCGGTCGCCCGAGCGATCCGCGATGCTGGCTGGGTCGCCACGAGCATGAACGTGGAGCACGAGCAGCTCGTACTCGCACGGCGACCGCGCTGACCCGGCGTAGGAGTGTCAACGCCGGCGCACTCCTCGGCCGTCGTCGACCTACGCTCGCAGCCAATCAGCTGGACGGCACGCGCCCGTAAACCGTCGCGACGGACCTTGCCGTGCTGCCCCGGCGGGCGGATGACCGCGCCGCTGACCAGCGGTGTTGGCGCTGGTGGGGTGTTCGGATCGTGTAACGCTGAGTGCGCGACCCGTACGTTGTCCGAACACCCCTGTCCAGGGCCGAGCGCTGGCCCCCTGGCGCCCGGAACACCGGGAAGATCGCATCGCGGCCCTGGACTCGCACCACGTGGACCAGGGTGCGCAGGAGCCGCTTGCGCACCGGGTCGGCCCATCGGCCATCGCGACTCGGACCTGCTCGGCAGAGCACCTCCACGCATGGCACTTGGGGCTCCGCAGCAAGTTACACTCATGTAAGTAGATCCCAGGCTGCGGTAGCCGAGTAGGGGAGGTCTTGATGCCGGGAGAGAAGCCCGTGGGGTGCCAGAAGTCGAGGTGTCATGCTGCGTACTCGTACTCGTGGATCAGCCCACCGAGGACGTCGCGGCGGCGCAGCCGGCCCACGTTTGGCGCACTCCTTGCTCCGGCACGCTCCGACGGCACCGGCGTCGCGTGGGCCAAGCTGCGGTGCGGGCGGCGCTGGTTGTAATGCTCGACATAGGTCCGCAGGACACGGGCAAGCTGCTGGCAGCCGACGATCAGCAGCTGATCAAGACACTCCCGGCGGACGGTCCCGACCCACCGCTCGGCGACCGCGTTCGCGTTGGGCGCCTGCACCGGTGTGCAGATGATCTCGATGCCGGTCGAGCGCCACACGTCGTCGAACACCCTGGTGAACTTGGCATCCCGGTCGCGGATCAGGAACCTCCACGCTGTAGCCCGATCACCGAAGCTGACGACCATGTTCCGGGCCTGCTGCGCGACCCAGACGCCGGTGGGATGGCCGGTGACGCCAGCCAGGTGTACCCGCCGGCTGCAAAGCTCGATGAAGAACAGGACATACACCCGCCGCAGGAAGATCGTGTCGACGGTGAAGAAGTCGCACGCGATGATCCCGGCGGCCTGCTGACGCAGGAACGACCGCCAGCTGGTTGCGGCGCGCCGCGGCGCTGGGTCAAGGCCGTGGGCGCGTAGCACCCGCCGGATCGAGCTGGCCGACACCCGAATGCCAAGGCGCAGCAGCTCGCCGTGGATGCGCTGGTAGCCCCACCGCGGATTCTCGCGGGCAAGTCGGACGATGAGCTGCTGAATGTGGTCAGGGAGCGGAGGCCGTCCCCTATGGGTGGCCGGGTAGGTCCAGCGTCGGCGGACCATGCGCCGGTGCCAGCGCAGCAGCGTCTCTGGCTGTACCAGGAACACCGACCAGCGCGCCCGTGGGAGCAGCCGGCTGAGCGCCGCGAGCAGCGCGCGGTCGGTGGGTCGCAGGCGGGGTCGTGGGTGCTGGCGGCGCAGCACCGCAAGCTCGTGGCGTAGCACCAGGATCTCGATCTCCTTGGCCTCCGCCGACCGGAAGCAGAGCAGGACCAGCTCGAGGCTGCGACGCAGCGCCAAGTAGACGAACGACCAGACCACGCCGACACCTCCGCCGACCAGAGCGAGCAGACGACGGCGCATCGTAACCCGTCACGACGCGATGCCTGCTGGTCACGGCCACGATCGACTTCTGGCACCCCACGCGCGCCCCAGCGGGTGACCCGGAAGAACCCCGGCCGCCGGCGACGGTCCCTCGAGCAGGTCGGTTGCAGCAGCCCGCAGGTTCGCATCACCCCGCTGCACCCGCTTGCGGCTGACCGGCCGGCCCAGCTGTCGGCTGGCCAACGCGGCGACCATGCGGTCCCATCGGTTGGGTTGCAGCGTCGCGTTGGCCAACCCCGATCCCGAGTCGATCGCCACGACACCTGCGCCGCGCCTGCTCGGCCGTGACGACAGGTCCCGCACATACGCAGCGATGTGCGCACGGCCGGCGGCGAGTGGGAGGACGCCCACCCGGTCGCACACCCCCAGATACTCGGCCAGCCCGCGAGCGTAGGCATCGATCGTCCTGGGCGCCCGCCCGAGACCAGCCCACGCCCGCAGCCACTCCACTGCCCGCTCGTGCCAACCCAGAACAGGCCACTTCTCCTCCAGCACCCTCGCGTCCAACAACGCTCCTGAGCTCGTGGGACAACCCGCAGGCCGTCGCGACCCGCAGGCCAGATTCCACGTAACTGTAAAGATGCTCAAGCGGCAGATGTATGGCCGCGCCAAGTTCGACCTGCTACCGCAAACGGGTTCTCCTGGCATGAGACCAGCCGCCACACCTGGGCCGACCTTGTGATGCAGACGACCCCGAGCATCATGCGGTCGTCAACCCCAGAACGCCGCAGGGTGCCGGTCGATGAAGGCCAGCAGCGGCCCTGGCGCACGGGCCGGGGCAACGTCTGGCACCAGGTGCCAGCGGTTGTTTCGGTCGGCCCAGTACAACCGCCAGGACCCCTCGTCGCCCGCGTTGGGCGACGGCGTCCAACGGAGCTGGGCGACCGGGCGACTGGTCCACTGGGGGCCGACGTCCGCCCGCCACGGCGGGCGGCGCTCCACGATGGTGACGCTTTGTCTGCGGATGCGGGAGCTGACCTGGACTTGGTCCCGGGCGTGCTCAGGGACGCGCTGCTCGCAGTAGCGGGCGATCTGGCGAAGATGCAGCTCAGAGACGGCCGGCAACGACAGCGCTCCTTCATCGCGGCGTGGGTCGGGGTGGCGGTGGCAGTTGCGATCACGTTACCTGCGCCAGAGCCGAATTCCATGATCGTCCACAGTGCGCTTGCCGTCCGAGGACTACACGGTGATGTCCAGGCCGGTGTGGCGCACCGCCTGCCGCGACGAGGTGAAGCGGCGCACGTCGCCCAGCTCCGCCCAGATCGCCACCGCGGTCACCGGGCCGATGCCGTACAACTCGTCCAGCGCGCGGCAGCCCACCTGGCGGCGGGCGAAGCCGACCAGCTCGTGCCGGAGCAGGTCGAGTTCGGCGTCGAACTGGTCCAGCATCCGCAGCGCGACCGTGACCAGCTGCTTGGCGGCCGGTGACAGCCCGGCGCCGCGCTCCAGCCGCTCGCGCCGGTGGGGGGCCAACAGGTTGCGCTCGGCCGCGACGCCGTGGTGGAACAAGGTCGCGTGGATCCGTTGCAGCCAGGCGGTGTGCTCGTCCCCCAGCGCCTTGTAGCAGCGCACCTGGGTGCGGACCTCCAGCACCTGGGTGGGCGGGATCCAGGACTCGGGCAGCCGCCCGGTGGCCAACAGCTCCCGCAGGTGCCGGGCGTCTTGCTTGTCGGTCTTGGCGCGCCGCTTGGGGCCGCGGGCGGCGCTGGTGTCGGCCGGCTCGGCCAGGTGCGCCTCGATGCCGACCCGCTGCAGCTCCTCCACGATGTACCGCCAGCCGGTGCAGCCCTCCAGCGCGAACGCGGCCTGCTGGCCGGCGAACTGCTCCAGCCACACGCGCAGGTGCTCACGGTGGGCCGGGGCGAGCCGCCCACGCCGGCCCTGGCCGGTGTCGGGGTCGACCCAGTCGTAGGTGATCTGCCTGCGGTGCACGTCAAGCCCACCTATGATCGCCATCGGGACCTCCTTCGAGCTCCACCAACAGGCCTTCAGCACGATCATCCGTGCTTGAGCCGGAGGGGGTCCCTGCACATGTCATCTTTCACTACACGGTGCCCCACGCCGCTGGGCACACAAGAGGTCGGCTAGGCCTCTGCCACTGGGACGGCGGAGGGTTCTACCAGATATCCCTGGAGTCACACCATTTCGGCGCTCCGCGTGAGAAGCGGCCAGCATGCGATCGCCGCCGAGAGCGGCACGGCCGCGGGGGTCGGCCAGGCCGCGCGCTCCTGGCGACGCCAAACCGGCCACGTGGATCGATAGCCGCGGAAGGCGGCACCTTGCAGCCAGCCGGCCAGCCACGGCAGGCCGACTCCCCAGTCGCTACACTCCAGGATGAGGATGGGCGGTTTCGCCCCGAAGAGCTTGCCGGGCGCTTGGCCGCGCTCGCAGTGAGGTGAACAACCCCATGGTCACACGCGACGAGGTCATCGCTGCCCTCGGGCAGGTGATGGACCCTGAGATCCATAAGCCGATCACCGAGCTCGACATGGTCAAGGACGTCTCGATCGACTCGGGCGGGCTGGTCGCGGTCGAGGTGCTGCTGACGGTCCCGGGCTGCCCGTTGAAGGACCGCATCACCAGGGACGTGACCGCGGCCGTCTCCCCCCTGCCCGGCGTCAGCGGGGTCAAGGTCGACCTCGGGGTGATGACCGAGGAGCAGCGCCAGGCGATGGTCACCCGCCTGCGCGGCCCCCAGGCCGCCCAGCAGAAGAAGATCTCGTTCTGGGGCGACGACTCCTCGACCCGGGTGCTGGCCGTCGCCTCGGGCAAGGGTGGGGTCGGCAAGTCGTCGGTGACCGTCAACCTGGCCGCCGCCCTGGCCGCCCAGGGCCACCGGGTGGCGGTGATCGACTGCGACATCTACGGCTTCTCGGTCCCCCGCATGCTCGGCGCCGCCGGCCAGCCGGTCGCCTTCAACGGCATGATCATGCCGCTGGAGGCGCACGGGGTGCGGGTCATCTCGATCGGCTTCTTCCTGCCCCCAGGCAAGCCGGTGATGTGGCGCGGGCCCATGCTGCACCGCGCCATCCAGCAGTTCCTCACCGACGTGTACTGGGGGGAGCTGGACTACGTGCTCGCCGACCTGC
>JBKPDO010000099.1:0-16872 GCA_046727955.1 bacterium | reverse complement strand
GAACCGGTCCAAGGCGGCGGTCTCCTTGCCCTCGGCGCCCCAGATGACCTTGCCGCTGCGATGGTCGGTGACCGGCGTCAGGTAGCGGTGGCCCTTGCGCCAGGCGACCTCGTCGACGCCGATCTCGAACAGCTCGTCGAGACGGTCGGGGTCCAGCCCGTCGGCGACCACCCGAGCGCAGATCGCCCCGACCGTCTGCCAGGCGATCCGGGTCAGCCGCCGGACCGCGGTCTTGTCCATCCTGGTGGCCAGCCACGCCACCAGGTCCTCGACGTCGCGGGTGAAGCCCGACTCGGGCCGGGCGAACGGCACCTGCTCGGTGCGCACCCCGTGGGTGGGACAGTCCACACGGCGCAGCCTGGCCCGGATGACCAGCCTGCAGCGGCCAAGGTCCAGGTGCCGCCACGAGGAGTCCACGGTGCGGGTGTCGTAGCGCGCCCTGCTCGAGTACTGGCAGTCCGCGCACACGAGCCGGCGACGGCGCAACGCGACGGTGACGGTGATCCGCGCCGGCTCGAACGAGACCTCGCACACGGTGGTACCAGGAAGGGCCAACAAGCGGTTGAATGCAGCAGTGACGCGCTCTGACCACCTGAGCTACACGCCCGAGTGAATCGTTATCCCAGTTCAGACCCTATGTTTTTGCCTCACTCCTGATGGAAGTTACCTTCGCCTTCACCTGACTCATCAAGAACTCATCAGGAAGCCGGTTCTTCACAACTGCGACGCGCCACAGATGCTACCGCCCCAGCAGCCCCCAGCCACACCACGGGTCCCGCCAGGACACGAAGAAGGACGTGCCGATGGCTGGATCGTCAAGATCCCATCCTCACCCCGCCACCGGCGCATCCGCTGGCAAGTCCGCTACCAAGACGGATCGCATGAACGCTCCGCCGGCATCTACCCCACCAAACCCGAGGCAGTCGCCGCCAAGCACGCCATCGAACGCGGCGAGCCACCACCCGCCAGACAGGAGCCCCAGCCCGACCGCGCCACCATGCTGTTCGGCGCCTACGCCACCCAGGTGTGGTGGCCAGCCTGGAACTCCACCCACCCTCGCTCTGCCCGCACCGTCAAGGCCAAGGTCAACGCGCGCATCCTACCCGTCTTCGGCGACCTTCCTCTCAACCAAGTCGACGCCGACCAAATCAGCCGTTGGACGCACACCCTGGCCGCCGACGGGCTCTCCTCCAGCAGCATCCGCACGTACCGGGCACTGCTCGGGCTGATCCTCAACGCCGCCGTCACCGACGGCTACCTGCCCCACGCCCCCACCTTGCCCGAATTCGTGATTATGCGAGAACAGCAACCGCCCCGAACGATCAAGTCGTCGGGCTACACGACAGACCTCGCAACAGGCGATCCGATCCACGCGGCGCGCCCAGCGCTTACCCGGACTGGGCATCTGTCAGGGCTGGAGCACGTCCGGGGTGGTTGCTGATGCCGGCGAAGCCAACGTTCCCAGTCGCGCGCTGCTCCCCGGTCGAACACGCAACGATCCTGGTCCCCGAGATATGCCAGACTGCGCATTTGTTGCCGAGCGAGCCCGAGGAGGGATGCGGTGACCGGTGGCAAGCGCGAGCTTGATGCGCTGATCGAGGAGATCACCGTCGACTGCTACAACGAGGACGAGGAACTCAGCGGCTTCCTCACCTACCTGGACGACGCACTGGAGCAGCCGGTGGAGGCGACCGTGATGGGCGTGCCCGTCACCTTGGTCGGCGTCGACTGCCCGGACGGGCCGCTGCGGGGGCTGGTTGCCCACTGCCGGCGGGACGGCGCCGACAATCAGGTCTCTCTGCTGGACGTGGCCGTGCCGGAGGGAACCGAGGTCTCGCGGGTCCTGGCCGCCTATCGGCACTGGGCCGGTGTGGACCCCTGGCCCAAGGCGACCCCATGACCCCCCGACGGCCGGCAGACACCTCGGCGCTGGCCGCGCTCAGCCAGGCTGAGCGGGCCGCGCTGCTGGGCGATCTGCTGGCCGAGCATCCCGAACTGGCCGGCGACGCCGAGCGGCTGGCCAATCGCCGCCTGGCCGGTGCCGACCGGCACGCCGTCGCCGACGATGTGAGCTGGTCGCTTGGGTCGCTGGAGCTGGAACAGCTCAACCTCCACGCCGGCTACCAGCGCGGCCGTGGCTATGTCCACCCGGTCGAGGCAGCCTCAGAGCTGCTGGAGGAGGCACTGCAGCCCTACCTGGACGACATCGGACGGCTGGCCGGGCTCGGGCTGCCCGCTGCGGCGCAAGAGGTCGCGGCAGGCGTGCTGCTGGGCCTGTACCAGTACCGCGACCAGCCCCCAGAGGACACGGTCATGGTGGAGGCCCCGGACTTCCCGGTCGAGGCCGCGGGCCAAGTCATGGACGCCCTCAACAGCGCGGGGGTCAATCCTCCAGACGGGGTCGAGGAGCTCCTGCCCGACTGGTCCAACCTCCTCCATCGCGGATAGTCCTCGACGTCTGCGCCCGCCCCCGACCTAACGATATGTGGGGCAATCGCCCCCGCGGGTCAGCGTCCTTTCGACTCGTCGAGGCGAACCAGAAACGTCCGAGGCGTCAAGACCGGGACCGGTGGGTCCTGCAGGTCGGTCAGATCGCGATCCCCCGAGATCAGCGCATCCGCCTGCCACCACGGCCAATGCGACGAGGTAGTCGTCCTTGGTCCTTGAGATCTCGCGTGACCGCGGCCAGATCGGGTGGATCTCACAGCACGGGGCCACCGCGGCCAGATCGGCGACAAGCTCGCGAACCTCAGCAGCGGTGACGTACCGACGGAACCGGTCGCGCAGGAGCACCCCGGTCAGCTCGGCAAGCAACCGGGGCGAGACAACCAACTCGAATCCCTGTTCCAGCAGCAGATCGAGGAGCTTCGCGGCTGGTTCCCCTGGGCTTCGATCAGCGCCGAGACAAACACGCTGGGGTCCAAGACAATGCGGGTCACTACATGGCCTTGGCACGCTCGGCGCGATATGCGTCCAACTCCCTGTAGGCAAATGCCCTCAACAGGGCATATCGGCGGCATTGACATGTACTGTACTCAAGGACTGAACCCGCTGTCGTGCTGCGCGGCACGTGTTCGAGGGCTGCCTGATTGTCGGCACCGCCATGAGGGTGAGTAGACTCGCCCGGTCATGGCCCGCCACCCTCGCCGTTCGCCGCCACCGTCCCGCTCGGTGGCCGTCCGGCCCGACCTGGTCCAAGCCGTGGTCGAGGCGATCGCACGCGGGGAGTTGGACGATGAGCTTGGCGTTCTCGGCGCGGTTATCAACGAGCGGGTGAGGCTGCTGGCCACCGCCCGGTCGATGCGGACTCTGACCAGCCTCCGAGTCGGCGACCGGGTCCGCATCAACCACAGCGCCAAGCCCAACTACCTGCACGGCCAGCCCGGGACGGTGATCGGGTGGGCTGGACAGAACGTGATCGTCCAGCTCGACCAGCCGATTGGCCGATTTACCAGCGGCGAGCTGCGCTGCCCGCCACCCATCCTCGAACCATCGGCCATGGGGGTCTGAATAGTACGAAAATGCACAGTCACGAAATGACCACGTCGAACGCTGATCATGCCGAGGTGGGCGGAACGCAGGATCTGCCGCCCGATGCCGATGCTGCGGAGGACTTGCGTCGTCAGCTCGCGGAAGCCCGGTGGGAGCTGGACCGGCTGCGCTGCCGCTGCAAGGCACCAGCCTGCAGGCGGGCAGGCAATACCCTGTTCTGCGCCACAACCACCCACCAGGACCCTCGCCTTACAGTGTGGTCTCACCCGGCGTAGGTCGGCTTCGACTAGTATCGGGCGCTCAATGACCAACGGTACCTTCCGTCGTGTCTGGCGAGACTTCGAGGCATGGCGCTCCGCCATGCGGGATGACACCTGCCCGGACTGCCTGCGCCTGCTGCTGCAAGGCCGGATCGACTACCTGGCCAAGCCAGACCCCACCCACTGGAAGAGCGGTGACGTGCGCGAGCTGCTGCTGGAGCTGGCCGTCACCCGCATGACCGACCTGTGCGACCTGGTCGGCCATGGCGTGGACTCGCTACGGTCCTACCTGCGGTTCCTGGACCAGACCGGCTGGCTGCACCCTGGCAGCGCCACCATGAAGGTCCTGCACCGCGAGCTCGACCGGGCCGCTGCCGCCTACCCACAGGCGATGGCCGACACCTCCCGCTGGCGGCTCGCCAAGCGCCTGTACACTGCCATGCGGGCCGCCGGGGTCGACCTAGGCGCCGACGACGCCATCCACACCTGGGTGGAGGCGTTCAACCAGCGCCCGCCCGCGGACCGGCGGGAGGTGCTCGGCGAGTTGCTGGACGGCCAACCCGAGCTGGGCCGCGCCCGCCTGGTCGCCCACCACGGCCTGGTCGCCGCGCTGGCTCCCGGCGCGCCGGTCCCACCGCAGCTCCAACGCGATCCACCTGACGACGAGCCGGCCGGCGCGTACCCGCCGGTCGTGTTGGCCGACGACCAGGAGTTGGCCACGGCTGCCCGCGCGTCCAGCCTGCTGCGGCGGGTGGTCACGCTGGCGCGGTGGGTCGGCGCCGGACGCCCGGTCAGCCGCCACGGCGAGCTCATCCCACCCGACGCGCGCGCCCTGGTCGACGCCCTCGGCCTGTCCGAGGGCCTCGCCGAGGCTCCTGGCGGCTGGAAGGTGACCAGCATGCGCGACGTGCCACCCCTGACCAAGCGTTCTACCTCGCTGTGGAGACCGAGCTGGTCGCCGTGCGGCGCAGCGGCATCCTACCTGGCCCCAGGATCGGCGACTGCGACCGCCTCGACGGGCCCGGCGACGACGAGGTGGCGCTGGGCTTGTGGGAGGAGCTGTTCGACCTCACCGCCCGGCAGGCGGCCACACCACCAGCCGACCCGCAGCCACCCAGCGAGTCGTTCAGCGACTGGGCCGGCGGCCTGACACCGCACGCGCTCGGCATGCTGTACGAGCGCCGGGACGCCGTCGACCTCAACGACCTCCTCGCCACCCTCGCCAGCGAGCACCACGCCGCCGGGGACCGCGAGGAGTCCGCCGAGGGGGCGTTCCTGGCCGTCCTGGTGGGGCTGACCGTGCGCGGCGCCCTCGCCGAGCTGGCCGACCACGGCGCCGTCACCGTCGCCGGCGCGGGCCTGCCCACAAGCCAGCTCCCGGCACCGGCCACAGCGCTCGAGGCGATCGGGGTGCCTCCCTGGGTCCTGGTCGGCACTTCCGGGGTCACTGCCCGGCTCACACCGCTTGGAACCTGGGCCGTGCGACGAGCCCTGCTGACCGAGGGCGCACACGCCCCAGCCACCAAGGACCACGCCTGACCAGCCGCTACGGGGGTTCGAAGACCATACCGGCCAACCGGATGAATCGCGAGCAGTTCTTCGGCCAGCTGGCCGCCCTGGACGAGCAGCGCCTGAAGAAGGCCCTGTGGAACCTGTACTGGCGAGGCTCGGCGGCCACACGGGAGCGTATTGAAGCCGAGATCAACCCTGACCAGCGTGCTCGCGCAGATGTTGCCGGCCCCCGACATGTGGGTCGGGTTCACCGACCGCTACCTTGGTGCGCTCGACCGCCTCGCCCGCGATGATGCGGCCAGACCCAACCGCGCGTGGCGACCTACGGGCCGCGACCGTGACCGGCGGACCGGGGAGCTGGCCGAATGGCACGGCCTGCTGCTTGACCGGCTCATCGGCGCCGAGGCCGAGGATCGCCTCGACCGGCTGGCCAGCCACCCAGCGCTCGGCGGGCCGGACCTATTGTTCCTGCAGGCCCAGCTGGCGCACCAGCGTGGCGATGCCAGCAATGCCCGCCGCCTGCTGCACGCGGCCTTGCAGCAACTCCCCGGCCACCAGGGCTTCCTCGACTTCGCGGCCGAGATCGGCGCGCCCCTCCCAGATCGTGCCCGCCAGATCATCAAGCAACGCTCACCCTGACCACCCTACCCATCAGGACCCCCGCCCCTGCTGCGAACTGTTGGTTTGACGGCTTCAGTCGGGCCGTGAATGATGCCGGCATGGACAGTGAGGAGCTGCTGGAACGGGTCCGTGCGCTGCGCGCGACGGGCCGCTCTCCCAAAGAGATCGCCCGTGCCCTCGGCCTGCGGCCCGCACAGGTGGCGCCGCTGATCAGGACCATCGCCGCCGAAGACCACGCCGGCACCTCCGAGCGCAAGCTCGCCGGCTGCTGGGTGAGCCCTGGATGGAGCCAGGGGCTCACCGTTGAGGGTCATCCCGAGTGGCCCGATGTCGACATCGCCGACCCCCATGCCTCGTTCGGCCTGGTCAGCGTGCTGGTCACTCGGCAGGAGCGCTACGACAGGGTGCGCCTGTGCGGCTGGCTGGTCGACGCCTACTGCCTGGGCGTCAAGGACGTGGTCGGCCCACGGGTCATGGCCGAGCGCCGCGCCACCGAGCTCAGTGACTCGTTCTTCGCCGCCTACCAGGCCAGACCGCTCGAGGCGCCGCTGGAGCTTGCCCAGCACCTGGTGTTCGGCGCGGTCGAGTATGCGCGAAGCCTCGGGTTCGAGCCCGCCCGGGGCTTTGCGGCGACCGCCGACCAGCTGGGGTCGTGGGCGGGCCCGAGCGCGGTCAGGTTCGGGCGCGACGGCAAGCCCTTCTTCGTCCAGGGCCCGCACGACGACGCCGACGCCATCCTGCAGACGCTGCAGCGTTCTGCCGGGCGCGACAACTTTACCTTCCTGGTCCAGGCATAGCCGGCGGCAACGCCCACCGGCCAGGCTGACCGGTGTTGCGGCCCGGGCGGGGCTCCGGTTGAATGCTGGTCTCGACTCCCAGACACCCGGGCCGGTGAGTGCTATGCAACCACGCGCGTCGAAGGCGGTAGCCCAGCGGGCCGCGCTGGCGCTGGCTGAGCGGGCGCTGCGGGAGGACCTGCCGACTGGGCTCGACGGCTACCAGGCGTTGCTGCGCTGTCTGGAGCAGGGCCGGGTTGTGGAGGATGCTACCTCGGTGCTGGTGGACCAGGCGGTCGGGGTGTGGGCGCGGCCCGGGTTCGAGACATTGGTGTCGCTGCCGCGGCTGCGGTTCGAGCCGTTCGGCTACCAGCTCCAGGCGGCCGGGGCCGCGCTACGGGCGATGCGTGGCCGGGTGATCCTGGCCGACGAGGTCGGGCTGGGCAAGACCATCGAGGCTGGGCTGGTCGCCAGTGAGCTGCGCCTGCGCGGCCTGGCGGCCAGGACGCTGATCCTGGTCCCGGTCGGGCTGGTCGAGCAGTGGCAGCAGGAGCTGGACCGCAAGTTCGGTCTGCCCACGGTGCTCGCCCAGAGCAGCGTGAGGGACGTGGCCGGGTCAGCGGAGCAGCCGCTGGTGATCGCGTCGCTTTCGGCGGCGCGGCGGGCGCCGCTGCGCGACGCGGTCACCGAGACCGCCTGGGATCTGGTCATCGTGGACGAGGCGCACCGGGTCAAGAACCCGCAGAGCGCGTCGGCCAGGCTGGTGCGGGCGCTACGTACCCGCTACCTGCTGCTGTTGACCGCGACCCCGGTCGAGAACCGGCTGGACGACCTCTTCCAGCTCGTCAACCTGGTCCGGCCAGGGCATCTGGGAACGCCAAAGGAGTTCCGCACCCGCCACGGCTCGGCGAGGACGAGCACCGAGCCGGCCCGCAACCTGGCCGCCCTGCAGGCGCGGCTGCGCGAGGTGATGGTCCGCCACCGCCGCAGCGAGCTGGCCTCGATGCTGCCACGGCGGCTGGCCGAGACGCTCTGCGTCCAGCCCGGCGCCGAGGAGGCCGACCTGTACGCGTCGGTCTCGGCCCGGGTCCGCCTCGAGGGCCGCGACGCCACCCCCGCCCGCAGGCTGGCCCTGCGAAGCGTGCAGCGGCTGGCCGGGTCGAGCCCGCGGGCGCTGGCCCCGAGCCTGGAGAAGCTCGGCTGGACGGACCTGGCCCGGCTGGCGGACAAGGTCGACGGCACCGAGAAGGCTCGACTGCTGATCGAGCTGCTCCGTCGTTATCGTGCCGCTGGCGACAAGGTGGTGGTGTTCACCGCCTTCCGTCACACGCTCGGCTATCTGGCCGACCTGGCGGCCACGGCGGACCTGCCGGCGGCTATCTACCATGGTGGGCTGAGCCGGCGGGAGAAGGAGGAGGCGATCCGCTCGTTCCGCGAGGAGCTGCCGGTGCTGTTGACGACCGAGGCGGCCGGTGAGGGGCGCAACCTCCAGTTCTGCCACGTCATGGTCAACGTCGACCTGCCCTGGAACCCGATGCAGATCGAGCAGCGGCTGGGCCGCATCCACCGCATCGGCCAGGACCGCGAGGTGCTGCTGACCAACCTGGTGACAAGGGGCACCGTCGAGGAGCGGGTCCTCGGCGTGCTCGAGGCCAAGATCAACCTGTTCGAGCTGGTCGTCGGCGAGCTGGACATGATCCTGGGGCGCATCGAGGAGGACTTCGACTTCGAACACTTTGTGTTCGACACCCACGTCGCTAGCCGCGACGACGCCGAGTTCCAGGCGCGCCTGGAGTCGCTGGGCGACGACCTGGTCCGAGCACGCCAGGACTACCTGGCCAGCCGCGGCCGCACCGACCAGCTCATCGCCCCGACTGAGCCGTGACCACCACCGACCCGGCCCTTGCGTTCTGGCTGCGCTACCTGGAGGCCAGCGGCGGCCTGCACGAGGACGCCGACGACCAGGTCCTGGTGGTGCTGCCGAGCCAGCTGCAGGCCACGCTCGGCCTGCCCGAGGAGGTCGCGGTCACCGCCGACCCCGAGGTCGCGCGCGAGGACGGGGCGCTGCTGCTGCTCCCCGGCCACCCGGTCCTGGACCAGGCGGCAGCGGCCGTGCTCGACCGGGGTGACGCCGGCTTCGCGTGGCTGGCCTGGCCGGATGGGGCGCCGCCAGCGCCGGCGGCGCTGCTGGAGCGGGCCCGGGAGCGGTTCGACGTCGACCACGGCCGCATCGACGCGGGAGGTCACCCGGCCCGGGTGTACCTGCCCGTGCTGCGGGTGGGGGCGCTGGTCTCCTACACCGCGGGGGCGGGCGAGCGTTTCCAGGAGCGTGAGGAGGTCTGGGTCGACGGGCGCAACGGCTCGCCGCTCGGCCAGGGCATCATGCCCGCCGTCACCGCGGCGCCGCGGCTGCCCGTCCCCGACACCTCCCACCGGGCGCTCACGCCCGACCTGGCGGTGGCGATCGCCAGGGCGCACGAGCGGATCGTGGAGCGGGGGCTGGCCCGGCTGGAGGTCCTGGCCAGACGGGCACAGGCGCCACTGCGCGAGGAGCTGGCCAAGACCGACGCCTACTACCAGGCCGCGCTCGCCGCGACCGCCAAGCGCCGTGAGCAGGCCGAACCGGACCGCCAGCGGCTCCTGGACGCCCGCGCCGAGGCGACCAGGGTCGAGCACACCCGCCGGCGGGCTGAGATCCAGGAGAAGTTCCGCCCCAGCCACCAGCTGCGGCCGTTCCGCCTGCACCTGCTGCTGGTCCCGGCGCTCGAGCTGCCCGTGCAGGTCCGCCGGGGTCAGACCGCGCATCCGTTCGCGCTCACCTGGGTCCTTCCCCGCGCCGGCTTCGTCGATCCGTGCTGCCCGCACTGCGGCGCCAGCGAGCGGCTCGTGGCGGGCCGGGACCGGCTCGGCTGCCATGCCTGCCTGCAACGGCCCCGCCAGGCCGCGCCGGCGCCTCCACCGCCAGCTCCCACCCCACCACTACCGGCGGCGTCACCTGAACAGCCCACCCCACCGCCCGCGCCGGTGGCGCCACCCGTACCGCCGTCCCCACCGGCGGCGGCGCCGGCACCCAAGGCCGCGGTGGCCGCCAAAAGGCCAGCCCGCAAGCCCACCCGCCGGCCGGCCCAGTCGCTCGCTGCCACGCCCGCCCCGCCGTCCGACCGGGAGCTGGAGCGGGCGTGGCGGGTCGCCAACAAGCTGCCGACCGCGTTCTGGGAGGCAGTCGCCAGCGGCGAGCGCTGGCCGCGCAAGCAGGTGGTGCCCGGCTCCCCCTTGAGCGTGCTGTACCGGCTGTACGGCGCCGAGGGGCCGGCATGCGCGGTCGGGATGGTGCCTGGCCAGAGCCGGCGGCTGACCAGGATCAGCATGATCGGAGCCAGCTCCCTGCTCGGCCGCGTGGCGGTGATCACCGGCGGCGTCGCCCTCGACGACGGCTCCAGCTACCCCTACACGCTGCGCTGGCGGCTGCAGGCCGGCAAGGCGGCGGTCGAGGAGGTCCTGTCCGCAACGGACACCGCCGGGCCCACCCTCCCGCACCGCGACGGCCTGCACCCGGCGCTCGCCCTGTGCCTGTACGACCAGATCCCCGGCACGCCGGCCCGGCTCGACCCGGTCGCCGCGGCTCTGTGGGAGCAAGGATCCCGCCACCTCGGCCTGCCGCTGGTCGTCCGCGGCCTCGCGGCTTGGTGGCGGCTACCGGACCCTTCAGCACTCCCCCACCCGCCGCCGGTGCTCGCCGCTGGCCTGGCCGCGCTCACCGGCCGCCACGCCGGCGCACGGCACCCCGTCCAAGCGGTGGCCAAAGCGCTGGGCGTCGACCCCGCCGAGGCCACCGCAGCCGCCGACGACCTGCAACAGCGCCTGCGCCTGTCACCCCAGCAGCCGTGGTGACCGCGAAGCTGGGTGTCTAGTCGGTCTGGGTGGCTCCGGTTGCCTGTCGATCGGTTGGACCCGGAAACCGGCCGGCACCGGCACCACCGGCAGCCTCGCCAGCTTCCGTATCCCACTGAGGCAGTAGTGGTAGAACTGCGTGACCCGCAGGATCGTCCACGGCAGGCCGGAGTCGGCCACGACCCGCTCGCTCTGGAGCTTGGCCTTCGGGTAGCCCCACGACGAGATGTGGTCGATACCGACGATCGACACATACACCAGGCGCGGCGCCCCCGCCCGCGATGCCGCCCACACCAGGTTCTGGGTGGCGTCGACGTCGCCCTTACTGCTCGTCGCGCAGTGCACGATGGCCGCGACCCAAGTGGGAGTGGGGACCCGGGCCGGGTCCCCACTCCCTGAAAGTTCTGTCTTCAGGCTCTCGTCCCTCACACCCCTCCCTTGACGAGGATCGTCCGGGTCGAGGAGTTGTTGGAGGTCTTCCAGTCGAACACCGAACTGGTCACCGAGGCGGTGTTCGACACCGCCCCCTGGTTCCCCTTGATCGTCACGTAGACGAAGAAGGTCTTGGAGGCGCCACCCTCGATCGCGCCCAGGTTGCACGTCAGGACAAGGCCGGACTTGCTGCACCCGCCGGTGTCGGTCAGGTACACCGCCTGCTTGATCGGCGGGAGGTTGTCGGTGACCACCACACCGGCAGCGTCGGCCGGGCCGTGGTTGGCCACCGTGACCACGTACTGCACGGTGGATGAGGGCTTGTAGACGTCGAAGTCCGAGCTCTTGGTGATCTCCAGGTCGAGCACGGCGATGGTGGTGTCCTGGCTGGCCACGTTGTTGGCGTTGTTGGGGTCGAAGGTGTCAGAGGACACCGTGGCGTCGTTGTGCGCCAGGTTCAGCCGGCCTGGGTCCACGTTGACCTTGATGGTCACCGTCCTCGACCCACCGGGGGCAAGAGAGCCAAAGGTGCAGGTGACGGGCTGGAAGGGATCGCCTGGCACCCCTGCCGTGCAGGTGCCGCCAGGAGCGGAGATCGCCAGGATGCTCATCCCGGCTGGCACGGTGTCGGAGACGACCACGTTGCGGGCTGTGGACGGCCCGGCGTTGGTCACCGTCAGCGTGTAGGTCAGCACCGTCCCGTTGTTCAGCGGGTCCGGCGAGTCGGTCTTGGTGATGCCCACGTCGGCCACAGCACTGACCGAGATGGATCCGGTGGCCCTGTTATTCGAGGTATTTGGGTCGGGGGTCACGGCCGAGACGGTGGCGATGTCATTGATGTCGACCGCTTCATTGGCGGTGACGTCCACGAGGAGCGTGGCGCGTGCGCCGGCCGGCAGAGTCCCCAGGGCACAGGTCACGGTGTTGCCTGACACTGTGCACGTCCCCTGCGACGGGGTGACGCCGGTGATGGTGAAGCTGCCATTGGCCGTCAGCGCGTCGACCAGAGTGACCGAGCGGGCGTCGGAAGGCCCGAGGTTGTCCACGAAGATGGTGCAGGTCCCCGTCCCCCCGGCCGGGAGCGGCCCGTCGGGCTTGCAGATCTTGGCGACCGCGAGGTCGGCCGAGTCCTCCACGATCGTGAATGCCTGAGCCGTGTTGTTGCTCTGGTCGGGATCGATCGACCCGGAGGTGGAGACGGTCGCCGTGTTGGTCATGCCGAATGGGCCCCCGTGGTTGACCACCGCGGAGGGATCCACGGCCACCTTGATGACCACGGTACGGCTCTGCCCGTTGGGGATGTCCCCGAGGTCACAGGTGAGCGTCCCCGTGGGCCCCTGGGTGCACGCGCTCAGGTCATCGGTGACGAAGCTCACCTCGGGCGGAAGCGTGTCCACCACCTTGACGTTCACCGCGTCGTCTGGCCCGTGGTTGGTCACGGTGACGGTGTAGTAGAGCTGGTTCCCGGCGATGACGGGGTCGGGGGAGTCGGACTTGGAGATGGAGACGTCCGCCGACGGAGGCGACAGCCGCCACACCCCGCGCCCCTGGGTCCCGATATAGACCTTCACCCGGCCAGCCGGCTCGTGGTCGAAGTAGGCGAACCATGGACGAGGCAGGTGCGGCACCCCGGAGACATTGGCCGTGAACGGGTCGGTGACCAGCCCCCACGTGTTCCCACCGTCGGTGGAGAGGAACACCCCCGAATCACGACCCCCCGCCACCAGGACGTTGGAGGCTTCCGGGTCGAAGGCCAGGAGGGTCGGTTGGGGGTAGCCGACGAACCCCGAGCCGGAGTCGCCGAAGTTGCCGATGCCCCGCTGCGTCTGGTACGCGAACACGCCGTTCCCGGTCATCAAGGCGTCGAGCTCGGGGTCATTCGTCCAGGTGAGGCCGCCGTCCGTTGAGAACACCATCTGCACGCCCGCAAGCGTGATGTTGGAGGCGTACAGCCGGTTCGGATTGTTCGGGTCCACCGCGAAGATCCCGAATCCGCCGGAGAGGCCGTCGTTGTTGTCGACCCGCGTCCAGGTCCCGCCGGGGTTCGTGCCGCTGTACTTCCAGAGCTGGTCGCCCGAGTTGCCCATGGTCCGTTCGTTGCAGATGCCTGCCTGGACATACAACGTCGGCGTCCCGCCAGAGACCGCCGCCTGGATGCCGCACGGGTTCGCCGGGCTGGAGGCCGTCCCGAGCTGCGTCCAGACCGTGGGACTGGCCGTGATGTCGGTGGTGTGAAACACGCCGCTGGTTGTGACGACGACGTACTGCTTGTCGGCGATCCGCACGGTGGCGTCGATGGGCCGGAAACCGAGAAGATTGCCGGGCGGGGCGGTGGCGACCTGCCCACCCCCGACCATGCCCGGGTCCCTCACGAACATCCGTGTCGCCGGCGCCGGCGAGAAGCAACACATCGTGTACACGACCCGGTTGGAGTCGGCCACCACGTCGAAGATGTCGCAGCAATCCTTGTTGCTCCACGTCGGCGTCCCGGCGCCGGCGTTGGTGGTCGCCCAGGACCCGTTGTCCTGCAGCCCGAAGTAGAGGTCCTCGGCGGTGTCGGTCGCCTGGTTGGCGCCACTCATCCCGAACAGCCAGGTCGCGTGCGGGGTCCTGGTCGGCTGCTCCCAGTCGGGGTTCTGGCAGTCCGCGCCGGTATCGGTGTTCCTGTAGATACCGCCGTCGGACGACATGATCGAGGGGCAGGCGTCGTTGGCCGCTTGGGAGTCGAAGACCAGGTCACCCATGTCGTCGTGGGCTTCCCCGCCACCACGGGTCGCGCCGCCGGTGAAGGGTCCGGCCCACGACCCGGACGCGGGGCAGCGAGGGGCGTTGCCGCCGGGGGGCGATGGGGTGGTGCAGTCCGCCCTGTACAGGCTGACGTCGCCGAACCACAGGCTGAACCTGTCGGTTCCGCCCGAGTCGGAGCGCTGGTTGGTGACGAGGAACGGGATCCGTCCCTGAGGATTGGGGTTGGTGTAGGTGTTCGGCCAGGTGACGCCGCCGTCGTCGGACTCGTAGATGCCGCCGCCGACCGTGGCGAACAACACGTTCGACTCGTCGGGCGAGGCGGCGATGGAGCACTGCCCGGCAGGGAGCCCCGAGGACCCACCCGTCCAGGTGGTGCCCCCGTCCACGGAGCGGCGGTGACGGTCGTCGCCGCAGAGGTCGATGATCCCCTGATTGTTCGGGCCGCCAGGCTGCACCACCACGTCCCAGACATCGCCGGCGGAGTTCCCGGGCGTCGGGTCGACAAAGCGCCAGGTGATCCCGGCGTCGTTGCTGATGGCCAGACCGCAGTTGGTGCCGATGACCACGTTCTGCGTGGCGTCGGGCCGAATCGCGATGCCGAAGGCCGCCAACTCTGTCCTACGGGTCGCCGAGCAGTTGTAGGTGGAGGGCGGCGTGGCGGTGGCCGGATGGGTCCAGGTGACCCCGGCGTCGTGACTCACCTCGATCCCGGACACGCTGGCGAGGCGCCCGTCGTAGAACGAGGTGGCGTATACGTTGCCGGTGTTGCCGGGATCCACCTCGACGTCCCAGGTGGCCATGGGGAGATGGCCGGGCAGGAAGGACCAGCGGTCGCCAGCGTCGGTGCTCTTGTACAGACCGCCCCATTCTGTTGCGGCATAGAACACCTGATTGTTGCCGGCCACCGAGGCCAAGCCGTTGGTACGGCCCCCCGAGGCGCCATCGGGGTCCGATGCGTCCAGGTCGGAGTTGTCGGGGTTGACGTCCTCAGAGGGCACCGGGATGGACGGAATGCTCGCCAGCGCCGCGCCCGTCGTTGTGAACGGGTTCACCTTGTCGGGTACCCGTGGAGTGACGCGTGGCGGGGGAAGGAGTCGCGGATCGGGTCTGTCCCTTGCGGGAGAAGCTGCCTGACCAGCATCCGATTGGGTGGGAGCGGCAGTGGTATTGGCACGAGCCGGCGAGCTGAGCGAGATTGCGAGTAGCGCGAGCACAACACCGGAGGCGAGCCTGCGGGACATGACCTGAGCAGCGCGGCGGCGCACGTGACCCCCCGATCTTTGCTTGTGTTCCTTCTCTATTGGGAGGTACTACACCTGTGCGCTAATCGCGTCACGCTACAATGCGCGTAATGTTACCTACGTGCTAAACCGTAGTCGAACGTCCGGTCAGTCCGGTAACCCGTTGTGGAACGGCCGGCCCCAGTCCGTATCTGCTCAGTCACGCTCCCGGCAGCCTGCTCCAAGGCCGGACACCTGCGGCCAGGCTCGGTCTGGGCAACCGGCCTCGCACCAGCTGTAGTGGGTTGCCTGGATCAGAGCGCTCAGGTGGAAGGCACGTAGTCTGCGATGCAGGCGCCGGGCGTGAACCGTCCGACCTCACTTGGTACCCAACCGTTGCGGTGGAAGGTCAGCACCCTCCAGAAGTGCACCGCCCCGGGCGCAAGTCGGTCCCACTGCAAGGAAGACCGATCCCTTGGAAGCGTCCCGCTGGTCTGGTACCTGCCGTCGTCGAACTTCTCGGAGAAGATCGTGACGTCCACCCGCTGTGCGGTCCCAGGCTCGGTCGCGAGCATCCATTGAAGCTGCATGATGTTCCTGCCCGGCTCCGCTGAGCTGCAGTAGGGCTTTGCCTCAAGGCCGCTGGCGGCGCCGGGGCCGCCGGAAGGAAGGATGACGCCCTCCGGGTTGCCTTGAGTGGTTGCCGAGGGGCCTGGCCCCGTCGGGCGGGTGCTCGGGGACGTGCCTGAGGGGCCTGGCCCCGTCGGGCTTGTGGTGGGCGATGTGCCCGAGTGACTCTTCTCGGTCGAGTCCGGAGTCGAGTCCGCGGCAGACTGCTTGGTACAAGCAGCCAAGAACACGATCACGAGGAGGAGCACCGTTCTCACTGTTCCCGCCCGGTCCACCACGACCTCCCCTCTTGTCACATCCCAGTGACCCCTTGGACCGCTGTCCACTTTAGTAGGTTCGACGGGGGTGGAGGCCACGGGGTTCCCAGTGACTGGGCGCGGCGGCGGCGACCATCCGCGGCTGCACCTCCGGCCAGCCGCCGATCGCGGCGGCCAGACGTGACAGTCAAGCGGGTGTCGTCGGTGTCAAGGGTCGTAGCAGAGGCCCGCGTCTCCCTGCGGGGCACCAACACGTCCCCCTATTGCGAGTGTCGGCGCTCACGGGAAACGACGGCCTGTTCCCCACCACTCCAGATAGCTCGTAGGGATGGGTGGGCGTCATCGCGGGTGAGTAGGCGCTGGGGCAGCCGGTCGGGTTGCCCTCCGTGCGCAACGACAACGACTGGCTCTTCGACGTTTCGTACGGTTGGGCGGCCGGTTGGGCGGCGACCCTGGAGCGAGTTGCCCGCAGCCTGGTCCTGCATCGGCACCACCGACAGGCACCCTACCGGCGATCGTAGGCCCAGATGGTCGTCTTGGTGCCGAGAAGCCGGATCGGGATCCGCTCGCCTAGCCGCAGCCCCGCTGGATACTGGACACCTGATCAGTGTAGTGCGGGCCAAGTGGTCCGTTTTGTAAGTTCGTGCGTGGTGTGATTTATGCGGCATTCAAGAGTTGCTTTGTCGGTCGACGGAGCAACTGATCGAGATCGGAGAGGGCCGCCTACTGCGCTCCTCCGCGGTTGCCCAGGATGTCGAGGTAGTGGCGGTTGTACATGATGCCCAGGACGTTGCCGAAGGGGTCGACGACCGAGGCGGTGACGAACCCGGGGCCGCGCTCGGTGAGCGCCTCGAGCTGCTTGGCGCCCAGCGAGGCCAGCCGGTCCAGGGTTGCGGCCACGTCGTCGACGTGCCAGTAGACGACCGCCCCGCCAGGGCCTGCGGCAAGCCCGGGCGGGGCGAACCGCCGGTCGATGATGCCCAGCTCGTGCTGGTAGTCGCCGATGCGGAACTCGACGTAGCCCGGCCCGCGC
>JBKPDO010000098.1:0-3613 GCA_046727955.1 bacterium | reverse complement strand
CCAACGCCCGCGTCGAGGCGCTCAACACCAAGATCCGCCTGCTCACCCGCCGCTCGTTCGGCTTCAAGTCTCCTGAGGCGCTGGTCGCGTTGGCCATGCTCAGCCTCGGCGGCCTGTGCCCAGCCCTGCCCGGCCGCGGCTAACGCCGTCAGCCAGTGACGGCACCGTCAGCGGGTAGCGACCACCAGCCCGCTGGCGGTCGGCACAACCCCGGCATCGACGGCGACCGCATGCAGCAGGCTTGACCGCACTAGCGTGGTCGAGGGGCTGGCAAGGTCGATGACCGCCGCCGCGGCCAGCTCGGCGGCCAGCCGCCCGGCAGCACCCAGCGCCAGCACCGCCCGGGCCAGCCCAGCACGTGCCCGTGGCGCATCCAGCCGGTCCAGCACGCCCGGCAGGACCACCCGCACCACCTCGGTGTCCTCCTCGGCAAGCGCATCGCCAAGCCGGGCAAGCTCGGGAGTGAGCAGCCGCGGCAAAGGCCACAGCAGCGACTGGTCCACCGCCGGCAGGTCGACCAGCGCATCGTGCAGCTCGTCGAACTGCTCATCGTCGTGGTCGCGCAGCACCCGGGCCGCCGCCCGCGCCTCGACGGCGAGGAACGCCTTGGCCAGCTCATCCTCTGACGGCCCGCGCCGCACCCCGCAGCAGCGCTTGACCTTCCGCCCGCTCCCGCACGGACACCGCTCGTTGCGGCCCAGACCCGCCATCCAACCCTCCCTCGCTGACTCCCAGCACACGCTATCAGGCCGGGGACACAGGTATGGACAGCGCCTTGAGACCCACGGAAACAGGGGAAGAGCCGGTTTTCGGCACCGCCGCGGTCGTAGGCTGTGCGCGGGGCAAGCCGGGCGAGGCCGCAAGGCCAGGGGCACCGTCGGCGCGGAGGCCACGAGGAGGCCCGGTCGATGCGCATCCTCAACGAGTCGGCGTTGCTGCGGGAGGCGCCAGCGGCCGCAGGACCGCGCGGCCGACGCCATCACCCGGTTCGCCGGGTCGATGCTGTTCGTCTACCTGCACGTCGGCTGGTTCGCGCTGTGGGTTATGTACAACGTCGCGGTGCCGAAGCGCCTCGACAGGTTCCCCTTCGGGCTGCTCACCCTGATCGTCTCGCTGGAGGCGGTCTTCCTGTCCACCTTCGTGATGATCTCCCAGAACCGCGAGGCGCAGCGCTCCGAGACCCGGGCCCAGCTCGATTTCGACACCAACGTGCTCGGCGAGGTGTGGGTCGAGATGATCGCCGCCAGGCTCGGCATCGACGTGCGAGAGGTCCACGAGAAGGTGGCCGAGCGCATGGCCGCCGCCAAGGCCAGGCAGAACGCGGCCGAGACCGGCGGTGGGACCCTGACCGGCGACCCCACCCTCGACACCCACTACCTGCACAGCGGCGTGTACGGCGCGCCGCGGCAGCCCCCTTCGGCGTCGTAGGGCCGCGGGCGCCGCCGGTGCGTTCTTGGGAGGTTCTCGAGCAGCTCACGACCTGGCCTTACCCGGCGGTGGGACCGTCGTTTGCACGCTGGGCGGTTCGCAGCTCAGCGGGTAGCAAGGGACGAATCGACAGATGAGCGAGGTCAAGATGATCGATCCTGCTTCACTGGCCGACTGGGCGCAGGCGTCGCTGGTGGCGGCCCTGCTTGGAGGTCTTGGCGCCGCGTGCGGATGGGCACTGCGCGAGGAGCAGCGCGAGCGTCTGGTGACGGCACGCTCGACGACCCAGGTGGCGACGGCGCCGGTATCGACCGGGCCAGCACTCGAACGCGGCTGAGCCGCCGGCCGACCATGCCGCTGGGAGGCTCGCCAGCGCCGCACGTCGCCATGGCCGTGGGCGGCGTTCCAGTGCAGGCTGTCGTTCGCCAGGCCCGTGTCGCCGCCGGCGTCGGGGCGCTGGCCGGCAAGATGCAGGGCCTTGGGGGGGACGTGATCGGGCTGCAGCAGCCGGGGGCCTGGATGCCCAGCGCCGGCGTGCCTCGGCGATCTCGTCGGACCCTCGGTCCTGGTGGCTCCCGCAAAGAGCACGTTGACGGCGACGTTGTGCTGCCGAAGCTCCTCGGCCAGGGAGAACGACGTGCCGCACATCGCCGGCTTGGTGGCGTCGTAGGGCTGGTCGCGGAAGCCCGGGTGCCGTGGGGCGGCGCTCGGCACAAAGCTCGCGCACCAGACCGCCGGGTCGTCCGCTTGCTCCGCGCTACCTGGGGGCGGCCCAGAACGCGATCTCGGTGAGGGCCAGGTCGGTGTAGCGGGCGCCGGGGTAGATCGACGTCACCCGCAGCGTGACCTTGCGGGTCATGCCGAAGTCCCGGTCGAGCCGCTGGCGGGAGGCGCTGTCGGTGAAGCTCGCCCGGAGGGTGCGGCGGTCGGTGAGGATGACCACTCCCCGGATGCGGCCGTTGTCGGCACGGAGCTCGGCGGTCTTGGCGTAGCCGTTCACCAGGGCGATGCGGACCAGGTGCACGGGGCTCGAAAACCGGTAGGTCAGGGTCTCGCCGACCCCGTTGCCGTCCACGGCGCTGTGGTTGTTCCAGGCCGTGCGGGTGTCGCCGTCCAGCGTGTTGCGGATCCAGTAGGTCACCTCCTGGGCTGGAGGCAGCTCGCTGGACGCGCTGGCCGAGATCGAGCGTGGGTCCAGCTTGACTGGCGCCGGCGCGGCCGCCGCGCGGGCGGTAGTCGGCACCGATGGGGTGGGCGGCGGGGACAGCCGGCCATCCGACCTGAGCGCGGCGCCCAACACCGCGGCGGCGGCCGCCCCCACGGCGGCGATGGCCAGCAGCAGCAGCGGGGCCCGCCAGCGCCAGGGCGCGCCCGGCGCCAGCGAAGCGGGCAGGGGCGCCTGGGCGGGCTCCAGCAGGGCGCCGCAGCGCTGGCAGAGCAGGCGCGACGCCGGGGTGGGCGCCCGGCAGGCCGGACAGGCGAAGCTCGGGCCGCCGGTGGTCGCGCCGCCCTCGTCGGTGGGCTGCTCGTCCCAGGACAGGGCCGCGCCGCAGCTGGTGCAGAACTTGTCTGAGCCCGTGGTGACGCGGCTGGCGCACTGCGGGCACTGGGCGCTGGACATCTGAGGACTCCTCCGCTTGTCCTGACCGGGTCGTTCGCGGTACGAGCGCGGACCGAGACCCGTCGTCCGCAGGGGAGCCGCACCCGCGCGAAGACCCCGCTGTGGTCCTGTACCTGGATCGGCGCGGCGCTAAACGCCGCGCGGCGCTAAAACGCCGACGACCGCGTTACCTCCGCGCTCGAGACCCTCATGACGAGGTTCGTCGGGGCTGGTCGCTGGAGTCGCGGGCGACAGCTGCCCACGCCGCAGTACTCGAAGATCGAGCTCGTCAAGGTCGCCTACCCCAACGACGACCAGACGTCGTTCCAGCAGCCACCGGGCCTGCTGCAGGCCTGCCCCAACTTGAAGGGATCATCTCGCCCCGACCGTTCGAGCTGTGCGACCCGGGCAAGCTCGGCTTCCTGGCCGCGTACGCGGCGTGTGGGGTGCGTAAAGGCGTTCATGCAGCTCGCCGGTACTCATGCAGCAGTCCGCCGAGTAGGTCACGTCGACGGATCTTGCTTTGCTGATCCTCGCCAACGACGGTCAGCCCGGCAGGCGAATCTGGCGCCTGCAGGCCAAGCG
>JBKPDO010000097.1:0-3613 GCA_046727955.1 bacterium | reverse complement strand
GATCCAACGGCGCGCGAGTTGCGCGAGCAGGTCACGGTCGGCGCCCACAAGGACGACCTGCCACCGCGCTGGGATCGTGGCACCGACGAGCGTCCTTCCGAGCGGCTGCCGCTGTCGGTGGGGGGCCACCACCTGGGCCTGCTGGTGCTGCGAGGTGAGCGCCCGCTGGCCCCCGCCGAGCGCCGGGTACTGCGGGCGTTCTGCGATCAGCTCGCCCTGGTGCTGGAGCGGGACCGCCTCTGGGGTCGAGGAACAATGGAACGAAAAGTGGCGCTACGGGGCGTCTTGGCTGGTCAACTAGGGTGCGGTTGCGGACGGGATGCCGCATCCGGGGTCTCCGTAGCTTTCAGCGCAAAACCAACGATTAGGAGCCGGTGAGTCGCCGGGGGGTTAGCGCGCTGAGCCGTCGTGCCGTTGGAGCGTCCGGTAGACCGTGGTGCGGGAGACGGTGAACAGTTCGGCGAGGTCGGCGATGGTGTACTCGCCGGTGCCGGCCATGCGGACGAACTCGCGCTGTTGTTTGGGTGAGAGCTTGGGTTGCTTGCCGCGGAGCTTGCCTTTCGCCCTCGCTACAGCCATGCCCTCGCGGGTGGTCAAGGTAGATCCGATCCGGTGAGACGCCGAGTTCGGTCAGCCGTTGTCGTTGGGCGGTGAGGTCTTGTTCGTCGGTGGAGCAGCGGGCGTAGCCGATCAAGGTCTCGGGCATGGCCGGGAGTGTACGTTTAGCCCCCGACAATCGTGATTTTCACCGTACGGGGCAACTGCAACACCGCAGGTCGCGGCGCCGGCTGTCTGCTGTCGATGTTCGAGGTCGCCTACACGGATGTCTGAACTCGTGTGCACGCCAGCGGATTTCTGCTGGGACGTACGCAATGAGTGGGCCCTCCGGCCGCCACGCAACCTGCAACCTGGACTTCAGCGACGACGCCTGACCGGTCGAGGGTGGGGCCGTCAGCCCCGCCTCACCGTGTACCGTTCCTGTCGCGCAGCCAGCGCTCGAATTCGACGGCGACGATGCGCTCGTCATGCACGCCGGCCGCGTCGTCGGACGCCAGCCAGACGATGGGCGGGCCCATCACCGCGGGCTCCAGGAATCCCCGGCCCTCGGGCACGGCGTCAAGGGGCAGCATCCCCGTGACGGTCGCGCCCCCGGGCAGCAGCAGGTTGACGGTGACGCCCGTGTCCCGCAGGTCGGCGGCCATGATCCGGGACAGCGCCTCGCTGCCCGCGCGCGACGGCCCGTAGGGGACGAACCCGGCTCGGTGCATGGTCGAATGGCTCACCGAGATGTTGACGATGCGACCGCCGCCGGCGGCCAGCATCCGCGGCGTGACCTCGCGCGCCACCAGGAAGTAGCCGGTCAGATTGGTCTCGATCACCGCGCGGAAGCCGCCGACCGGCACCTCCCAGAACCCCTGGGGCTGCGTCATGAAGTGCGGGTTGACCGTGCGCATGCCGATCCCGGCGTTGTTGACCAGCATGTCGATGCCGCCCAGCCGCGACCAGGCCTGGTCGACCGCCCTGGCCACCGACGACTCGTCCCGCACGTCCAGCTCGATGCCAACCGCCCCCGGCAGTTCGGCGGCGACCCAGCTCGCGCGCTGGCCGGATCGGCCGGTCAGCGCGACCGTCGCTCCCGCCGTGGCCAGGGCGGAGGCCATGGCGAGTCCCAGTCCGCTCGTCCCGCCAGTCACCAGCACCTTCATCGGGATACCCCGAGGTAGCGGTGCAGGGAGGTCTTGGGGATGCCGGTCTTGGCAGCGATCTGGCCGAGGCTGACGCCCTGGTCCTTGAGCAGCCGGGCGTACTCGATCTTGTCTTCGGGATGGGCCACGGGGCGTCCGATGCGGCGGCCGGCGGCTTCGGCGACGGCGCGCGCGTGGGCGGCGCGTTCGGCGGTGAAGACGCGCTCCATCTCGGCGAACAGGGCGAGCAGGAGGAACGCGATACGGCCCATGCCCTCGTCGGCGGTGTCGATGGGCAGCGGGTCGGCCAGGGAGCGGACGCCGATGTGCTTGGCACTCAGGTCGTGGACGAGGTTGAGGACTTCGCGGAGGTTGCGGCCGAGCCGGTCCAGCGTGTGCACCACGATGGTGTCACCGGACCGGGCGTACTTGAGCAGCTCGGCCAGGCCGGGCCGGTCGACGGTGGCGCCGGTCTTCTTGTCAACATAGAGCCGCTCGTTGGGGATGCCGGCCTCGTTGAGGGCGGCGAGCTGGCGGTCCAGGCTCTGCTTGGTTGTGGAGACTCGCGCGTAGCCCAGCACAAGTCCACGGTCGAGGCCACCGGCGGCGTGGCGGTCGCTGGTTCCCATGCCCAGACCGTACCAGAAATCATCTCCGTACTCGACTTCCGGAACACGTCTTGTGGAACGACTTCCGGGACGGTCGGTGGATTGATCGGCCGAGGTCGCACGATCCAGGAGTCGGGGCGCGGTCGGCTGTTCCACTTTCAAGGATGTGGAACGGTATCACGCAAGATCGGCCCGGCCGAGTTCGCGGGCGCTGGGCAGGAACTCGGCGGGGATGCCGGCGCCGAACAGGAAGGCGCGCTGCTCCTCGAACCTGGCCAGCGTGCGACAGCCGAAGGTGAGCAGGCCCAGCAGTTGCCGGGCGGCGTCGGGGTCGGTGCGTGCCTGGGTCATGACGACCTCCAGTTCGGCCATCGCCTCCTGCCAGGCGGTGGCCACCGGGTCGGGGCGGTCGCCGTCGTAGACGTGCTGGTGGACGGGTGGTTGCGGTGCGGAGCCGAGCCGACCGCGCGCGGTGATCTTCCCGTCGGCGGCCAGGTGCAGCGCGGTGGCGGCAGCGTGCAGCATGGCCTCCTGCATGTCCCAGTCCAGGTGCTCGTAGGGCCGCCAGACGGTCAGGCCCCCGCGTTCGGGGCGGCCGATCCCCTGCCAGATCCTCTCCAGGGTGGTCCTGCCGTGCTTGCTGACGGTGGACAGGCGAGGCTGACCTCGTCCAGCAGGGACCGCAGCAGCCGGAACCACACGGCCACGTGCACGGTCCGGCCCGGCAACACCGGGTGCCGGTAGGAATGGAACAGGAAACCGGTTCTACTGTCACATCCGTTGACAGCGCTGGGTGCAGGTGGTCAGCCTGTGCGGCATGGACGCAGACGGAGTGGCGTTCCTGCGAGCAGACGTCGAGCGGTTCTGCGGCGAGCTGGCCGACCTGGCGCCCGCGGCCCGGCTGCGGCTGGTAGCCGAGCTGCGCGCGGCGCTGGACGAGGTGACCACCGCGGCGTTGACCTCGGGCATGGCGGCCGCCAAGCAGGAAGGCTGGGGGCTGCGCCGCATCGGGCAGGTGCTCGCGGCCCCGGCCGCCGCTGGACCGCCGCGGGATCAGGTCCGAGACGACGCCCTCGCCTTCCCGCCAGCGGCGCAGCAGCACATACACCAGCCGCCGCGACACCCCCAACTCCGCCGCGGCCGCATCCGCCGCCTCCAGCCCGACCACGCCCGTCTGGGCTAGCCGCAATGCCATTCGGTTTGCTGCTTTGACGTGGTAGGGTCCGCTTCTTGTCGCTTCGTGGAAGGAGCCAAGCAGCCGGATGGCCCCCGCCGCACCCACCCAGCTGCCCTCGCCGCCGCCGATCACCGACCGGATCG
>JBKPDO010000096.1:0-10125 GCA_046727955.1 bacterium | reverse complement strand
GCGGGTGCCGGCGCGGGTGCCGTCGCGGCGGCGGCCGGCCGGCCGCCGCCGCCGGTAGGCTTCAGCAGCTCCGGGACCGGCGGCGGACTGTCCGAGGCGATCGCCTGGTAAAGCGCGGTGGTCTCCTCCAGCGGCGGCACGCCCAGCTCCTGGTCGAGCACCCGCACGCACTCGCGGTAGTGGCGCAGCGCGGCGGCGCGCTGGCCGCTCCAGGCGTAGACCTGCATGAGCTGCCGGTGGGCGGGCTCGTGGAGCTGGTCGAGGGAGACGCGGCGGTGGGCCGCCTCCAGTGCCCGCTCCCACGCGCCGGTGCCCGCCAGCCCCAGCACCAGGCGGTCGAGCGCTCCGGCCAGCCCGCGCCGCAGGCGCTCCGCCTGGAGGAGCTGCCAGTCCTCGAAGCCGGCGGCGTCGCGCAGCGCGAACCCGGCCATGAAGTCGCCGCGGTGCAGCGCGACCGCCTCGGTGAGCGGCGCCACGCAGGCCTCGCACACCTGCTCGGGCGGGTGGCCGTGGCCGCGGCAGGCCGCCAGCAGGTCCTCGGACCGGCGCAGGTCCAGCTCGGCGGCGCCGGGGTCGAGCCCGACGCTGGCGCGGTCGGCCTGGAGCATGCCGGGGCGGTCGTCGCCGAGGGCGCGGTTCAGCGCCGAGAGCGTGCGCCGCAGGGCGGCGCGAGCGTGCTCCGAGTCGTGCTCGGGCCAGAGCAGCTCGGCAAGCTGGTCGCGCCCGTGGCGCTCACCGGTCACCGCCAGGTACGCCAGCAGGGCGATGGCCTTGCGCGTGTCCACCTGGATGGGCACACCGCCCACCCTGATCCGCGGCGGGCCGAGCAGCGCCAGCCAGAGCCCCGACACCTGCCCTCCTCCTGCAACGGCGACGTCCGATAGGAAGATCGTAACGGTCATCGGCGGGCTCGCCGTAACGGTGCCGGAACGCTGGCGCGCTACAACGATCTTGGAGCGGCATCGAGGTACCGGACAGATGCCGCATCCGGCAAAGGAGCGGAGATGGTCGTTGGTGAGTTCAGGGCGACCGTGCGGCACCGGGGGGAGGCAAGCGTCATCGATTTCGAGGGGATCGTCGACATCGCGGCTCACGAGCCGCTGCAGGCGGCGTACGCCGAGGCGGCGCGCACCGACCCGTCCACGCTCGTCCTGAGTTTCGAGCAGGTCCGCTACATCAACTCGACCGGTCTCGCCCTGATCCTGGAGCTGCTGGCACGGGCCCGGAGCGAGCGCCGGGAGGTCGCGGCCTTCGGTCTCATCGACCACTACCAGGAGATCTTTCAGATAACTCGCCTGTCGGACTTCATGACGGTCTACGCCGACGAGGACACGGCGGTGAAGAGCGCGACCACTACTGGCGCGCTGGGAACGGAGGAGCCGTGAGCATGCAATCGGACAAACCTGCAGAGCCTCTGAACGAGGCCATCGAGCCCGCCGCGGCCGAGGCGGGGGCCGCGGCCGAGGCGGGGGCCGCGGCGGCGGCCGAGGCAATGGCCGAGGCAATGGCGGCGCCCCGGGACGCTGAGTACTGGGCCGTCGGCGTGCACACGCTGGAGGTCGGTGCCGTCCCGGACGAGGCGGTCAACCTCAACGTGACCGGCCGCCGCGTGACCGGTCCGGTCCAGGGCTTCGGCAAGCTCTGGCAGAAGACCTACCGGGTCGATCTCGGCGACGCTGGCGTCTCGCCCGCCGAGGTGATCAAGACCTGGAAGGAGAACTTCCAGCGCTTCTGGCCGGCGCGCAACTGGTTCTATGGCCCGCTGACCGGCATCGCCCCTGGCGAGGTGGCGCTGCTCAACCTCAGCATGCCTGGCCGGCTGCTGCTCTCCACCGGGGTGCTGGTGCTGTACGCGGACGACGTGTCCTTCACCTTCATGACGCCGGAGGGGCACATCTTCGCCGCCTGGATCACCTTCAGCGCCGCCGAGCAGGAGGGCCGCACCATCGCGCAGGCGCAGGTGCTGCTGCGCGCGAGCGACCCGATCTACGAGATGGCGCTGGCGGCGGGCGGCCACCGCAAGGAGGACCGCTTCTGGCAGCACACCCTCAAGAGCCTGGCGGCGCACTTCGGGGTCGAGCAGCCGGTGGAGACCACCGTCGTCTGCGTCGACCGCCGCCGCCAGTGGTCGAACGCCCGCAACGTCTGGCACAACGCCGCCGTCCGCTCCGCCCTGCACACGGTTACCCGCCTGCCCTCGCGGCGCTGACCGGAGCGGATCACCGCTTCCCCTGCCGATCGGAAGAAGCTAGCATCCCGCCCAAGTGGCTTATCAGCGCAGTTGGGGGTGGGGCGCAGTGAGGCGAGTCCGGTACGGCGTGGTGGGGATCGTGGTGGCCGCCGGGCTCGCGCTCACCGCGCAGGTGGGCCTCCCGGTACGTGCGGCGGAGGCGGCGCAGGAGGCCGCACCGGCCGTGACGCAGGGGGGACCGGCGACCGGTGGGCCAGGCGCCCTGTCCCACTTCGACCTGGCCCGCAAGGACTGCCTCGGCACGGCGCGTAACCGCACCTCCCAGGTCTGGTACACGGTGGCGGGCGGGGTCCTGTCGGACGTCTACTACCCGACCGTCGACAACACCAACGTCGAGACCCTGCAGTACATCGTCACTGACGGGGTGACCTTCACCGATCTGCAGACCCGGGACATGACCTACACCGTCAGGGCGCTGGATCCGGGCGGCATGGCCTGCCAGGTCACGGCCACCGCGAAGAACGGCCGCTATCAGATCGTCACCGACTACCTGACCGACCCGAACCGGGCCACCGTGCTGCTGCACACCACCTTCCGGCCGCTGGTCGGCAGCCGCGACAGCTACCGCCTCTACGTCCGCTTCGACCCCACCGTGAACGGCAACGGAGGCGGCGGCCCCGACAACGCCGGCGGCGACACTGGCACGGTGGACACCAGCACCGGCCAGCCGGTGCCGGTCGCGAGCGACGTCAACACCGCCACTATCGCCGCCAACCGCGACTACGCCCAGCCGGTCCACGCCGCGCTGCGGCCGTCGAGGCCGTTTACCCAGGTGACCAACGGCTACGCCGGCACCGACTCCGACGGCCTGGTCCAGCTCGACCAAGACCGCGCGCTCAACGTCGTCCACGACAGCGCGGCCGCCGGCAACCTCGTGCAGACTACTCAGGTGGACCTGACGCCGGGACCGGAGGTCACCCTCGCGCTCGGCTTCGGCGCCACCCAGGCCGAGGCCGTCGCAACGGCGGGCGCCAGCCTCGCCGGGCGGCTCGACCGCCAGCTGGACCGCTACAGCGCCGGTTGGGTCGCCTACGATGCGCGGCTGCGCTCGCCCGGCAACGCCTTCCGCGGCCTGCCCTCCGCCACCCGGCGGGCGCTCACCAGCTCGTACTACCTGAGCGCCAACGTGCTCAAGGCGTCCGAGGACAAGACCTTCCCCGGCGCGATCGTGGCCTCGCTGGCCTCGCCGTGGGGACAGGCGGTGGCGGCGGGGAGCGCCAACGGAACCTACTTCGGCTCCTACCGAGAGGTGTTCGCGCGCGACCTGTACGAGACCTTCACCGGCCTGCTGCTCGACGGCGACCTGGACACCGCCCGCGACACCGTGCGCTTCCTGTTCGAGCGCCAGCAGCTCCCGGACGGCTCGATGCCGCGCAACAGCCTGGTCAACGGCAAGGCGGCGCCGGACACCTTCGGCACCCAGCTCGACGAGGTCACCTACCCGATCCTGATGGCGCTGCAGGCCGGCATCACCGACACGGCCTTCTACCAGGCCCACGTCAAGCGGGCGGCCGACTTCGCGATCAGCCACGGGCCGGCCTTCGGCGCCGAGCGCTGGGAGGAGCAGAGCGGCTTCTCGCCCTCGACCATCGCGGCAGAGGTCGCCGGGCTCATCGCCGCGGCCAGGATCGCCGACCAGGCGGGCGACCGCGCCTCGGCCCGCGTCTATCGCGGGGTCGCCGACGACTTCCAGCGCTCGGTCAAGGGCTGGACGGTCACCACCAACGGCTCCAAGAGCCAGCAGCCGTACTTCATCCGGCTCTCCAAGACCGGCGACCCGAACGCCGCCATCAGCTACAACGTCGGCAACGGTGGCCCAACGCTCGACCAGCGCGAGGTCATCGACGCCGGCTTCCTCGAGCTGACCCGGCTCGGCCTGTTCCCGGCCGACGACCCCGACGTGGCGCGCTCCCTCCCGATCGTGGACGCCACCATCAGGTCGGAGACGGTGAACGGGCCGGGCTGGCACCGCTACAACGGCGACGGCTACGGCGACGGCAACGCCGACGGCCATCCGTGGGCGCCGACCAACCGGGGCAGCGGGCACCTGTGGCCGGTGCTGGCGGGGGAGCGGGCCGAGCACCACATCGCGATCGGCCAGCAGGCGACCGCGCAGGCTCTGGCCGACGCCATGCGGCGCTTCGCCGGCGGCGTCGGCCTCATCCCGGAGCAGGACTGGGAGAACGCCGACCTGGCGCCGTCCCCGTTCGGCACCGCGCCCGAGGTCGCCTCGATCGGCTTCGCCAACGGTCAGCCCGCCGGCTCTGCCGCGCCGCTCACCTGGTCGGCGGCTCAGTTCGTGCGGCTGGTGCGCGACCTTGACGCCCGGCGGCTGCTGGAGCAGCCGGCCGGCACCGTGCACCGCTACGTGACCCACACGCAGGGGGCCACCGACCTGACCGTCACCGCTCCGGCCGACAGGACCGCCGTGGCCTCCTCGCCCGTCCACGTGACCGGCACCGCGGCGCGGGACAGCACCATCGACGTGTCGGCGACCAACAGCGACAGGGACTCGGAGAACACCGTGGTGACGACCACCGCCGGGCGCGACGGCACCTGGAGCGCCGACGTGCCGATCAACGGCGGCACGATCGTTCTGGACGTGGTCGCCACCGCCCGCGACGGCGGCACCGCGCACCTCAAGCGCACGGTGGTGCTCGACTTCACTCCTGGCACGGTGCTGTTCGACGTCAGCGACCCAGACTCCGACGACAATGGGCCGGGCAACTACGCCTACCCGACCTCCACGAACTTCCAGCCGGGCGCGTTCGACCTGGAGCGCTTCCAGGTCCTCGACGACGGCACCAACGTCATCTTCCGGGTGCGGACCCGCAACCTCTCGCCCACCTTCGGCAGCCCGCTCGGCGCCCAGCTCGTCGACGTGTACGTGCACGATCCGGCGGCCGCGCAGACCTCGACCGCGGCGTCGTTCCCGCAGCGCAACTATGCGATCGCCGCGGGGTCGGCGTGGAGCCGCCTGCTGGAGGTCCAGGGCTTCGGCCAGCGCTACGTGGACGCCGGCGGGGCGACCCTCGGCACGATCACTATCAGGGCGAACGAGATCTCTCGCCTGATCACCTTCAGCGTGCCCAAGGCGAGCCTCGGCCAGCCCGGCCCGGGCTGGGGCTTCACGGTCGTGCTGACCGGCCAGGACGGCTTCAGCCCCGACCAGGCCCGCGGCTTCGCCTCCACGCCGCAGGAGTTCGCGTTCGGGGTGTGCGCCACGGCCTCGTCCGACCCCCACTGCACGGTCGACCCGAGCAGCGTGCCCAAGGCGATGGACGTGCTGACCCCGGCGGGTGTCTCCCAGGCCGACGAGCTGGATTACACGCTTCACCAGCCGGTCACGCTCCAGGCGGTGACGATCCAGCCCTGATCAGGCTGGCCCGGGTGTCGCGGTGGCTGGGACCGCCGGTAGAGTGACGGGCTATGGGGGAGTCAAAATGGGCCTGTCGATTTGGCCGGCCGGGCAAGTCCGGGCAAGTCCGGGGAGGTCGCGATGAGCGAGCAGCCGCTCACGATCGGCATCGAGGAGGAATTCCAGATCGTCGGCCCTGACGGTGAGCTCAGGGCGCATATCGACACCCTGCTCGCGGCGGCCCGGCCCATTCTGGGTGACGACGTCAAGGCCGAAATGCTGCAGTCGGTGGTCGAGGTCGGGACCAGGATCTGCAGCAATGTCGCCGAGGCACGCGACGAGGTGTTGCGCCTGCGCGGCACGCTGGTGTCGCTGCTCGGCCCAGAGGGGCTGCGCGTGGTCTCGGCTGGCACCCATCCGTTCTCGCATTGGCAGGACCAGCGGATCACCGAGCTCGAGCGGTACAAGCTGATCGAGGACGAGATGCAGGACGTGGTTCGCGAGCTGCTGATCTTCGGCATGCATGTGCACGTCGGCATCGCGGACCCGGAGTCACGTGTCGAGCTCATGAACGAGGCACGGTATTTCCTGCCGCACCTGCTCGCCCTGTCGACCTCCAGCCCGTTCTGGCTCAGGCGCGTTACCGGGCTCAAGTCGTACCGGAGCGTGGTCTGGTCGCGCTTCCCGCGCACAGGGATTCCGCCTGAGTTCAGCTCCTATGACGAATTCGAGAATTACGTCAAGCTGCTCGTCAGGACCAATTCCATCGACAACGGCAAGAAAATCTGGTGGGATCTGCGCCCGCACTGGCAGTACCCAACCATCGAGTTCCGCGTCTGCGACGCGTGCACCAAGGTGGACGAGGTCATCTGCATCGCGGCGCTCATCCAGGCGATCTGCGCCAAGCTGCTGTCGCTGCGCGCTCGGAACCTCGGGTTCCGGAAATACCATCCCAGCCTGATCGGCGAGAACAAGTGGCGCGCCATGCGATACGGCATCGACGGGCCGCTGATCGATTTCGGCAAGCTGGTGGAGGTGCCGATGCGGGACCTCGCCCTGGAGCTGCTGGAGTTCGTCGACGACGTGGTGGACGAGCTCGGCTCCCGAAAGGACGTCGAGTACGTCCACACGATCCTGCAGGGCGGCACCAGCGCCGACCGGCAACTGCGCGTCTACGAGCAGACCGGGAGCCTCGAGGCGGTGGTCGACCACCTCGCCGAAGAGACCGTGATCGGCCTGCGCCGCTGACCGGCCCCTCCCCAGGGCGCTGACCGGCGCCTCCCCAGGCCCTGACCGGCGCCTCCCCAGGCCCTGACCGGCCGCCTAAGGGCGACGAGCGGCCTAAACATGGCACCTCATGGCACCTCCGGGCGCCGCGGGCTCCTCGCCCCCCTGAGACCGAGGCCGCTGAGGACCTCAGGCTTAGGCCGCCATCCACTCTGGCCGCGCCGAGCTGCGGAAATGAGGCGTCGGCCAGGCCGATCTAAGGCTGTCGCCCGAGGTGCGAGGGGCCACCTTAGACCTACCTTCATCAGTGTGAACACGAGGACGAAGACACGGAGGGCAAGATGAGCGCAACGCTTCTGGACACCAGCGCGATGATCGCGCAGCAGCACATCGACGAGCTGCGGCAGGAGGCCTCCCGCGAGCGCCTGGCGCGGCGCGCCCGGCGGCTGCGGCGGCAGCGCTCCCGCACCGCTCCTGGAGGAAAGCTCCGCCCAGCGACCGCCAGGTAAGTGTGGTGAGCACCAATCTCAAGCCCGTGAGCGGGCCGGACCTGGAGGCCGGCCCGCTCACGCTTTCATCGCCCACGGCCGGCCCGCTCACGTTTTCATTGTCCCGGGCCGGCGGGATACTTGCGGATATGGTGACCGCGACCACTTCCCTGTTCGTCGGCAGGGCGAGCGAGCTCGGCCGCCTGCTCGAGGTGCTCGAGCGGGCCGAGGACGGCCGCGCCTCGGCCGCGCTGGTGGCCGGCGACGCCGGAGTTGGCAAGACCCGCCTGATCGCCGAGCTCGTCGCCCGCGCCGAGCGGCGAGGCGCCCGCGTGCTAGTGGGCGGCTGCATGGAGGTCGGGGACGTCGGCCTGCCCTACGTCCCCTTCGTCGACGCCTTCCGCGACCTGTGGACACGACCTGGCGAGGCCGAGGCGGCCGCCCCGCTGGTCGCCGCCGTGCCCGGGCTCGGCCGCCTGCTGCCCAAGGCGGGGGAGGAGCGGGTGCCGACCCCCATCTCCAGCGACGGGTTCGAGCAGGTCCAGCTCATGGACGGCGTGCTGTCCCTGCTCGTCCGCCTGTCGGAGCTGGCGCCCCTGCTGCTGGTGATCGAGGACATGCATTGGGCCGACCGCTCCACTCGGGATTTACTGGCCTTCCTGGTCCGGACCCTGCGGACCGGGCGGATCGCCCTGGTCGCCAGCTACCGGTCCGACGAGCTGCACCGCCGCCATCCCCTGCGCCCGCTGCTGGCCGAGCTGTTCCGGGTGCCCGACCTCGAGCGGGTCGAGCTGCCGCCGTTTAACCGCGCCGAGCTGACCGAGTACGTCGAGGCCCTGGCCGGCGGTCGCGTCTCTGGCGCCGCGGTCGACCGCATCCTGACCCGCTCAGAGGGCAATGCCTTCTTCGCCGAGGAGCTGGTGGCGGCCGGCGCCGTGCGGGCCGAGGTGATGCTGCCCGAGGCACTCACCGACGTGCTGCTCGGCCGGGTGGAGGCCCTGTCCGAGCTGGCCCGGGAGGTCCTGAAAGTGGCCGCGGTGGCCGGGCGCCGGGTCGGCCACCAGCTCCTCGTGGCCGCCGCCGGCCGGCCGGAGCCTGAGCTCGAGCAGGGGCTGCGCGAGGCGATCGCCGTCCAGGTGCTGGTCGCGGACCCGGTGACCGAGAGCTACCGGTTCCGCCATGCGCTCCTCCAGGAGGTCGTGTACGGCGACCTGCTGCCGGGGGAGCGGACCCGGCTGCACGCTACCTATGCGCGCTTGCTGGCCGACCACGGTCCGGCCGCGGAGCTGGCCTACCACTGCATGGCCGCCCACGACCTACCCGGCGCGCTCGCCGCGCTGGTCAGAGCGGCGGCCGACGCGACCGCGGTCTCCGCCCCGGCCGAGGCCCTCCACCATCTCCTGCAGGCGTGCGAGCTGTGGGACCGCGTGCCGGACGCTGCCTCGGTGGCCGCCGTGGACCGTGTCGACCTGCTACTGAGGGCCGCCGAGGCGGCCAGCGATTCCGGGGACTACCGGCGTGCGGTCAGCCACGCCCGGGAGGCGGTGGCCGCCCTCGACGCCAGCGCGGAGCGCCCGCGCGTGGCCCTGGTATACGAGCGCCTCGGGAATTTCCTGTACCAGGTGGAAGACGATCTCAGCGAGACAGTGGCGGTCTGCCGGCGTGCGGTCGAGCTAGTGGACGCCGATCCCCCGACGGCGCTGCGCGCGCAGGTCACCGCCGGGCTCGCCCGCGTCCTGGCGTCCATGCGCCAGTACGACGAGGCCCGGCGCTACTGCGACGAGGCGCTCGCGACGGCCAGGGCGGTGGGCAGCGCCGGCGAGGAGGCTCGCGCGCTGATCACCCTGGCCGTCATCGAGCAGCGCCTCGACAATGCGGACGTCGGCCGCTCTCTCCTGCACGACGCCCGCGCCAAGGCGGCCGCGGTCGGCGACCACGGGCTGGAAGTGCGGGCGCAGTACTCGCTGGGCGTGCTCGAGCTGGACCGGGGCGACATGGTCGCCGCTGCCGCCGTCTTCGGCGAGGCGATCGCGCTGGCCGAGAACAGTGGCCTCACCTGGTCCGAATACGGCGTGCACTCCCGCATCATGCGCTGCTATGCCGACTACGTCGCCGGCTCGTGGGACGAGGCCGAGCGCCTGGCGGCCACGTTCGACGAGCGTAACCCGGCCGCCAGCCTGTACGCGGTGGCCTTGTATGTCGAGGTCGGTCGCGGTCGTCCCGGCGCGGCCGAGCGGCTCGCCCGCCTCCAGGAGCGGCACAGCGACGACAGCTGGGTGAGCTACATGGGCGGCGGCTGCGGCGCCGACCTCGCCCGCTGGCGGGGAGACCTGGACCGCGCCCGGGAGCTGGCCAGCGCCACCCTTGCCCTGCTGGACGCCACCGACGAGCAGTGGGAGCTCAGCGCCATCTGGCCCGCCACGCTGGGGCTGGCGGCCGAGGCCGACCGGGCCGTGCGGGCGCGCGCCGCCGGCGACGACGCCGCTGTGGAAGAGGCCCTGAAGACTGGCCAGCCACTGCTCGAGCAGGCAAGGACCGCGGTGCGGAAGTCCCGCTCGATCGGCCGTCAGGTGGGCCCGGAGGCGCTCGGCTGGCTGGCCCGGGCCGAGGCCGAATGGGCGCGGCTGGAGGGGCGTGCCGCCCCGGACCTGTGGGCGGCCTCGGTGGACGCCTTCGGCTACGGCTACCTGTACGAGGAGGCCCGCTCGCGCTGGCGGCTGGCCGAGGCGCTGCTGGCGGCCGGGCGCCGCGAGGAGGCGCTGGCGCCGGCCCGGGCGGCGCACGCCACCGCGGTGCGGCTC
>JBKPDO010000095.1:0-1707 GCA_046727955.1 bacterium | reverse complement strand
CAGCGGCTCGGCGCTGAGCCCTTGCTCCTCGACGACCGCCACGGCGCGGCGCGCCAGCGCCAAGGCGGTGCGATCGTCATCCTCGTCGCCGGCGATCAGCGACAGCACCGCGAGCGCGATGACGACGGCGAACGGCTGCTCGGCCGCCGACACGCGCCGGACCAGCTCCTCCAGCCGCGGCCGCGCCTCCGCCGACCGTCTGGACAGGTACAGACCCTGGCCGAGCGCCGCCAGCGCCATCCACCAATAGGGTGAGGGCTGTGGGCCGGCGAGCTCCAGCGCGTGCCGGGCCGCGCCAACCGAACGCCCCACGTCGTCGAACAGCAGCGCGGCGCGCACCAGGGCGACGCCGAACGCCAGCGAGCTGACGCCGTCGGGCAGCGGGCCCTCGTAGCCGCCACGCTCCACGGCGGCCAGGAAGCGTTCGGTCTCCTGCCTGGAGGCGCCGCGGACCCCGCGGATCCAGCCGGCGACGTAGGCGACCGGCGGGTCGGCCGTGATCGCCTCGTCGGGCAGCCCGTCCAGCCAGCGGGCCACGGTCACCAGCCGCCCGCGGCGGCTGTGCGTAAGCCAGTGCCGCGCGATCAGCGCACCAGCCTCGGCGAAGTCCCCGGCCGCGCTGGCGTGACCGATGGCCTCCTCGACGCTGCCCGCGTCTCGATGCCACGCCGCGGCCCGCCGGTGCAGCGCCGGCAGCAGCGCGGCGTCGCGGCTGGCAAGCTCCACGCGCAGCAGCTGCGCGAACAGCCGATGGTAGCGGTACCACTCGCCGCGATCGTCCAGCGGCACCAGGAACAGGTTGGCGCGCTCCAGCTCGCGCAGCAGCCCGGCAGACCCTACGGCCCCGAGCACGGCGTCGCACAACGGCCCGGACAGGCGCTCCAGGACCGAGGTCCGCAGCAGGAACGTCCTGATCGCCTCCGGCTGGCGGGCGAGCACCTCAGCGCCCAGGTAGTCCGCGACATAGCGGCTGTCGCCCTGGAACGAGTCGATGAACGCATTCGCGTCCTCCCTACCGCGCAGTGACAGGCCGGCCAGGTACAGCCCGCCCACCCATCCCTCGGTCCGCTCCACCAGGCGCTTCACGTCGTCGGTCTCAAGCTGCAGCCCCATCGAGGCATTCAGCAGTGCGGACGCCTCCTCGCTGGTGAACCGCAGCTCCGCAACACGGATCTCGGCCAGCTCCCCCCTGGCCCGCATCCTGGCCAGTGGCAGCGGTGGGTCGGCACGCGTCGACAGCACCACGTGGACGCCCACTGGGAGGTGGTCGAGGAAGAAGGTGAGCGTCTGGTGGCACGTGGGGTTGGTCACCAGGTAGTAGTCGTCCAGCACCAGAAAGAGCTGCGAGCCGACCACGCTCAGCTCGTTGAGCAGCGACGGCAGGACGACCCGGCGAAGGTCAGCGCTCGTGCGCCGCAGGGCCTCGAGTGCGGTCGCGCCCACGCTCGGCTCGACGGTCCGCAACGCCTCGACCACATAGACCCAGAAGCGAGTCGGGTCGTTGTCGTGCTCGTCCAACGAGACCCACGCCACACGGCTGCCGGCCGTTGCAGCGCGCCACTGGATGAGCAGCGTCGTCTTGCCGAAGCCGGCCGGAGCGGCCAGCAGGCAGAGCTTGCCCTGCACGCTGACCTGGAGGAGCGACTCGAGGGTGGCACGATGCACGAGCCCTGCTCGCGTGGCCAGCGGCCACAGCTTGGTCCACAC
>JBKPDO010000094.1:0-11706 GCA_046727955.1 bacterium | reverse complement strand
TGGATCACCGCCTCGGAGGTCGCCGGGAGGTACTCGTAGTCCTTGCTGAGCCGGCGGAACCGTCCCAGCCAGGCGAAGGTGCGTTCCACCACCCACCGTCGTGGGGCCACCGCGAACGCCGGGACGACCGGCGGCTGCTCCCCCGGCGCGACCCAACGGCGCCGCCGGCCGCCATCGCCACGCGCGACGAGCTGGAACGCGATCCGGTGGCGCTGGCGCGCCCAGGCCAGGAAGGCGCCGCGGTAGCCCGCATCGGCCCAGCCCTGGCGCAGCCGTGGCAGGCGCCGCCGGTCCAGCCGCTCAAGCAGCTGGACGGGCGCTGTTGCATTCGCCGTGACCGCCTTCGAGCAGCGAGACTTCCCGCATGAGAACTCGCCGGGCTCGCCCCGCTCCAGTCCCGCAGTCCGCCTTCGCCGGCTTCCGTTTCCCGCCCGAGGTCATCGTCGTCGCGGTCCGCTGGTACCTGCGGTTTGGGCTCTCCTATCGCGACGTCGAGGAGCTGCTCGCCGAGCGCGGCGTCGAGGTCGACCACGTCACGGTCTACCGCTGGGTGATGCGGTTCACGCCGCTGCTGGCCGAGGCTGCCCGGCCGTGCCGGCACCTGGTGGGAACTCGCTGGCAGGTGGACGAGACCTATGTGAAGGTCGCCGGGCAGTGGCGCTACGTCTACCGGGCGATCGACCAGTTCGGGCAGGTGGTCGACGTGTTCGTCTCGCCACGGCGAGACACCACAGCGGCGCGTCGGTTCTTCGAGCGAGCGATCGGCACGACGAAGGTGACACCAGTCGAGGTCGTGACCGACCTGGCGGCGACGTACCCGGCGGTGCTCGAAGGCCTGCTGCCTGCAACCCGGCATTGCACCGATCAATACGCCAACAATCGCGTTGAGGCGGACCATGGGCGCTTGAAGGCGCGGCTGCGGCCGATGCGCGGGCTCAAACAGGACCGCAGCGCCAGGATCGTGATCGCCGGGCATGCCTTCGTCCAGAACGTTCGGCGCGGTTACTACGAGCTGGCGGTCGAGGAGCTGGTGAACCGGCGGTTGGTGGTCGCGTTCGACGAGCTGGCCTTGGCGATCTGATCCCGGGAAGGGCGAAGCTTCAACATGCCGCGACCTGGCGTAACGCAACAGCACCCCTGGCGGCGCAACACCATCACCTGGTGGCGCAGCACCGCGATCTCCACGTCCTTGGCGTCCGACGAGGGACCCAGCCCAACCAGGCCGAGAACCCAACGGACAGTCATGAAAGCCAGGGTGCGTACCACCACGACGGCCATCCTTCCAGGGCGACAACGTCAGCTATCGTGCCTGCCTACAGCCGTAACCCTGAAGTTGCACCCTTCACGCTCTCCCTACGGTGTCATGGGTCGATGCCCGGCCACGCTTGGGGTTGTCGTATCGCACAGCGTTTTGCGAAAGCGATGCGCTGGCCCAGTGGATCAAGGCGAAGCTCAACACTCGCCGGCTCTGGTGAGAACAACCGACTGCGCCGCTTCTCAACCAAGTTGGCGAGCCGCAGGTCAGCAGCACTGACGCTCGCCACCTTCGCTGAGAACGGACACCGCCACGATTGACACGGCCGCTCTGCCCGCCCGGTGCGTCGGCTGTGGCGCGCTTGTGGAACCGCCGGATGCGCCCAGGTCAGGGCGTTGCGAGGGGGTAGGTGACTTCCAGCACCGGTCCCTGCCGGCGCGGGCCGAAGCTCGCCGTCAGCCACCGGTCCGCGGTCGTGTGGATGGCGATCTCGGCGGCGATGTGGAACCTGCCGACCAGCGCGGCGCCGGCCGGGACTTGGGCGACGAACTCCAGATCGCGCACGTCCCCGGCCAGTTCGTGGTCCACAGTGGCCTGCAGCCGCCAGCCGACCTCGGAGAAGTTCACCCCGTAGCCGTACATCCGGCGCACCACGCGTACGCCTTTGCGCTCCACCGCGTTCTCCGCCGTCACCTTGGCCAGTAGTTTGCCGAAGGCGGCGCCGGCCTCGCCACCCAGCTCGTATGTGTTGCCGGAGCGCAGGCTGTACGGCAATTCCTCCAGCACCTCGGCCGGCTTGATGTCATATGCGATCGGCCGGGCCGGGCGGCTCGTGGCCGCGCCGACCGCCGGGGACCCGGCGGCCGTGGCCGGCGAGGTGAGCAGCTCGACGCTCAACTCGGCGGCGATGAACGCGCAATCGCGATCGGGCAGCAGCGTCAGCGTCGGGCAGACGCGCTGGAAGCCGTATCCCTCGCGGCTGCGCTGCTCCACCTCCGCCGGGAGGCTGGAGCCGGGCCCGCGCAGCTCCGCGAGGTAGTCGCCGTAGCGTGGCGCCCCCAGGCGTACGACATTGCGCTTGCCCAGGAGGGTTCGCAGCTCAGCCTGATCCTCCCCAGGGCCCTTGTCCGGCTCGAACCCGATCACGGCCAGCTCGATGTCCACGGCGTTCTCGCTCACCGCCTCGCTCCTTCCCGTATCGCTACCGCCAATCACCGATGAGCACGAACGGCGCCCAGTAGAACGAGGATCGCGCGCCGACGGCGTCCATGAGTTGCAGTTGGGCGTGGCGCAGCGCGTCCGCCTTGTCGATGGCCCCGTTTCGCGCGTACTGCTCGCGCAGGTGCCGGTAGAAGGCGACCATCAGGTCGCGGGTGCTGTCCGCGTCCACAACCCATAGGCTGGCGACCAGGGAAGAGGCGCCGGCGTGCAGGAACGCCCGCACCAGGCCGAGCAGCTCGTCGCCCTCGCCGATCTCGCTGGACGCACTCTCGCAGGCGCTCACGCAGATCAGCTCGGAGCGCAGCCGCATGTCCATCACCCGCCGGGCGGTGAGCAGGCTGCCCGGGTCGGGCGGTGTGAAGGCGTCCCGGTCGAACCGCGGCCCTGAGGCGTCCCGATCGGGCCGCAGGATCAGCCCGGACGACAGCGGGTACGCGGCGTTGAAGTAGCCGTGGCAGGAGAAGTGGCAGACGTCCTTGCCGGTGCACAGCTCCTCCATGGCGTCGGCGTGCAGGTCGGCCGGGCCGATGACCTCGGCGCCGAAGAGCGCGGCGACCTGCCTGGCCTCCTCCTCGAACACCACCCCGAAGGACGCGCAGGAGTCCAGCCGTCCGGTGCCCTTGGCCGGGTTCTGGGTCAGCGGCAGCAGCCCGGACGCCGGCGCGTACGCGACCGGATGGTCGGCGATCAGCGGCTGGGACTCCACCGGCAGCGCGTGCACCGGCAGACTGTGCAGCCGGCGGTGGGGCACCAGATACACCAGGTCACCGGGGCGCAGATGCTCGGCCAGCGGCGCGGTGAGCAGCCGGGCGAGGCTGGTCCAGCCGGCGCCGGCGGCGTTGCGGTAGCGCACGACCTGGCGCAGGAAGTCGTCGTACCCGGTCGAGATGTCCTCGGGCGTGCAGGGCAGCCGGCGCACTCGCACGTGGACCCACTCAGCACGCAGGAAGAACAGCGTCAACTGGCTGCCGCTGAGGAAATACTCCACCAGCAGGACCGGCCGGCCCTGCTCGGCCAGCCAGTCACGTAGCTCGGCCACGCTCACCACAGTTCCACGGCGCATCGCCACGTACTCCGGGTCGAAGCCGGATAGCTCGTCGTAGACGGCAGAGAGCCGGGTAAGGATGGGCGCCGCGTCGCTGTCGACGGCCGGCCCCGCGCCGCCGTCGGCCGTGCCGGGTTCGAGCGCCGCGCGGGCGCCGCGCAACTGGGCTAGGCACCGCTCCTCATCGGCGAGCAGGTCGGCCGCGCGGCCGCGCGGCGCGACGGTCGGCTGGAGGCCAGCGATACCGGCGAGCTCCAGCAGTGCTCGGGACTTGGCCCGCTGCACCAGCTCGAATGCCTCGTCGTGCGCCTCGTGGTCGACCAAGAGATCGACCAGGCTGGTGTACGCCCGGCCCTTGTTGCGGACGAAGCCGACCCGGGCACGGTCGTCCAGGGGGACCTGCGTCCGCGCCGCCTCGATCATCTGCACGGCCTCGCGGTAGCCCGCCTCGGCGGCGCCCTGGTCGCCCTGCCGGCGGCGCAGGTCGGCCAGGTCGCGGGCGGCCTGCGCGGCCGACTCGAAGTAGCCGGCGGGCCGGGAGATCGCCAGGCTGCCCTCCAGCGCCCGAGCGGCCTCCTCGTCCTGGCCAAGGGCGCGGTGTGCTGCGCCCAGGTTAGCCAGCGCCACTGCTTTCCCGAGCCGGTCGCCGACCGCCTCCTTGCGAGCCACTACGTCGGTGAGGAGCGCCACCTTCCGGCGGTCCTCGCCGGCCGGCAGCAGGTTGCAGAGGTTGAGCGTTGCCGTGGTCCAGCCCGCATCGTCGTGGATCTCCTCGGACAGCCGCGCCGCCCGCTCCAGCAGCGCGACGGCGACCGCCTCCCAGCCCCGTTCGGGTAGCAGACCGGCCAGCGACGGGTCCACCTGCAGGGCCACCTGCCGGAGGGTGTCGGCGTCGGCCGGGGAGAGGCTGGTCTGCAGCCACCCGGTCACCAGCTTGCCGATCAGGGTGCCGAGCGTGAGGAGCTGTGAGGCCTCGCCACGCCGGTGCCCGAGCAGCCGGGCCAGCCGCAGTGCCTCGCGGTTGGCCTCCAGGGCCGCCCGGACGTCGCCGAGAAACTCGTACACCCCGCCCAGAACGCTCTGCGCCGCCCCTTCGTTCATCCGGGCCAGCGGGTCCGCGTCGTCCCGGGAGAGCCGCAGCGCCTCGTTCAGGTCGTCCAGGGCCGGCTGCGGCCGGCCGAGCGCCAGCAGGCAGCCGGCGCGGTGGATCAGGAAGGTCGCCCGGGAGCACCGCTGATCGCCGCCGCGGGCGTCCAGTCGGGCGAGCGCGTCGTCACACCAGGTGACCGCGCTCGCCAGCCGGCCTCGGGCGTCCTCCGCCTGAATGAGCAGGCTCACCACGCCCAAGGACTCGTCATGGTCACCGCGCCCGTCGAAGAACCGCAGCGCCGCCTCTGCCTGGCTGACGGCCCGGTCGTGCTGCCCACCGGACAGGCACAGCAACGCGTCGACGTAGCTGAGCACGGCAGCGCCCTCGTCACTGGGCGCCAGCGGCTGGGCCTGCTCTGCTACGGCATACCACCGCCGCGCCGCCGCCAGCTTCTCCGGATCGACGAAGCCGCGGTAGCGGGCCGCCGGCTCGGCGTCGCTGAGGCCGCGCAGGAACTCGACCTCGCTGTCCGAATCGATCGCGGTGCTCACCGCCACGCCGCGGATCATCTCGACCAGTTCGGCGGTCTCCGGCGGCTGCAACACGCCGGGCTGGTCGGTGCACAACAGGTCGACGAGGCGTTCGGCGTGCGGCAGCGCGCGGGCAGTGTCCCGGCGTTGTAGCCACATCGCCACCACCGCGCACAGCGGCAGCAGCGCCTTTTGGACCTGCCCGGCGGCGAACCGGTGGCGCACTGACAGCTCCATGTACCTGAGGACGCCGTCCATGTCACCGCGGCCCTCGAGGAGCTGCACGACGTCGTCGTAGGTCGGCCCGAGAATCTCGTGGGCGTCGCACTCCTCCAGCAGCCGGGCCGCCTGGAGCATCCGCTCCAAGGCGTCGTCGCGGCGGTCGAGGTCGAGCAGCGCGTTGCCGGACAGGCTCAGGCAGCGGCCGGCCTCGTACAGGTTCCCGACCGACCGCCACAGCGCCTCTGCCGCCTCGAAGTCGCGCAGCGCGGCCGCCGGATCGTCGGTGCGGATCCCCAGCATGGCTCGCTCCATTAGGCACTCGGCACGCAGGTCGGCGCGGCCGATGAAGGTGGCGATACGCAGGTTCACCTTCAGGATCGGCGCGGCAACCACGGCCGCGACCTGCGGCGGGTACGGGGAGTTGCGGCCCAACAACTGGTGTACCTCGGCGAGGCCCTGCTCGACGTTGCCCGGCGTTGCCACGGACGGGTTCTCCTGCAGCAGCGCGTCGACCTGCGCGTCACTGTCGGCCTGCAGCAGCGCGTTCATGACCCGCTGCTCCGCGATCCGGCGCTGGACCTCGTCGTACCAGCGGCGCAGGGTCTGCCCGTCGCTGGAGCGCCCCTGCCGCTCAAGCGTGCCCGCGCGGGCCAGCACCGCTTCGGCCAGGGAGGGGTCGCGCATCAACCGTGGGCCGAAGCTCTGGACCGCATCGCGCCAATCCGCGGGCGTTGAGGCGCCGAGCACGGCGTCCACCAAGGTGGCAATCTCATCCATCGGCGCCTAGATCCGGCTTCAGAGTACGACCCGAGCCATCGGTCTTCGCCGCGAACGCCCCCCGCACGCCCACCGCCCGGCACTGCCTGAGCACCTCCAGGTGCTCGGTCATGAAGGCTGCGGCGACCGGATCCCCGGCCTCCCTCACGCGCCGCGCGCCGTCCGACAGGACGATGTCGGCCTCCGGTCCGAGCAGGACCGGGTACGCCTCGACCGCCCGCTGGGCCTCCTCCCAGGTGCCGCAGTACAGGTACCGATCCATCGCTAGGCGCAGCGATGGGTCGCGCCCGCCGGGCAGTAGGTCGGGGTTGCAGTCGACCACCACCCGCAGCCTGTCCCGGTCCACCGTGTACACCCCGCGCGCCAGCCGGTCGCTCCACTTCGGACCCAACCGGTCCCGCAGGGCGCTCAGCAGCATCATCGCGTGCTCCTCGCGCTGGGCCGGGTTGGCGCCAGTGACCGGGGAGTACATCACCGGCACGGACTCACCTGGACGATAGACCAGCAGCGGCATCCCGAACTGCATCACCACTCCACACTGTGGGCAGATGGCGCAATGCAGGATGTTGTCCCTAATCCGCTCGATGAGGTCCGGCCGTTCGCTGCTGTCAACGATCACATACAGTTCGGGGGTGTAGGCCGCGCCGCAGTTCACGCACCGGGTCGGCGGGTATTGCGGAAAACTGACGCCGGTCGACACGGGCTCCCCCTCCGGCGATCCAAGTCCACCATCGCATCGAGGATAAACCCCGCGGCGGTGATGCTCTAGGTTCGTAGCAAGTGGCTACGCCGCTGCCGAGACGGCGCTCGGCACCGGTGGCCCCTGACGGGGCAGTTCGGGTTGCCGGTGGGTGGCGGTTACCCTCCGCGCCATGGATGAGCTGAGCGAGCAGTACGCCGATCTACTGCATGGCAGCTACGACTGCGTGGACCGCGTCGTCCTGAACGCCTACAACAGCTGTGCCACTCACCGGGCGGGTTCCGGTCCTGGTGGCGGCGGCTGCACGACGGCTGCGAGCAGCAGTTGGACAACGCCCACCTGATGCGCATGGCTGGTCGGTACAGCCGTTGGGTCCGCGCGTTCGCCAAGGCACAGGGGATCCCGGTCATTGACTGCGGCCGCGGCGAGCGAAAGCACCGGATCGCCGGGGAGTACCTGGCCACCCACACGGTGGGAGCCGGGGTGTTCTTGATCCTGGTCGCGCGGGCCGCCGCCACGGTCTGGGAGGTCAAGCGCTCGGCCAAGGGCGTGATCTGCAACCTCGACAAGAAGACCGCCTACGTCAACCACTACTCGTTCCACATCATGGACCCCCAGTGGGGGCATCTCATGATCAAGATGAGCGGGCACCCGCCATTTGGCGCACAGGTGATCCTCAACGGCCACGAGTACGTCGCCTGCCAGGCCCGCAAGCACGGGGTCGGCTTCACCAAAGACGGCAACTCCTTCACCGGCATCACCGACACGCACGCGCTGGCCGCCGTCGCAGACACCTTGTCCGAGCCGGACACGATAGGGCGACTGGCCGCGGTGTGCGAGCGCTGGATCTACTCCGCCTGCCTGTGCTTTGGGCTGAGCCTGGCCGAGCAGCAGGCCAGCGGCTTTCGCTATGAATACTCGGTCTACCAGGCCGAATACAGCCGCAACCTGCTGTTTCGCTCCGGCGCCCAGATGGATGTGGTCTTCGGGCGCCTGGTGGACCGCACCCGTGGGCGGCTGGATGTGCCCAGGCTGAGGACCCTGTTTGGCGGCAAGCATCGCCCCCACAAAGACCGCACGAGCACCTCCCGCATCGAGGCCGTGGTCGAGACCCCCCGCTATGACCTGACGCTGTTCAAGGTCCACTTCGGCAACCTGACCCTGAAGGCCTACACCAAGGGCGAGCACGTCCTGCGCTTCGAGGCGATCGTGCACAACACCAAGGACTTGGGCTGGCCGCGTGCTGGCGCGGTTCCCCCAGATCATCACCCGGCTCAACGCCATGCTGGAGCGGTTTGTGACCACCCTGAACTGCGTCGACGTGTCCTTCGTCCCTGACTAGCTCCTTGACCAGTTGCCGCTGCCATCCCAGATCGGCAGCACGCGGGTCGGCGGGGTCGACCTCAACCAGCCCCGCATCCGCGCCGCACTCCAGGCGGTGCTCGCCCTGGCCCCGGCACCCGGCGGCTTCACCGTCGCCCAGTTGGCCGCCAAGGTCCAGCAGCAGACCGGGCAGACCGACGCCGACTACACCATTCGCCAGGCCGCCTACGACCTGCGCAAGCTCCGCGGCAAGCACCTGGTCGTCAAGCCCGGCCGGTCACACCGCTACCAGGTCCCCACACCCGCCGCCTGCACCATCGCTGGCCTGCTGGCCCTCCGCGACCAGGTCATCGGCCCGATCCTGGCCGGGTCCGCAGCCCCGACTGGGCCGCAAGCCCGCCCACTGGACGGCCATCGACCGAGACTACGAGACCCTACGCATCGGCATGCAGACCCTCTTCGCCGACTTGGGCATCGCCGCATAGCCGCGCGTCACAACGACAACATCTTGTCGATCCGGGTTCCCCAAGCCGCTAGGAGAGGCGCTGACCAGGGGGAACATGGGTTCGTGGGCACACGCCCAGACTCCTATGCCCAGGCATCCGTGCAGTTCAGAGCAAATCAAGCAAGGTCATATGCCTACAGCTGCGGAACTCCGGAATCTGGCGGTTGGGAACGAGCCAGGGGTCGGGTACGAAGACCCGACCCCTGGCTCGTTACTCGTCAGTCGCTCAGTGAAGCGATGCCACCTGTCTGCACCCTATGGGTGGCGGGGTGCGGACTCCAGGCCAGTCACCTTGAAGTCCTTGCCGACCTCGACGGTGACGCGCTGCCCGCTGGTGGTGACCAGATGGGCCTCGTAGACGCCGTCGGAGTCGGTCTCGACCCGCAGCACGGTCGCGCCGGGGTACTTGGCGAGGGCTGCCGCCCGGACCTTGCTGGCGGTCTCCCCGCTGAGCAGGTGCTCGTCCGGCCGCTGGCTCTTGGACTCGTCCACGCTTCGGCCCGGCTGCGGCGCTCCGGGCGCGGTCGCGGCGTATGAGCCCGCAGCGCCGGTTGTAGTTGTGGTGTTGGCTGCGTTGCGGTCAGCGTCCCGGCGAGCAGGGCCGCCTTGCCGGCCCAGCGCCGCCAGCCGCGGTCCTCATCGGAATCGGGCATGTACTGCCTCCCTTGGTTGTTGGCTCGTGCGCAGGGTCACTGCCTTGCGGTTATGACCACGGGCTGGCGCGCCAGCGTGCGCTCGTGCTGCTCCCGCGTGAGCGCCCAACTGCCCGCGGCGGTCAGACAGGCGACCAGGCCGGTCAGGAATGAGGCCTGCAGCCAGTCAGCCGCTGACCCTGGATCGATCATGCTGCTCTGCTCCTTTGTTCGCGCTTGGTCCGACACGCTGTGGTGCTTCGAGGTTGCAATCGCCCGGGCGGGAACGACGATCGCAGCGTCGGGTAAGGGCGTCTCAGGAGCAGGTCGAGAAGCGGGTAAGAATCGGCTCACCGACGACGACCGCGTCAAATCCAGAGTCGGGCTCGCGCAGCGCGGCGGGCAGACCGCCGGAGGTGTCGAGGCTGATGTGTTCGACGCGCCCCGGGGCGGCGATCACTGGCCGCGTCCCGCAGCGTGGTGTAGAGGCTGCTCGGCTGGATGCGCTCTATGGGCACTATGCCGTCGGATGCCGGTGATCGGTCAGCGACCCGACGAGGGTCGACCCGTCAACGCGTGGTCTGGCTGGTCCAGCGCAGCTCGTGGTGGTCCAGCTGGTCCTTGAACATGATCGATCGATGTCCAGCTCGTCGGCTGGCCCGGCAACGCCGATCCTCGTCTGGGCTGGTAGCTGCTCCAGGGAGGTGGCCATGACGTCCAGGAAGGATTTCACCGACGAGGAATGGATACGGATCCGCCGTCGCCGTGCGCCATTCGTTGCGGGCTTTGCGATCTCGATCGCGGATCCCGGCTTGTCAACGCCGGTCGAATTCTTGGTGTCAAGTTTTCAGCCGACGTCGACATACGCTCGTGCAGGGCGCCGTCGTATTGACCTCGCCAACTCATAGGGCATAGCGTCGCCTGGCTGAGCCGCAGAAAGGGTGGTCGTAGCGAGGCGCCTGATCGTGCTCGTGACCGTTCGGGGATCATGCAGTGTCGAACTCATCGCGGTCCCTGAAGCGGCTGGAGGGACCGCTTAGGGTCGAACAGCGAGGGCAACCAGCCCGATTGGGGCCCGACGCCCTGCAGAGGTGAGGGGGAGGATGAAACGGACTTACACCGCATCCGTCATTCTTGGGGTCATGGTTGCGGCGTTCATCGTGGCCTCGCCGGCACATGCGACGTACCCGGGACACAACGGACGCATCGCGTTCCAGGTGGACACGGGAGGCGGGAACCAGATCTACACGGTACGACCCAACGGTCATGACCTGTTCCAGGTGACCCAGGTCGCTGGCGACGCCACGACGCCGGACTGGGCACCGGACGGACACTGGATCGCCTTCTCGCTCAATGAATGCACCGTGGCCATGATCCACCCGGATGGGAAGGGTATGCGGGTCGTGCCCTCGCAGACGCCGGGCGGCTGTGAGACCGACCCCGCCTTCACGCCTGACGGTCATCACCTGGTCTTCGAGCGGTTCGATCCTGCGACCAACGACGATGCGATTTGGATCATGCAGTTGAACGGCGAGGGGCGTCGTCGACTTGGGACGGGTCCCGGCGGGGCGGCGACACCCGAGGTCTCGCCCGACGGGCAGACCGTCACGTTCCTTTCCTTCACGCCGCCGGAGGACCTGACCGCGATCTTCGCGGTCGACATCCATGGAGGACTGGTGCGGCAGGTGACGCCGACCCTGAACGGCATCACGTTCAAGCACGACTGGGCGCCGGATGGTTCGCGCCTCGTGATGAGCGACAACGCAGATAACCCCGACCTCACCGTGAACGTCGTGACCATCCGACCCGATGGCACGGGCCTGAAGTATCTAACCGACAATCAGACGCCGGACCAGCGTGCGTTCGCGGGCGGCTACTCGCCCAATGGGAAGTGGATCGTCTTCCGTCAGGAGAGCGGTGACCAGTCGGCGCTGATGGTCACGCGCACCGACGGACAGGGGATGCATGCAATCCTCCCGTTCTCAGACTTCAGACCTCGCTCCATCGACTGGGGCCCTGTTCCGAGCTGAACCCGGAGTTCCCGACTGGGCTCACCCCCGCTGGCAGGGCTCCGGCGTGCTCGCGTAGTGTCCGTTTCATCCGAGGGTGATCCCGAGGGTCACGAGTGGTCGGTGTGGGTCGCGGCTGTGATGGCGCAGCGTGGCGGCGAGGTTGACCGGGCCGGCCCGGCACAGCACGCCGATGACCAGCTTGCGCAGGCAGGCCATGACGTGCGGGGCGGTCCCGGTGCGTAGCTGGGAGGCGTGAGGGGTTCACAAACTCCGATACGCCCTTGAGCAGCGCCGTTCGGTAGCATCGCCTGTCCTTGCCCGCCGCGCTGAGGAGTGACCCGATGCTGCTCTCGCTGGTCTACTTCGTGGTTCGCCGCCTGCTGGCAGGGCTCCG
>JBKPDO010000093.1:0-8780 GCA_046727955.1 bacterium | reverse complement strand
GTCCCAGCCGGTGCCGCCGGCAGGCCCGCCGGGACCGGCCGCCCGGCCTCCGACACCCGCCCCACCGGCGCCGGCGGACCCACGGGCGCCAGCCGGCGCCGGCGACCCACGGCTCAGCCGCCGCGTGCCGCAGGCCCACCTCGCTCCCGAGCTCCGCCGCCAGCCAAGTGCGGACGACGAGGCTCCCCCGGTGGAGCCGCCGACTCCTGATGCCGCCAGGACACGCACCGCGCTGTCCCGCTACCAGGCCAGCCGGCGCGCCGCTCGGGCACTGGTGGAGGAAAGCTCCGACGACAGCGATGACCAGTCAGGCTCCGGTGGTGACTAGGCGTGACCGCGGTGGGTGCGGTCGACAGGCGGCACCTGGACTGGCTCTTGGTCGACTTCGCAAAAGGCACGCCGGGGGTGATGCAAGCCCTGGTCGTGTCGGGCGACGGCCTGCCGCTGGCCGCGTCGGAACTGGTCGAGGCACGCCTGGCCGACCACGTGGCCGCGGTCACCTCCGGGCTGATCAGCCTCGCGCAGGGCATGGCCCGGTCACTCGCCGCCGAGCCGATGCGGCAGACCGTCATCGAGATGGCCGGGGGCTACCTGTTCGTGACGCCGGTGAGCAGCGCCTCCTCGCTCGCCGTCTTCGCCGACCCGCAATGCGACATGGGCATGGTCGGCTACGAGATGACGCTCCTCGCGGCACGGGTGGGGCACGTGCTCACGCCCTCACCCCGGGTCGCTAGTGACGGCGGACTCCAGGGCCATGACGGGAGACTCCGGTGAGCGACCGCGTCAGCCCAGATCAGTCCCGCGACGACCGGGTCGTGCCGGTGTGTACGCCTTAACACAGGGGCGGACCCGCCATGCCGGGCACGAGCTGCCACTCGAGGCGCTGGCGACCGCGACGGAGCTCGCCGCCCAGCACGACATGACGTTGCAGATGGAGTGGCGCACCATCGTCCAGATGTGCGCTCGGCCGATGTCGGTGGCGGAGATCGGCGCGGTCCTGCGCGTGCCCGTCGGAGTGGCGCGGGTGCTGGTGGGAGACCTGGCCAACGCCGGCTACCTGGTGGTCCACCTGCCCAAGCCTGCCGAGCGCGACGGCAGGCCGAGCCAGGCTGTCCTAGGGAGGTTGCTGGATGGACTTCGCGCCCGCTGAGACCTGGTCGCAGCCAGTGGCCGGCGACCAGGAGCTCATCCCGCTCAAGATCCTCGTCGCCGGTGGCTTCGGGGCCGGAAAGACGACCTTCGTCGGGTCGGTGTCGGAGATCCCCCCACTGACCACCGAGCAGAACATGACCGTCCTGTCCGTGGGCATCGACGAGACGACCGCCGTGCCGGCGAAGACGACCACCACCGTGGCGATGGACTTCGGGCGGATCACGGTCGACGACGAGCTGATCCTCATACCTGTTCGGCACGCCCGGCCAGCAGCGCTTCTGGTTCATGTGGGACGAGCTGGCCAGGGGCGCCGTCGGCGCGGTGGTGCTGGTCGACCTGCGGCGCATCGACGACTGCTTCGCACCGATCGACTACTTCGAGGATCGCCGGCTGCCGTTCGTCGTGGCCGTGAACCGGTTCCCCGGGACCGACGGGTTCGCCGACAACGCGGTGCGCGACGCGATGGCGATCCCGCCCGGCTGTCCACTGGTGCGGATGGACGCCCGCGAGCCCAGGTCCTGCCTGGAGACCCTCACCGCCCTGGTCGAGCACGCCCTCGCCCGCAGCGCCGCCTGACCTTACACTAGAGCGCCGGTCAAGTAGGCGAGCGCCGGTCAAGTAGGCGGCGCAGCATGCAGCGCCAGACCATACGTGCAGCTCCCAGCCCTGCGCGCCGCCCCCGGTGACCACCCAATCCCCTCGAACCAGTACTACTTGACCGGCGCTCTAGCGGTCCTGGCTGGGCTCGGCGGTCCAGTCCTCGGCGAGGGCTTCGGTGGGGGCGGCACCGGTCGGGACCCGGCCCTGGCCTGCCTCGGCCAGCTCGACCGCCTCCTCGGGCGTGGCCGCGACCTGGAACAGGAAACCCTCGCCCTCGGTGGCGAAGCCCTGCGAGATCATCGCCCGCACCATCGCCAGGAACTGGTCCCAGTAGCCAGCCACGTTGACCAGCACGATCGGCCGGTCGTGCAGGCGCAGCTGGCGCAGCGTGAGCACCTCGAGCAGCTCCTCGAGCGTGCCGAAGCCGCCTGGCAGCGCGATGAAGGCGTCCGAGCGCGCGTCCATTACCGCCTTCCGCTCTCGGAGCGTCTCGGTGACCACCATCTCGTCCGCAGGGCCGTAGGCGAGCTCGCGCTCGACCAGCGAGCGCGGGATCGCGCCGAACACCTCCCCGCCGGCGGCGTGGACCGCGCGGGCGACCTCGCGCATCAGGCCGACGTCGCCGCCGCCGTAGACCAGCCGGTGGCCGCGCCGCGCGATCCTGGTGCCCAGGCGGCGCGCGGCGTCGCGGTAGACCTCCGGCAGCGCCGACGCCGACGCGCAGAAGACGCAGAGCGACAGTCCCATGGTCGCTTCCGGCGCTAGCCGATGTACCGCTCGAACCCGTCCGCCTCGAACGGGCCGATCAGCGCGAGGGCGCGGGGGCCGCTTCCGAGGACCTCCTTGGCCACCGCTCGCACGTCCTCGTCGGTAACCTCGTCCACCCTGCGCACGATGTCGTCGACCGTGAGGATCTCGCCGCTGGTGATCTCCGACTTGCCCAGCCTGGTCATGCGCCCGGAGGTGTCCTCCAGCCCCAAGACCAGCGAGCCCTTGAGATGCCCCTTGCCGCGCGCCAGCTCCTCTTCGCTGAGGCCGTCCGCGATCACCCGGTCGAGCTCGTCGCGCACGATCGCGAGCACGTCGTGGATGCGCTTGGGCGCGGCTCCGGCGTAGACCGAGAACGAGCCTGTCTCCGAGTACTGGGTGGCGTAGGAATAGATCGAGTACACCAGGCCGCGCTTCTCGCGGACCTCCTGGAACAGGCGAGAGCTCATGCCACCGCCGAAGGCGATGTTGAGCACTCCGAGGGCGAACCGGCGCGGGTCGGAGCGTGACAGCCCTCTGGTGCCGAAGACCACGTGGGCCTGCTCGGTGGGCTTGTGCCGCACCTGCAGGCCGCGGTAGGCACGCGGCTCGCGGCGGCCGGCCCGAGGCCCGAGCGGCTCGCCCTCGGCGCCCTCGAAGGCCGCCCTGACCAGGTCGACCACCTCGGCGTGGGAGCAGTTGCCGGCAGCCGCGACCACCAGGTTGCCCGGCACGTAGTGCCGGCGCCAGTACCTGGCCACCGCGTCGCGGCTCATCGCGCCGATCGACTCGGTCGTGCCGAGCACGGGCCGTCCCAGTGGGTGGCCGCCGAACAGCACCTCGGCGAAGAGATCGTGGACCACGTCGTCGGGGGCATCGTTGTGCATCCCGATCTCCTCGAGGATGACCGTCCGCTCCGCCTCGACGTCGTCCCTGGCCAGCTTCGAGAAGCGCAGCATGTCGACGAGCACGTCGACCGCCAGCTCGAGGTCGCGGTCCAGCGTCCTGGCGTAGAAGCAGGTGTACTCCTTCGAGGTGAAGGCGTTGGCCTCGCCGCCGACCGCGTCCATGAGCTCGGCGATGTCCCGCGCCGAGCGGCGCTTGGTGCCCTTGAACAGCACGTGCTCGAGGAAGTGCGAGGCGCCGGAGAGGCGTGGGGTCTCGTCACGCGACCCCACGCCGGCCCAGATCCCCAGCGCGACCGAGCGCACGGCGGGCATGCGCTCGGTCAGGATCCGCAGGCCGCTGGGCAGCTCAGTGCGTTCGAACGCGCCTGTCTCCATCGGCTCAGCGGCTCCTTGCGGCGTCGTCGGGCGCGCCCGCCGGCGGCGAGGGCTGCGCCGGGGCGCCCTGCTGTGCCGCGCCCTGCTGTGCCGCGCCCTGCTCCGCCACGCCCTGCTCCGGCGCGGCCTGCTCCTCCTCGGCCAGTTTGAGGGAGATGCGGCCCTGGCGGTCGACCTCGGTCACCTCCACCAGGAGCTTGTCGCCGACGTTGACGACGTCCTCCACGGCCCGCACGCGCTGGCCCTTCCTGCCCAGCTTGGAGATGTGCAGCAGGCCGTCCTTGCCGGGAGTGAGCGAGATGAACGCACCGAAGGTGGTGGTCTTGACCACCGTGCCGAGGTAGCGCTCGCCGACCTGCGGCATCACCGGGTTCATCTGCTCGCGGATCATGTTCAGGGCGATCTCGAGCTGCTCGCCGTCGTTGGCGCCGATGAACACCCGGCCGTCGTCCTCGATCGAGATCTCCGCGCCCGAGGCGGCCTGGATCTCGTTGATCCGCTTGCCCTTCGGGCCGATCAGCTCGCCGATCTTGGCGACCGGGATCTGCTCGATATGCACCCGCGGAGCGAGCCGGGCGATCTCGGGCCGCGGCTCGGCGATCGCCTGCCGCATCACGTCCAGGATCACCATGCGCGCGTCGCGCGCCTGCGTCAGCGCGGCGATCAGCACTTCGCTGGGAATGCCGGTGAGCTTGGTGTCCAGCTGCAGCGCGGTGACGAACTCGCGTGTGCCCGCGACCTTGAAGTCCATGTCGCCGTAGGCGTCCTCGGCGCCGAGGATGTCGGTCAGAGTGACGTAGTCGCCGCCCTCGGCCACCAGGCCCATGGCGATGCCGCCGACCGGTGCCTTGATGGGCACGCCGGCGTCCATCAGCGACAAGGTCGAGGCGCACACCGACGCCATCGAGGTCGAGCCGTTGGAGGACAGCACCTCGCTGACCAGCCGAAGCGCGTAGGGGAACTCCTCGCGGGATGGGATCACCGGCAGCAGCGCGCGCTCGGCCAGGGCGCCGTGCCCGATCTCGCGGCGCTTGGGCCCGCGCATGAAGCCAACTTCGCCGGTGGAGAACGGCGGGAAGTTGTAGTGGTGCATGTAGCGCTTGCGGTCCTGGGGGTCGAGCGTGTCGATGGTTTGCTCCATGCGGACCATGCCCAGGGTGGTGATGTTCAGCACCTGGGTCTCGCCGCGCTGGAACAGGCCGGAGCCGTGTGCGCGGGGCAGGATGCCGACCTCGGCCTCGAGCGGCCGGATGTCGCGCGGGCCGCGCCCGTCGATGCGCTTGCTCTCCTTGACGATGCGCTGGCGCACCAGCTCCTTGGTGAGGCTGCGGTACGCCGCGGAGGCCTCGCGCTCCCGGCCGGTGAGGGCCTCACCGAGCTGCTCGGTCACCTGCTGCGCGGTGCTCGCCTTGATCTCGTCGAGCCGCGCCTCGCGGGTGGCCTTGTCGGCGATGGTGATCGCCTCGCGGGTCGGTTCCTCAGCCGCGGCGCGCACCGCCTCGGCCACGTCGTCGGCGTACTCGCTGAACAGCGGGTGGTCCTTGGGCTCGACGCCTACCTGCCGCACCAGCTCGCGCTGCAGCTCGCAGGCGGTGGCGATGTGCGGCTTGGCGATCTCGAGAGCGAGCCCGATGGCCTCCTCGGTCGGCTTGGGTGCGCCGTCCTCCATCAGCCGGATGGCATGCTCAGTGGCCTCGGCCTCGACCATGAGAATGTCGACCGCGGCGGCCTCGTTCAGCCGGCCGGCCACCACCATGTCGAAGGTGCAGTCCTCCAGCTCCGCGTAGGTCGGGTTGACGATCCACTCGCCGCCGCTGCGGCCGAGGCGGACGCCGCCGACTGGGCCGGAGAACGGGATGCCCGCCAGCAGCACGGCGGCGGACGCCCCGTTGATGGTCAGCACGTCGGGGTTGTTCTCCATGTCCGCCGACATGATGGTCGCGACCACGTGGATCTCGTTGCGCAGGCCCTTGGGGAAGGACGGGCGCAACGGCCGGTCCACCAGCCGGGCGGTGAGTATGGCCGTCTCAGAGGGGCGACCCTCGCGACGGAAGAAGCCACCGGGGATCTTGCCGGCGGCGTACATGCGCTCCTCGACGTCGACCGTGAGCGGGAAGAAGTCGAGCTGCTCCTTCGGGTTCTTGGCCGCGGTCGCGGTGACCAGCACCTGGGTCTCGCCCAGACCGATGACGACCGCGCCACCAGCCTGTTTGGCGAGCTTGCCCGTCTCGAGGAAGATCTCTCGGCCTCCGACGGCGCCTTGAATACGATGAACTGCCATGAATTCTCTCTTTCTGCTTATGCCATTGGCGCGCAAGGAAAGGGCGCGCGGACAGCCGGCGAGGGAGCCGGGCACGGCGGAGGAGTGAAGCGGAGCCGGCGACCGGACGCGGCACCGGGTGTCAGTTCTCAGTCGAAAGGCCTGGAAGGCTTGCTTCCAGGGCTCACCACTGACAACTGACACGGCCGGGCTTACCGAGACCGCTTCTCGTCGTGCTCGGGTCACGATGCCAGCGGCATCACCACCCCTCGCGGGACGGCGCGGCGGCTCCAGCCGCCGTTGCCGTCACCCACCGCACGCTGCCGGTACCGACCTGCTCAGCGGCGGAGCCCGAGCCGCTCGATCAGGGCCCGGTAACGGCTGACGTCCGTGCTCTGGAGGTAGCGGAGCAGCCGCCGGCGGCGGCCGACCATCTGGAGCAGACCACGACGCGAGTGGTGATCGTGCTTGTGGACCCTGAGGTGCTCGGTCAGGCTGTTGATCCGGTGTGTGAGGATCGCCACCTGGACCTCGGGCGAGCCGGTGTCGCCCTCTTTGGTCGCGTACTCCGAGATGATCTTGGTCTTCTCGTCCTTGACCAGCATCCGCTGCCTCTTCCCTTTCCCTTTGCTGCGGAGATCTTGCCCGGGGGCCTCGCGGCAGATCAGCCGCGGTGTCCCGCGTCCCGGGCGGTCGCCAGGCCGAAAGGCCTAGCCACCCACCGAAAGGTTAGCACTTGTCCGCTCAACCGGCCCCCGACGCCCCGAGCAGGCGGCGCGCCTGGCGGATGTCCTGCTCCATCTGCGCCACCAGGGCGGCCACGTCGGGGAAGGCCGCCTCGTCGCGCAGGCGGTGCTCGAAGGTGAGGCTGACCCGGCGGCCGTACAGGTCGCCGTCGAAGTCGAGCACGTGCGCCTCGACGCGAAGCTCGGAGCCCCCGAACTGCGGGTTGACACCGATGCTGGTAACGGCGGGCAGCGGCCCGCTGTCGCGAGTCTCGAGATGGCCGGCGTAGATGCCCTTGGCCGGCAGCGCCAGGCGGGCCGGGAGGCGCAGGTTGGCGGTGGGCACGCCGAGCAGGCGGCCACCACGCTTGTCACCCTGGACCACGCGGCCCTCCACGGCATAGGGCCGGCCGAGCAGGCGCGTGGCTGTGGCCACGTCGCCATCGGCCAGGGCCGCGCGGATCCGGGTCGAGGAGATCGCCTCCCCGCCCTCGCCGTCGAGCGGGACCGCGATCACGTCCACGCTACGCGGCCGCGCGAGCGCCGCCAGCAGCTCGGGGTCGCCGGCGGCGCGGTGGCCGAAACGGAAGTTGGCCCCCACCACGACGACGCGTGCCGAGACGGTCTCGAGCAGCACCTTGACGGCGAACTCCTCCGGTGGCATGCGCGACAGCCGTAGCGTGAAGGGCAGTACCAGCACGAGCTCCATGCCGGCCGCGCCGAGCAGCGCGATCCGCTGCCGCAGGGTGGAGAGCATCGGCGGGCGGCTGTCGGGGCGCAGGACGTCCATGGGGTGCCGGTCGAAGGTGATCGCGCCGGGCGTGACCCCCCTAGCCGCCGCCTCCGTCGTGACCCGGCCGAGCAGCGCCTGATGCCCACGGTGAACGCCGTCGAATACCCCGATCGTGACCGCGGTCGGGCCGAGGTCGGACGGCACCCGGGCAAGGCCGAGGAAGACGCGCGGCCGGGCGGCGCCACCCCACCCCATCGGCGCGCTCACGCGAGCACAACCCTGGGTCGGGCGCGCGCGGCGCTATCCTGAATGACCGCGACGAGCCGGCCATCGGGGCCGACAGCGGCTACAGGCTCACCGAGCCCGGTCGGGTCGAGGCTCTGGCCGGTCGCCAGCGCGGCCGCCTCGCCCTCGCTGAGCGAGCGGACCGGGACCGATCGCATGGCCGAGGCCGGGTCGATCACCACCTTCTCGAGGTCCACGCTCTCGAGCTCGTCGAGGGGGTGGGCCTCCACCTCGGTGAAGGCGCCCACCGCGGTGCGACGCAGGCTCACCAGGTGCGCGAGGCTGCCGAGCGCGCGGCCGAGGTCGGCGGCGAGCACCCGTACGTAGGTCCCGCCGGAGCAGGTGACGGCGACCGTCGCGAGCGGGCGCGGGCCCGGCTGGAAGTCGTGCAGCTCCAGGGCGTGGACGGTGACCAGCCGCGCGGCGCGCTCCACCGTCTCGCCCCGCCTCGCCTTGAGGTAGAGACGCTCGCCCCCCTGCTTGATCGCCGACACCATCGGGGGGATCTGCTGCTGGGGGCCGATGAAGCGGCCGAGCGCGCCCTCGACCGCGGCCCGGTCGACGGCGTCGACCGGCGCGGTGGCGGTGATGCTGCCGGTAGCGTCGAGCGTGTCGGTCTCGGCGCCGAACGCCACGGTGGCCACGTACCGCTTGGGCTCCATCGGCAGGAAGGGCAGCAGGCGGGTCGCCCGGCCGAGAGCGATCACCAGCACGCCGGTGGCCGGCGGGTCGAGGGTGCCGCCGTGCCCGACGCGTCGCTGTCCCGCAAGGCGTCGCACCCGGGCGACCACGTCATGCGAGGTCATCCGGGCCGGCTTGTCGCAGACGAGGACGCCGTCCAGCGCCGCGCTCACCTCCCGGAGCGGTGGTCGTGCAGCGGCGCCGCGCCGCTCAGGTCCCCGCCCCCGGCGATGCCGGGCGCGCCGTTGCCCTCGCCCGCCTCGGCGGGAGCCCGGGTGCCCCCGGCGGGAGCCCGGGTGCCCCCGGCGGGAGCT
>JBKPDO010000092.1:0-7752 GCA_046727955.1 bacterium | reverse complement strand
TCACCCCGCCGGCCCCAGGCTCCTGACCAGCGCGAACGCTCGCGCCTAGATACACGCCGCCTGCGCGTGCCATCGCCCATCTCCGCAGGTCACTGCCCAGATTCGTGGACTATGCGCGACCCGAGCTGCGGAACCCGGGTATCGTCCGTGTCCTGTATTAGCCGGTCGTGAATGGGCGACCATCCCGAACCCGACCGGCGGCGGACGTAGTGGACGCTGACGGTGTCGACTAGGATTAGCCCGGTAGTGGGTTGTGCACCTCTAGCTGGCGTGGCGCAATCCGGCAGCGCAGGCGATTTGTAATCGCCAGGTTGGGGGTTCGAGTCCCCCCGCCAGCTCCATGTCAGAGGCACTTTTCGGCCCTGACCTCTTGCCTTCGGCTAACGGTGCGGCTAACCATTGAGTCGATTGCTCGTTAGCCGGAGGAGCGCACAATGGCAATCTATGAGCGCCGTGACGGGTGGGAGGTCCGGGTCTACGCGGGCGTCGATCCGATCACTGGCAAGCCGCACAGGATCAGCCGCCAGGTCAGCGGCAGCCGCAGACAGGCCGAGCGCGAGGAAACAAGGCTCAAGGCCGAGGTGATGGCCGGGCGCCACCGAGGCACAGCCGCCAAGACCTTCGGCGAGCTGGTCGAGCTGTACCTTGACTGGCGCGAGCACAACGGCAAGCCGATCGGGCCACACACGATCCGCAGCTACCGCGGGCTATACGAGGCCAGGATCAAGCCGGGTCTCGGCAAGCTCCGGCTCCCCCAGGTCGACCCTCCGGCGCTGGACCGCTTCTACACGGCACTGCGCAAGAGCGGGAGCCTGCGCAAGCCTGGGGCGCCGCTGTCGGCCAGCCGGCTGCGCGACCTGCACGCGGTCATCTCCGGTGCGTTGGGGCTCGCAGCGCGCTACGGCTGGGTCACTTACAACCCGGCGACCCTGGTGAAGCCTCCGGCGCCGCAGAGCGCCAAACGGGCGCTGCCGACCAAGGAGCAGGCCCGGGCAGCGCTCCAGGCCGCCGAACAGCGAGACCTAGAGCTGTACCTGTTCCTGCGCCTGGAGGCGACGACCGGTCTTCGCCCGGGCGAGCTGTGCGCCTTGTGGTGGCAAGACATCGATCTTGCGGCCGGCGAGGTGGTCGTCGGCTACAACGTGGTGCACGCCAAGGGCTTACCAGGCGGGTATGTGCGCAAGCGCACCAAGAGCCGCCACGGCGACGATCGGCCCATCGCACTCGATGACCGAACCGTTGCCCTGCTCAAGGAGCACTGGGCGCGCCGCCAAGCTAGGGCGCGCGTGTGGAGCGGCGAGCTCGCGTCCGACGCCTATGTGTTCAGCGTGGACGAGGCCGGGCGGCGTCCCCTGCGGGTGGACTCGATGACACGTCGGTTCGGCGAGCTGGCCAGGCAGCTTGGCCATGGGTACACGTTGTATGGGTTCCGTCACTTCATGGCCACCCAGCTCGGCGCAGTGGCGACCACCGCGACCATCCGCGAGCGGATGGGCCACGGCAGCCTCGCGGTGACCGGGATCTACGTGCATCAGGTCAGTGAGGCTGACCGCGCAGCGGCACACCACATGGGCGATTTGCTCGACGGGAAGTAGGTCGGCGTACGGACCTGAGAGCGCCTCCGTGCGAGGGAGTTGGGGGAAACCGCCATGCTGACCTGCAAATTCCCTGCTCACTGCGTCCCACGAGTGGTGAAGTGATGCGCTGTGAGCCGGCCGGTCCCGGGCGGCTGCACAGGCCGGCCCTTTGGCGGTTCACCAGCAGTGCCCGGGTCCGGCCGTGGCCTGGCATTCGGCGACCTTGCGGCCGGCCTGGTCGTAGGCGATGACGCTGGTGACCGGCCACCCAAGGTTCTTGTCCTTCTCGGATTGGCGGTAGAAGCCGACATAGAAGTTGACCGGGAAGCGGTCGCCGGCCTGGATCGGGACCAGCTCCAGCGGGGCGATCCCCTGGCGGAACAGCACCCGCACTCGAGCGGCGCGCTTGGTGACAGCGCCGATGACCTGGCCCCAGTACCGCCCGCCGGAGCGGATGTTCCCGGCGCCGCTGACCTGCAACGGCTTGAGCGGGCTCGTGGGGCCGCCCTTGTTCCCCAGCATGCCGGCACCGCCGGCGTCGAACAGTCCCGTGGCCCAGCACAGCCAGTTCTCTCCGGGCCGCGGCGGCTTGGCCACGATCAGCCAGGTCCGGCTGTGGGCCTGGCCCCAGGCGACGAGGACCTTCGGCCCATCGGGGTCGCCGCCCTGGCAGCGGGCCAGTTCGCTGGCCACGTCTTGCACCATCCCCACGCCGACCGCGCCGGGGGGCGATCCTGCCGGCAACTGGACCTCGCCTGGGTCCGGCGGGATGCTCACCTCCGGGGCGCTGGTGGAGGGCGTGATCGCCGACGGCCTAGTCGTCGCGGACGGAGCCAGCGGCGCCTGCCGGTCTGCGAGCCGATCGGTGCCGATCGCGGCGAGCAGGACCAGCACCAGCAGGGCGCCGGTCCCGCCGGCCAAGGCCAAGCGCAGCCGCCGGCGGCGGCCCCGGCGCAGCGCCGCCCGGGGGCCGGGGGTGCGGCCCTGACGGGCGGCGGCCTCGGCCAGCTCCTGCAGCCGTTCGCGCAGGTCGCTCATCAGGGGTACAGCACCTCCTCCGGTTCGCCGAGCTTGGCCGCCAACGCCCGCCGGCCGCGGGCCAGCAGGCTCTTGACCGTGCCGTCGCGCATGGCCAGCGTGCGGGCCACCTCCTCGACCGGCAGATCGACCAGGTAGTGCAGCACGATCGCCTGGCGCTGGCGGACCGGCAGCGTGCGCAACGCCTCGGCCAGGGCCAGCGCCTCGACCGAGACCGCCGGCACCTCCGGTGGCGGGCTGATCTTGAGGATCGCCCTGGCCTGGCGGCGCAGGCTGCGGGCCCGGTCGGCGGCCAGGTTCATCGCCACCCGCCGCACCCACGCTTCGGGCACGTCGTAGTCCCGCAGCCGCGACCAGCGGACCGCGGCCCGCGCAAAGGCCTCCTGGACGACCTCCTCGGCCTCGTGGAGGTCGCCGGTGACAGGGAACAGCTGGCCCAGCAGCCGGCCGACCGCGCCGGTGTAGAACTCCTCGAAGCTCCCGGTGCCACCCATCGCCTCCGTCTCCGTGTCGGCTGCGCATATAGATACACGCCGCGGGGCGGGGATCGGTGGCGTCAGGCCAGACACTCGACGCTCGGGCGGGAGGTGATGCGCTGGGACTGGCTGCCGCTTGGTGCGCCTCGGCATCCTCGCCATGACCTTGCGGATGCGGTCCCACCCTGCGTGGCAACCAGCGCAGGCTTGGACTGGCCACCGAAGGCGGCGCTGGCCGAAGGTCCGCCCTAAGGCGCGGACACGCCGTATGGATCGATTGCGCGAAGCGCACCGCTTCCGTGTCAGCTATCCCGCGCCGATCTCCATGCCGCCCTGCGGTTTCCCTGCTTGTTGGACTCCACAAGCGGCGAAGGTATGTGCTGTGGGCCACCGGTGTCCCGGGCGGGCTGTCAAGGTCGTTCGGTTCGCATCCCTTCGGCGCGCCGAGCCAGGTCAGCGCCGACGTGACCAGGGACGATCGACCGGTGGCCAGGGAGAGGTGGTGGACCAAGCAAACGCGGGCGACGCGGCGCTTGTGTGCGCCTGGCGCTACTCGGCGAGGCGGCGTAGGCGCTCCAGATTGACGATCACCAACTGCTCGCCGCGCTCGCCCCGCATCTCGACCGCGCCGGCGCGCCGCAGCCGCGCCAGATTCATCACATACGCGCTCGCCGACTCGCCGGTCATAAGCTGCAGATCCGCCGACCTTATCGACAGCGGCCGACCCTCCTCGACCCGCTCGGCCCGCTGCTGGTCGAGGAGGATTGTGGCGAGCTGTCTCACCGGCGGAAGACCCAATCGCCGTAGCGCCTGGAGCTCCCGGTCGACGAACAGCTCCATCACCGTCAGCATCATCGCATAAGCGAGCCTCGGGTCATCCCGGAACGCCGTCTGCAGCGCATCCGCTGGCGTCTCCCAGGCCGACACCGGCTCCGCCGTGGTCGCCGTGGCCGCGCGCGGACGGTCGAGCAAGGCGGTCATTTCGCCAACCAGCTCACCCGGACCAATCTTTACCAGCAGCTGAGAGCCCCCGTTCGGCCTCGCCGAGCTCATCCGCACCCACCCCGACTGGACCAGGTAGGCCGGCCCGGGCGGGTCACCCTCGGACAAGATCACGGTGTCGGCGGGGTAGTCACGCGGCACCATCTGGGCAGCGAGCCGCTCAAGCGTCGAGTGGTCGGCCGGCGCGAAGTTCGGAGAGCGCTCCAGTGCAGATAGAGGGTCCATCGGTCCATCACCTCACCCGAGGCTCCCTGGAGGGTTGGCCGCCCTAACACCGCAGCTACGGGTAGTGTCGCACTACCTGGCTCGGCCGGTGCGGTGCGTCCTTACCTTACTGGCCGTTTCCGCGGCTCGGCATCCGGTCACTTGGTTGGTCATTGCACCCGACGCCACTCCCGTGACAAACCAGACCCGCTGGACGGCGCATCAGACCTGGCCTGCGGGGATGGGACTGGGCGCGACCCGATCGACTGCTGAGAGGGACTCCCAGTCTGGTGCTCTGACCATCTCCGTGCGAGCGAGGTGGGCGCAACCGCCATGCGGATCTGCGCTTTGCCTGCTCACCGCGTCCCAGAAGTGGCGAAGTGATGCGCTGTGAGCCAGCGGGGTCCCGAGGTGACTGTCAAGACCGCTCCGGCCAGCAACTTGATCACGGAGCGGCCTACGGTCGGCATCTGATCCAGATGCCAACTCCCCGGCTGTCGGGTCTTGACAGCCAGGTATTGACGCCGCGGCTGCACCACGACAGCCCGGCAAGCCAGCCGGCCCGTACGCCGGGGAGGAGGGGTCCTCCCCCCGGCACCCGTCCTTTACTGCGGTCTCCAACCGGTCGGCGTCACGGCGGGTCGGTAGTCTGAGGCTGGCGGAAAGTTCCAGTCGTCCTGGCAGACAGCGCTTCCGTGGCGAACGTCCAGCGCAGCATCACGACCGGCGTTCTGGCACCCACACGGACACCGTCTGCATGGCGACCGCCATCAGCTGCCACCTGGAGGAGGCCCACGATGCAACCCACCGACAACACCGGGAAGGCCGGACCCTCGACCAGGGCGCCAGACCGCGCGCATGACACTGCGGTACCGGTCGCAGCCGACGTGGCCGGCGACCACCCGTTCGGGCCGCACGCGGCCGCGATCCTTGCCACCGAGCACTGGAGCCTGCTGGGGGCACGGTCGCTGATCTGGAACGAGGCGATGAGCCGCACAACGGTCTTCCTGACGGTGCTGTCCGCCTCGATCGTCGCGCTGGCGCTGCTGGCCAACGCGACCGGCTTCGGACCCCACACCACCACGCTGGCGCTGGTGCTGCTGCCGGTGGTGCTGCTGCTGGGCGTCGCCACCTACGTCCGCCTGGTGCAGATCAACACCGAGGAGGTCCGCCTGACGCTGGCCATGAACCGGCTGCGGCACGCCTACCTGAAGATCGAGCCCAGCCTGGAGCCCTACTTCACCACCGGCCACCACGACGACGAGCGCGGCCTGCAGGCCACCTACATGGTGGATCCCCCCAGCCGGCGATGGCGATGGCTGTTGGTGTATTTCCTGATCAACACGCCGATCATCGTGGCGACCGTGGTCGCGGCCTTGGCGGCGGCCATTGCCGTGCTGGTCCTGCAGGCCGTCGAGGCGCCGAGGGCCGCGGTGGTGGCCGGCGGGGTGGTGGCGTTCCTGGCGGTCTGGGGAGGGCTGCTGCCGCTGCAGCGGCACAGCGCGGACCCGCTCCGCGACAAGACGCCGAGGTTCCCCACGCCGCCGGACACACCCTAAGCATTGGCCGGTGCAGACGCCCCCGGGCCGCATGACGCCCCGCATCGGACTGACCGTCCCGTAGGCTGAGCGCTTCCTTATCAGCTATCCCCCGTCTGCCGCCATGCCGACCTGCGGTTTCCCTGCTTGTCGGATTCCAGAAAGTGGCGAAGTTATGTGCTGTGGGGCCACCCGGGTCCCGGACTGGCTGTCAAGGTCGTTCGTCCGTGGGGCACTCTACGTGCACCACCATACCGGGACAAGCCAACGGGTCAGGAGGCCGAGGAGGGAAGGGACCTCCCGCGGCACCCTTCCTTTGCCGCCGTCGCCGACGTAGGTACAGCCTGTCCAGGCCGAGCAGGCGAGACCAACCGGCTACGGCAGGTCAGCCGCTGCCGGTCTCAGCGTGAGACGCAGCGACCGGCTTGGACTCTGGGGAGCCGCGCTCGCGCAGGAAGATGCCAACCACCGCCAAGACGAAGACTGCCAGGAACTCGCTCTGCCAGTTCTGGAAGCTCTGGAACCACAGCTGCGCGCTGGTCAGGAAGCTCCACAGCGAGACCGGGGCCTCCCCGTGGGCCAGCTGCTGCTGGTTGTACTCGGCATGGCCGCCGAGCAGGTGACCCACAAACGACAGCAGGAACAGCAGCAGCAGCGCCGACGACAGCGAATGCTCGTACAACTTCAGCACCAGGCCGCCATGCCGCACCGGCCAGGGGGCGTTGGGGTCGTCCGCCGACTCACGCGGATCGGCGTCGGAGGGGTCGCCGTCAGGCTTCTTGGACTCGGGTGAGCCGCGCTGAAGCAGGAAGGCAGTGAACGCGACGTAGGCGGCCATCTGGAGGAACTCGCTCTCCCAGTTCTCGAAGGTGGCCTCCGCAAAGTGCCCAGAGCGCAGGTAGCGACCATAGCTTTGGGTGGGCTGGCGGTGCTCGGCCGCATCAGCGTTGCTCACCCGCCAGCCGGTGATGCTCTGGAAGAGGAGCAGGACCAAGAAGATGCCCAGCGCCATCAGGGACAGGCCATTGTCGCGGAGCCTGCGGCGCATCGTTCACCCCATTCATGAGCGTTGCTGCGACACCTGCGGCGCCGTTCTCTAGCATCGGTTTCGTAGGCGGCGGAGCTGTGGAACCGATGACTACCCCCTGCTCTGCTCTGCTACACGGCGCGTCGTCGATCCCGTCGAGCCAAACGGAACCGCTCGGCCGGCTGGATGACCTTGGGGGTGATCGAGCCACGACACCGCAAGCACCAACGGCGAGCCTGATGCTCTGACATCTTCGTGCGGGCGAGTGGGGGAAACCGCCATGCCAGCGTGCGCCTTCCTGTTCGCCGCGTCTCAAGAACAGCAAGGTGATGCGCGTGAGCTGGCGCGTCCCGGGCAGGCTGTCAAGGTCCTTCGTCCATGGGGCGCTCCACCTGGACAGCCAGGCATCGGCGCGCCACCTGTACCGCGATACGCGGGGCCATCCAAATGGCCCACCCCAGCGATCCCTCGACCGGTTCCAAGCGCCTCCTGCCGGGTAAGCACTATGGCCAACCACGGACCGGGCACGACGTACGGAAAAGAGGGCTTCTCCATGGCGAACGCATCCACCTTCGAGGACCCGGGCGCGTTCAGCGGCCCGCTGACGGGCGTCAGCTTCGTCGGGGGCCTGGCGACCGGTCTCAGTCTGGCCGACGCGCCCTTCCCCCTGCCTGGCGCCGACGTCAAGGACATCCAGCGGTTCTTCCTCGACAACGCCGGGCCCGAGCGCATCAACGTGACCGGCCAGCTCCTCTCGGCCGCGTCCCTGGCCGAGTTCACGGTGTCGGTCGCGCGGCTGGCTGGCCGGGTTGGCCGCGGGTCCACGGCGCTGCGGGCCGCGGCCATTGCGGGCGGCGCGCTGGCCACGGCCTCCCGGGCCGCCTCCGCGG
>JBKPDO010000091.1:0-5941 GCA_046727955.1 bacterium | reverse complement strand
ATCGGCGCGAGGTCACCCCGCTGGGCGTGACCGCCAGGTAGAGCGACTCCAGGCCCGGCATGGGGCCGATGATCGGCAGCCGGTCAGCGGGCACAGCCCGCCAGGCGACGACCATCCGCAAGACCTGGGCGCGGCCGAGCGTGGGGAAGAAGCGGGCGGCCTGAGCGAGCAGCGCCCGCGCGTGCTCCAGCGACGGGTCGTAGGCGACCGCCTCCTGGGACCGCTCGCCAAGCAGGACGGTGCCATCCGGCCGCTGCCGCAGGTGCACCGGCGGTCCGGGGCCACCCGGCGCGTAGGCCACCTTGTCGGTCAGCGGCGAGACGGGCGTGGTGACCACGAGCATGCCTGGGCTGGTACTTCCTGTGGAAGGCCCGCAACGGCTACGTCCGACTGTCCTGAACGGACCGTGCCGCGCCGCGCGCCGGGGTCGCCTTGACCAGGATGTCGTCGGCGTCCTTGACCCACACAAACGGCTGGCAGCGCTGATTCCAGGCGTCACAGAAGCGGCGGATCGCAGCGACCGGGTGGGCGACGCTGGCGAAGCTGCCACGGCGGATCGCCTGGCGGGTGATGATCGCATAGAACACCTCGACCAGGTTCAACCAGCTGGCCCTGGTCGGCGTGAAGTGCAGCTGGATCCTGGGATGGCGGGCTAGCGCCCTCACCGCCGGGTGCTTGTGGATGCCGTCGTTGTCCAGCACCAGATGCGGCTGTCGCCGCGGCCAGGCGCGCGTCACCTGCTTGAGGAAGGCGAGGAACTCGCTGTGGCCGGGGCCGCGGGCAGCACCGGTCGGTCACCTTGCCGGTGGCGACCTCCAAGGCGGCAAACAGGGGTGGTCGTCCCGTGCCGCACGTAGTCGTGGGTGCGCCGCTCAGCATTACCCGGGCGCAACGGCAGCGGCGGGGCGCTGCAGCGTCTGAATCTGGGACTTCTCGTCCAGGCACACCACCACCGCCCGCTCCGGTGGGTCCAGGTACAGCCCGACCACATCGCGGACCTTGGCCTCCAGCGCGGGTCGGTGGAGAACTTGAAGGTCTCCAGCTGCCAGGATTTGAGGTCGTGCTCGGCCCAGACGCGGGCCACGGTGTGGTGGCTGACCCCCGGCTGGTCGGCCAGCAGCCGGCTCGACAAGTGGGTGACCCCAAAGTGCTCGGGGCGGTGGGCTGAGCGTGATGGCCAGGGTCTCGGCGCGCCGGTCGCGGCGGACCGTCTCGGGTCGGCCCGGGCGGGACTGATCATACAGGCCCTCCAGCCCATGCTCGGCGTAGCAGCGGCGCCAGCCGACAAGGCGTTGCCAGCGACTTTCCCGGGTAGGCAGACGCCACGCGGACGCCACCGAACCGGGGTGCCGAGATGACAGTGGAATCAAGCCAAGCGATCGAGCGGGCGGCCCGCGACCTAGATGGGGACTGGGCCAGCAACGCTCGCTGGACGGGGATCGAGCGGACCTACACGGCCGCCGAGGTGGTGCGGCTGCGTGGCTCAGTGCAGGTCGAGTACACCCTGGCCAGGCTCGGGGCGGAGCGGCTGTGGGCGCTGCTGCACGAGCGTGACTACGTCGCCGCCCTTGGCGCGGTCAGCGGCGGCCAGGCCGTGCAGACGATCAAGGCGGGCCTGGAGGCCATCTACCTGTCCGGCTGGCAGGTGGCAGCCGATGCCAATCTGGCCGAGCAGGTCTACCCCGACCAGAGCCTGTACCCGGCCAACAGCGTCCCGGCCGTCGCCCGCCGGATCAACAACGCCCTGCGCCGCGCCGACCAGGTCGCCTGGGCGGAGGGCAGGGACGGCACCCATTGGCTGGCACCAATCGTGGCCGACGCCGAGGCCGGCTTTGGCGGGGTGCTCAACTCCTTCGAGCTGATGAAGGCGATGATCGAGGCCGGCGTGGCCGGGGTGCACTTCGAGGACCAGCTGGCCGCCGAGAAGAAATGCGGGCACCTGGGCGGCAAGGTGCTGGTCCCGACCGGCCACTTCGTGCGCACGCTGACCGCGGCCCGGCTGGCCGCCGACGTGGCCGGCGTGCCCACCCTGCTCGTGGCGCGCACCGATGCGTTGGCGGCCACCCTGCTGACCAGCGACGTCGACGAGCACGACCAGGAGTTTCTGACCGGTGAGCGGACCGTCGAGGGCTACTTCAAGGTGCGCGCCGGGCTGGAGCCGGCGGTGGCCCGCTGCCTGGCCTACGCGCCCTACGCCGACCTGCTCTGGTTCGAGACCTCCACACCTGACCTGGGGGATGCGGCCCGCTTCGCCGAGGCGATCCACGCCGAGTTCCCCGGCAAGCTGCTGGCCTACAACTGCTCGCCGTCGTTCAACTGGAAGCGGCACCTGGACGACGCGCAGATCGCCGGGTTCCAGCGCGAGCTGGCCACCATGGGCTACCGCTTCCAGTTCGTCACCCTTGCCGGCTTCCACGCCCTCAACGCGTCGATGTTCGAGCTGGCCCGCGGCTACGCGACGGAGGGCATGAGCGCCTATGCCCGCCTGCAGCAGCGAGAGCTGGACCTGGAGGCCGCCGGCTACACGGCCACCCGCCACCAGCGGGAGGTCGGCACCGGGTACTTCGACACCGTGGCCGAGACGATCGGCGGCCCCAACGCATCAACGATCGCCCTGGCCGGCTCCACAGAGGCCGACCAATTCTAGGCGATCTGCTAAAGGGAGCGGTTTCCAGGTCGCGGGCGGTGGGCGTCGGGCCGGCGTCCCAGCGGCGAGCGCAACCCTAGGCGCGCGAGCGGCGACGCACCGGCGGGCGGCCGGGCGCACTCCCAGCGGCATCGGGCAGCAGCACCGCGGTCATGCCGCCCCACCCCTGAGCGGCGATGCGGGCGGGATGAGATCGCCGCCGTAGGCGGCGCGGACCGAAGGTCCGCCCAAAGGCGCGGACGCGCCGATCAATCAATCGCGCGAAGCGCACCGCTCGGCGCGGCCGCACTACTCCCCGAGGGGCCACGCCTGCATGCGCTCCGACACAAACCCAGCGAGCGAGGCGGGAAGTCGAGCGGGCGTCTGTCCGGGACTACTACGACGACCCCCATCGTCGGAGTCTCACCGGCACCGCCCACTCCTCGTCCCGCCTCGTCCCCGCCCCTTACCCAGTCGTCCCGGTGACAAACCTCACTGCTGGTGTTTTGCGTGCATCCAAGGTCGGTGCACCGTCACACTGGCGCTCACATCCACCCAATCGCGTAACTGTCGCATGGGCTTCCTCACGTTAGGCGGCACCCCGTCGACGGGTAGGCTCACGCTGTACCCGGAAGGGGTGCGCCATGGAGCGTTCCATCCCTGCCTCCCCGTCCCGGCTTGCCGGGCTCCGGCGAGCCGCGCGGGCCGACCTGCGCGGGGTGTCGGAGGAGGTCGCCGACGATGTGGTGCTGGCCCTCCACGAGGTAGCGACCAATGCGGTGCTGTACGGGTCACGCGGGGGGCAGCCGATCCAGGTGGTCGTCCACGTCAACGACGGCTGGGTTGAGGCGTCGGTGCTGGATCATGGCCCGCAGCCGCCGGCCGGGCTCCCAGCGGATGCCGACCCCGGCGAGCTGTTCGCTGGCGGGCGGGGCCTGTGGCTGCTGCGACGGCTGGTGGATGAGGTCCGCCTTGAGCGGGTCAGGCGCGGCACCGTGTGACGCTGCGGCGGGCGATCGGGCCGGCGGGGACCATCGCCCGCTAGGCCGTGTGTCACGCCACGCCTAGTGCTGGGCGACCACGGCGGCGAAACAGCCAGGGCACTTCTCGACGAAGAAGGCCTCTTCCCAGTCTTGGTCCAGCACGTCCACCCCGTCGGTCGTGATCCCACAGGCGACAAGGCCGGTTGCGGCGTCCACCGCATGGGTTGGACCGACCGGGGCTGTCCTGGCTGACCTGAAGACTCCATCGGGACGATGGATCAGTGAAGGGACCTGCTCCAACTGCTCGGCGCCTATCTTGTACCGCATGCGCGCCTCCTCGGTTCGAACCCCCCCCTTGGTTCGAACCCCGGCAGCATCCTCCCGACATGGCCTCCATGTCTATCTCGCTCGCGTCCCATCGGCCCGGGCGTCGCGCAGCAGCGGCAGCCATCCGCCACCACGCTCAGTGGCAACCAGGGCAGTCGGCTCATCCGCCAAGCCTGGACCTGCTACCGCTGGGACACCCGCCCTCGGCGCCGTCCTTGGCCTGTCAGGGCCGCGTCAGCGTTGTCGGTCTGGACGCAGAGCCGTGGCAGCCTCGGGGCGGATCCTCGCTAGCGGCATCGACCTGGCGGTACCTGCTGGGAGCGTGCTGGAGCTGCTCGGGCCCAACGGCTCGGGCAAGACCACCACCCGTCCGCATCCTCACGACGCTGCGCCGGCCGGACGCGGGCCGTGCGGCGGGGGGCGGCTTCGACGTGACCCGCCGGCCCATGGCGGTGCGGTCGCTGATCGGGCTGACCGGCCAGGACGTCACCGTGGACGAGGATCTCAGCGGGCGGGACAACCTGGAGCTGTTCGGCAACCTGCTCGGCCTGCACCGCGCCGAGCGTCGCCGCCGCGCCGCCGAGCTGCTCGAGCGGGTCGACCTCACCGAGGCGACTGACCGCCGGGTGAAGACCTACTCGGGCGGCATGCACCGCCGCCTGGACTGGCCGTCAGCCTCATCGGCCGGCCGCAGCTGCTGATCCTGGACGAACCCACCACGGGCCTGGACCCGCGCAGCCGCCTGGGGGTGTGGGCAGTCATCCGGGAGCTGGTGGCCAACGGCACCACGGTGCTGCTCACCACCCAGTACCTGGAGGAGGCCGACCAGCTTGCCGACAGCATCGTGGTGCTCGACCACGGGCGAGTGATCGCCCGAGGCACCGCAGACGAGCTCAAGCCCACGCCGGCGTCAGGTGTTGGAGGTGCGCCCAGACAGACCCTGACGGCCTTGAGGCGACCGCGCGGGTGCTGGCGCGGCTGGCCGGCGGGAGCCCGGCGGTTGATGCCGACAGCAGGCTGGTGAGCGTGCCGGTGGACGATCCGGGGCCTGCTCGCCGAGGCGGTGCAGGCGTCCGCGTTCGTGTGGATGTTCCCGCTGGTGTTCGCCAGCTCCGCGTTCGTGCCCGTCAGCACCGTGCCCGGCTGGCCGCAGGCGTTCGTCAAGGTCAACCCCATCTCGATCGTGGTCGACGCCCTCCGCGCGCTGCTGCTGGGCGGTCCCACCGCGACCCACGTCCTGCAGGCGCTCGCCTGGATCGCCGCGATCACGGTGGCGTACTTCACCCTGACCGTGCAGCAGTACCGCCGGCTGGCCTGACCCGGGACGTCCCGGCGCCCCGGCGGCTCTGCTCGAGCCCCCGGCGCCCGTGCAAGCAGGTGCCGGGCGCTCAGGGCTGCTCGGCGACCGCGACGGCCTCCATGGGCAGGGCCTCCCCGCGAGCAACCGCCCGGACGAAACCTTCGTCGCCCAGCGCCTGGCGCGCGGCCTCGGCCACGCGGTCGACGTCGACGCGCTCGGCGGGCGGCAGCGGCGCGCCCGCCAAGCGGCGCACCGCCGCGGCCACACCCAGCAGCACCGCGGCCAGCTCCGGATCGCCGCCGGTACAGCCGATCCCCGCCAGCCCCTCCAGCGCGACGGCCAGAAGCACAGGAATGCCGTGCGCCCTCACCTGCTCAAGGATCTCGCGGTGCATCGCCGCCGCGCGCTCCAGGTCGCCCTGCTGGTCAGCGACCTTCCCCAGCCAGCGCAGCAGGAAGATGCCAAGCGGGTGGCGGCCGCTGCGGCGCTGCAACAGCACCAGCGCCTGCTCGCGCTGCTGCCGGGCGCCCTCCCGGTCACCGCGACGCTGCGCCACCAGGCTCAGGCCGGCGCGTCTTCCGGCGGCCCACCAGGCGTCACCGCCCTTGGCCTGCTTGCCAGGCTCCGACACCAGCTCGGCAAGCAGGCACCAACGCCAAGCCGCAGCCGCATGGCGCGCCCACCGTCCTCCCCGGCGGTGGGGCC
>JBKPDO010000090.1:0-6665 GCA_046727955.1 bacterium | reverse complement strand
CCCATTCGGTGGAGGACGTGCGGGAGGCGCTGGTGGTGGGGCCGCAGACGCCGGTGGTGTTTTGTGACGCCAGGGTGCGCGAGTCGGCCAAGACCACGCTGATCGAGCTGGTCCAGCACGCCCTCGCCCGCGCCTCCGCCGTGCTCGGGGCGGGCCGGCGCCAGTAGTCCCCAGCCCCGCCGGGGGCCCTTCCCGACGGCATTCGAGCAGCGGTCAAGTACCGGCCGTGCGCGCCGTGACCGCTTTCGGCCGCCGCAGGTGATCAGGGCGCGGCACCGGTCTTGACCGCCGCTCGACCACTCGTAGCATCAGATCGACAGTTCCAGCGGCGCTCGTCGAGGAGGTCCGCGCATGATGGACTACCCGCTCACGCTTCGGAGCCTGTACGAGCGCGCGAGAACGCTGTTCCCCGACAAGCAGCTCGTCAGCCGCCGCACCTCCGGGGAGGTCGCGCGCTCGAGCTACGCCGACTGGGCCGATCGGGTCGCCCGGCTGGCCACGGCCCTTCGTGAGCTGGGCGTCTCGGGCGGGGACAGGGTGGGCACGTTCTGCTGGAACCACGACCGCCATCTCGAGGTCTACTTCGCCACGGCGCTGTCGGGGGCCAGCTACCACACCATCAACATCCGCCTCGGCCCCGACCAGCTCGCCTACATCATCAACCACGCTCGCGACAAGGTCCTGATGGTCGATGCCGACCTGGCGCCGGCGCTCGCGCCGGTACTGCGCGACACCCCCATGGTCGAGCGGGTGGTCGTGCTGAGCGACGGGGGAGAGCGCCCGGACCTGCCTTCCCCGGTCCACGACTACGAGACGCTGGTGTCCCAGGCCGCGCCGATGACGGCGTGGCCCGCGCTGGACGAGCGCCAGACGGCCGGCATCTGCTACACCTCGGCGACCACCGGCAACCCCAAGGGGGTCGCCTACTCCCACCGGGCGCTGTTCCTGCACTCGCTGATGGTCGGGCTGGTAGACACCGCCGCGATCTCGGAGCGGGACGTGCTGCTGCCGATCGTGCCCATGTTCCACGTCAACGCCTGGGGCCTGCCGTTCGCGGCAACCTGGATGGGCGGCGCGCAGGTGTACGGCGGGCCGCGCCCGACGCCGGCGGACTACGTGCGCCTGATCCGGGACGAGGGCGTGACCTTCGCGGCGGGCGTGCCGACTGTCTGGCTCGGCGTGCTCCAGAGCCTGGAGCAGGACGGCGGCGACCTCGGCTCCCTGCAGCGGATCGCGTGTGGTGGGTCGGCGGCGCCGGTGTCGATGATCCGCGCCTACGAGCAGCGCTACGGCGTCGAGTTCATCCACGCGTACGGGATGACGGAGGCCTCGCCGGTGACGCACTTCTGCCGCGTCAAGTCGTCCCTGCGCGGCCTCCCCGACGACGCGCGCTACTCCTACAAGGCCAAGCAGGGATTGCTCGTCCCCGGCCTGGAGCAGCGCATCGTCGACGCCGCCGGCGGCCAGGTGCCCGCCGACGGCAAGTCAATGGGCGAGGTGCTGCTGCGCGGCCCCTGGATCGCGGACGAGTATCTCGACGACGAGCGCTCCGCGCAGACCTTCATCGACGGCTGGTACCACTCCGGCGACGTCGCCACCCTCGACGCCGAGGGCTACCTGCACCTGGTCGACCGGACCAAGGACCTGGTCAAGTCGGGCGGCGAGTGGATCTCCTCGGTCGAGCTGGAGAACGCCCTGATGGGCCACGACGAGGTGGCTCAGGCGGCGGTGATCGCCATCCCCGATCCCAAGTGGGACGAGCGCCCGCTCGCGGTGGTGGTCCGCAAGCCCGGCTCGCAGGTCAGCGGCGAGGAGCTGGTCGCCTCGATCGCCGGCCAGTTCCCCAAGTGGTGGCTGCCGGACCGGGTCGAGTTCGTCGACGAGATCCCGATGACCGCGACCGGCAAGTTCTCCAAGCGCACCCTGCGCCAGCGCTTCGTCGGCGGTCTGGCGGCCGACCGCGACACCGACGAGAGATAAAGAGATAAGGCAGAATAGGCCCCCGATTTGCGCGCCTTGCGATCTGAGGGGGCTCTCGTTGCTGTTCTTCGTCTTCGGAACGGGCCGATGCGGGTCGAGCCTGGTAACTGAGGTGCTCGCGCGCCATCCAGCAGTCGGCTTCGTCTCGAACGTCGACGACAAGCTGAGCTGGCTGGACCTGAGCGGCCGCTGGAACAGCGCGCTGTACCAGCGCTTCGGCCCGCGCGACCCTGCCATGGTGCCCTTCCGGCACCGCCGCCGCCCGCTCGAGCGCGGGCGCCTGCGGCTGGCGCCGTCGGAGGGATGGAGCGTGCTCGACCGGCAGGTGTCGCCGCTGATCTCGAGCACCTCCAGGGACCTCTGGGCGAGCGACGTGACGCCCTGGCTGGAGTGGCGCGTGCGCCGGTTCTTCGAGCGGCGCATGGCCGCGCAGCGCCGGCCCCACTTCCTCCACCACCTGACCGGCTGGCCCCGCGCCGGCCTGTTCCAGGCGGTCTTCCCAGACGCCCGCTTCATCCACGTGATCCGCGACGGGCGCGCCGTGGCCAGCTCCTGGCTGCAGATGCCCTGGTGGAGCGGCCACCAGGGGCCCGCCAACTGGTCGCTCGGCCCGCTGCCCCAGCAGTACGCGCTGGAGTGGCATCGCTCCGGCCGCTCCTACGTGGTGCTGGCCGGGCTGGCGTGGAAGCTGCTCATGGATGCCTTCGACGCGGCCCGGGTGTCGGTCCCGGCGCAGCAGTGGCTCGACGTCCGCTACGAGGACGTGCTGGCGGACCCGCGCAAGCAGTTCGCGCTCATGCTCGAGTTCCTGGGGCTCGAGTGGACGCCGCGGTTCGAGGCGGGCTTGGGCCGCTACCGCTTCGAGAACGGCCGCAGCGACGCCTTCCGCCGTGACCTGGACCCGGCTAACCTGGCCCTTCTGGAGCGCAGCCTGGCGGGCCGGCTCCTGGCCTACGACTATCCGCTGATGCCGTAACTCCGCAAGGGGCCGCGATGAGCGCGCCGAGGCAGGTCTATCCGTGTGGGGGGAGCTCGCTCCCCCCACGGCCCCCCAAGAGCGCCTGTGCCATGGTGGCCGGGGTGCCGCTGCAGCGGGGCCGCTGCGGGCAGGTCGATCCATGTGGGGGAGCTCGCTCCCCCCACGGCCCCCCAAGACCCGGCCCCCTTGCCACTCGGGCCCATCGGGCCGCTTGAGGTGACGGCGATGCGTCTCTACCTGGTTCGGCACGGCGAGACCGAGTGGACCGTGACGCGGCGCCACACTGGCCGCACCGACGTGCCGCTGACGGCGACCGGCGAGGAGCAGGGCCGCGCCCTCGGGCTGGCGCTGGCCGGCGTCACCCTCGACCGGGTGCTCTCGAGCCCGCTCAGCCGTGCGCTCATGACCGCGCGGCTGGCCGGCTTCGGCGACCGGGTGGAGCGCAGCGACGCTCTCCTCGAGATGGACTACGGCCAATACGAGGGCCTCACCACGTCGGAGATCCGCGCGCGGCGGCCAGGCTGGGACCTGTTCCGCGACGGCTGCCCTGGTGGTGAGACGGTGGAGGATGTGGCCAAGCGCGTGCAGCCGCTGCTCGCCACGATCACCGACAGCGACGAAAACGTGGCGCTGTTCGGCCACGGGCACTGCCTACGGGTGCTGGCGGCCACCTTCCTGACCCTGGAGCCGGCGGCCGCGCGTCACCTGTTCCTCGGGACCGGCAGCATCTCGATCCTCGGCTATGAGCACGACTGGACCGCGATCCTCCGCTGGAACCAGCCGGGGCGGCCCGAGTGACTGGCAAGCTGGAGACCGAGGACGCAAAGGCAAGGGCCGCCGCGGTGGCCGCCGCCCGCTGGCACGTCGAGCCGGGCATGACCATCGGCCTCGGCTCCGGCCGGGCGGTGCTGGCGATGGTGGATGCGCTGGCCGGCCGCTGGCAGGGCGCGCCGCCGCTGCGGGTGGCGGTCGCCTCCTCGCTCACCGAGTCCAGGGCGAGGGCGGCCGGGCTGGAGCTGATCGAGCTCGGCGCGACCACCACCCTCGACCTCGCCATCGACGGCGCTGACGAGGTGGATCCGCGGCTCAACCTGATCAAGGGCGGCGGGGGCGCGCTGCTGCGCGAGAAGCTGGTGCTCGCGGCCGCCCGCCGGGCGCTGATCGTGGCGGAGGCGCGCAAGCAGGTGGAGCGGCTCGGCTCGACCCACCCCCTGCCAGTCGAGGTGGTGCGCTTCGCCTGGCAGACCACCGGTCGGCGGCTGCTGGAGCTGGTGCCCGAGGCGATCCTGCGCCAGGACCAGACCGGCGCTCCGGTGCTCACCGACGAGGGCCACTACCTGCTCGACTGCCAGGTCCCCGATGGCGATCTGGGCGACCTGGCCACCGCCCTCAAGGCGACCCTCGGCGTGGTCGACCACGGCCTCTTCCTCGGCATCGCCGACGAGGCCCTCCTCGGCCACGCCGACGGCACCGTCCACTCCCTCCACCGCCCGCTCTGACCAATCCCGGGGAAAACCTGTGGACAACTCCGATGAGCAAAGCCTGAGCTGGAATACTTGCGCTCATGGCAAGAATTCACGTCTTCGTGGACGAAGGTGGCGACATGACCTTCGAGCTTAGGCCAAGGGGAAGCCGCTACTTCATCATCGGGTCGATCGCGCTCGACAACTGCGATATCGGTGGCAAATTACTCGAGCTGCGACGGGAGCTGCTCTGGGAAGGCTTCGGGCAGCCAGAGTTCCACGCAACCAATGACAAGGTCTGGGTTCGCGATCGGGTCTTCAACTTTCTTGCCAAGAGCAACTTCCGGGCTGACGTGATCATCATCGACAAACCGAAGATCGAGGACTATCTCCGAGCAGACCGGCTCAGGTCCTACCAGCGAGCTTGGTTCCTTCATTTCGAGCATCTGGCGACGAAGGTGGTGACGGCCAGGGACGAGTTGCTCGTCGTGACCGCATCGCTGCAGGTGAACCGCATGAAACATGCGGTTCGCGAAGCGGTGCGAGAGGTCGTCACGCAACTCTTCCCAACGGGGAGTTTGCACACGGCCTTTTGGCCCGCCATGAGTGATCCTTGCCTACAGATTGCCGACTACGTCGTGTGGGCGGTTCAACGGAAGCACGAGCAGGGTGATTCGGGCTTCTATGATCGGATCAGCTCGAGGACCGTGGACGAGCACCAGCCGTTCCGGCACGTGCAGCAGAAGTTCTACTGAGAGGTAAGGGGTGGGCGCCGGGTTCCGACTAGCCTGCCGGCTCAGTCCCCGGGACCTTTTCATCAGCCCCCAGGCGCCCGCACTCCACAGTAGCATTGATGGCGCTGGGAATGAACTTGTTTTCCACAGGCTCCTGTCAGAGCTGGGCGCGGCGGAGGACGACGGCGCCGTTGTGGCCGCCGAGGCCCATCGAATTGGAGACCGCCACGTCGAAGCGGGCCTCCCGGCTCTTGAGGGGCACGTAGTCGAGGTCGCATTCGGGGTCCGGGTCCTCCAGATTGATGGTCGGAGGCAGGACCTGGTCGCGCAGCGCGAGGGCAGTGGCGATGGCTTCCAGCGCCCCGGCCGCGCCGAAGAGATGGCCGGTCATCGACTTGGTAGAGGAAGCGGCCAGCCGGTCCGCGTGGATGCCGAACACCTGCCGGATCGCCTGCGTCTCAGCCGGGTCGCCGAGCGGGGTGCCGGTGCCGTGGGTGTTGATGTAGCCGACTTCGTCCGGACGGACGCGGGCGTCGTCCAGGGCGTCCTGGAACATCTGGATCACGCCGCGGCTCTCGGGGTGCGGGGTGGCCACATGGTAGGCGTCGTTGGAGGCGCCGTAGCCGGCCACCTCGGCGTACACCCTGGCGCCGCGGGCACGCGCGCGCGACTCCGACTCGAGCACGACGACCCCGGCGCCCTCCGCCACCACGAAGCCGGAGCGGCCACGGTCGAAGGGCCGCGAGGCCGCCTCGGGCTGGTCGTTGCGCGGGGCCAGCGCCTGCATCTGGCAGAACCCCGCCAGGACCAGCGGGGTGACGCAGGCCTCGGTGCCGCCGGCGACGATCGCGTCGGCGCGGCCCTCCCTGATCAGCTCGGCCCCGACGCCGATGGCGTGCGAGCCCGTCGCACAGGCGGAGACGACCGCGAAATTGCAGCCGATCGCCCCCAGCCTGGTGGCGATGTAGCTGGTCGCGGTGTCGACCAGGGCGTTCGGCAGGAAGCTGGGGGAGACCCGTCCCGGGCCCTTCTCTATGAGCAGGCGCTGCTGCTCCTCGATCGTCGCGACCCCACCGATCGCCGAGCCGACCACCACGCCGACCCGCTTGGGGTCGGTCACCTCCAGCCCGGCGTCGGCCACCGCCTCGTCCGCCGCCGCGACCGCGAGCAGCACGCTCCGGTCCATGCGCCTGACGTCCTTGCGCGAGACGACCGTCTCGGGGTCGAAGCCCCGCACCTCCCCGGCGATTCGCACGGGGTACGGCGAAGCGTCGAAGGCGGCGATGGTGTCGACCCCACTCTGGCCGTCCAGCATCGCCCGCCAGGTGGTGGGAGCGTCCAGCCCGAGCGGGCTGACGGTCCCGATCCCGGTGATCAGCACGCGTTCCATTGTCGTGAGAGCGTAGCGCGCTTCGCGCAAGCCCATCCATGTGGGGGGAGGGCGCTCCCCCCACCGCCCCCCAAGAGCGCCAGTGCCCAGGTCGTCGTGTTACCCGCACAAAACCCCGG
>JBKPDO010000089.1:0-14629 GCA_046727955.1 bacterium | reverse complement strand
CTCCATGCGGGCATCGGCGGCGGCTCCTGGGCAAGGGAGGGGCCGCCGATGCTCTCTTGCTACCAGCCCGCCCGCAAGCCGGCTCCACACCACCCGGCCTGTTACCTCACCCCACCGGAAACCAGAACCGCGAAAGTCGAGTAAGATCCATATCCGACCAATGCGAGCCACGGACCAGCCGATCCTGTGGGGTAGTTGGCCCTACTTCCTCTTATCGCGCCCTCGCAGCAAGAGCTAACCAGACTCTTGGTCCCCATAGTTGCACTTCGATATCGGGGTAGTGATCGTGATCGTCAGGTGCACTGCATCGTGCCGGCCAGCGGGCGCTCGGCACAGGCCGGGCAGGTGAACAGGTACAGCGATCCGACATCACCGAGCATGACGCCGTGTGGCGCCCAGCAGTCCCGATCCATGAGGAACCGCTGCCCCGCGATCTTGGGGTCATCCCGGTCTTCCACGGGCAGCCACCGCTCGTAGTCGTCGAACTCCTCGCTGGCGATCGTGAGCAGATGGCGCATGCGCAGCCCGCAGTCACACACTGGCCACTGCGGGGCCTGGATCCAGCGCGGGTAGCCGCCGACCTTGGTGCCCGGCGCGGTCGATAACGCGTTCCAGTACAGCCAGTCGCGCCGCTGCTGCCATTGCCGCATCCTGTGGTCCAGGGCATCGGGCAAGTCGGAGAAGCCCGGCTGTTCGGCATGTGGATACTCAACGACCCGTTCGGCGTGCAGTACGCACGGCAGCGGCACGTAGTCCCGCGCGCACCAGGGCCAGTCAGCCTTAAACCGTGGCGGTGGTGGGCTCGCCAGCGGCTCGGTCACCTCGGCTGCCCGCCGCCAGACCGTGATCGGGGACGGCCCGTACCACGGCTCGTCATGCCAGTTGGGGCACCACAGGAGCTGGAACAGGTCAGTGTGCTCGGGAAACCGCGCGCTCTCCTCCAGCGAGGCACGAACCTTCCTGGAAGCCATGAAGGGCGACCGGCTGGAGGCGCTCTACGTCCTGGCCATCACCCCATCGGCATGCGCGAGGGCAAGCTGTTCGGGCGGCGCTGGGCCGACGTCAACTTGACAACCCGCTCGCTGCACCTGGTCACCCGAGAAACCCCTGCTGCGGGACTTCTACCCACTGCTGGAGCGGGCGGGCCTTGCGAGGATGCGATTCCACGACCTCCGCCACAGCGCCGCAACGCTGCTGCTGGAGCTGGGCATCCACCCGAAGGTCGTCAGCAAGATGCTCGGCCACAGCCAGATCGACATCACCCTCGACCCCTACTCGCACGTAACCGCTACGATGCAGCAGCAAGCGGTGGCGGCGCTCGACGACCTGTTCCGTGAGCTGTGCGGACGGCTGGCTGTCAACTTGGCTGTTAACCGGGGCCGGCGAGAGCAAACTGTAGCCAGCGCCCGTAGCTCAGTGGAGAGAGCGGCGGACTTCTAATCCGCGGGTCGGGGGTTCGAATCCCTCCGGGCGCACCACCTCTGAGCAGGCGCTCCGTGGCTCTAGCCTCCAGTCGCCCGGGCTGCTTGTCAACCTCCTGTCAACGGTCTACCCTCACGCCATGGCAGAGGGCTACATCCGCCAGCGCGGCAACGCCTGGCAGGTCATCGTCCACGCCGGTCATGACCCGATCACCGGCAAGCGTCGCAACCTCACCGGCACGGCCCGGACCAAGCGCGAGGCCCAGGCGCTCCGCGCCCGCCTGCTCAACCAGGTCAACGAGGGCAAGCGGCCAGCGACCGACGTGACCGTCGCGCAGCTCCTTGCACGCTGGCTGGAGATGGCCGATCTGGCGTGGAGCACGCGGGTCACCTACCAGGGCTACATCAACCGAACCATCCTCCCCGCGCTCGGCGACCTGCCGCTCCGCCGGCTGGACACCGCGACCCTCGACCGCTTCTACACGATGCTGCGCGCCCGTGGCGGCACCGGCGGCAAGCCGCTGGCGGCGGCCACCGTGCGCCAGGTTCACGCGATCCTGCGGCGGGCGCTCGGTCAGGCCGGCCGCTGGGGGTGGATGCCCGCCAACCCGGCAGCACTTGCCAGCCCACCGCGCCCTGGCCCGGCCGACATCCGGCCGCCTGACCCGGAGGAGGTCTCCTGGCTCTTGGAAACCGCCTCCGAGGCCGACCCGGACTTCGCGGTCCTGCTGTGGCTGGCGGCGACCACGGGCGCTCGCCGCGGCGAGCTGTGCGCCCTGCGGTGGTCGAACGTGGACCTCGACGCGGGCGAGCTGCTGATCGTGCGCAACCTCATCGTGCGTGGCGGTCAGCTGCTGGAGAAGGACACCAAGACGCACGCCGCCCGCCGGATCGCGCTGTTTGACGACAGCGTCGCCCTGCTTGACGAGCACTTGCGCCGCTGCGCGCAGCGGGCGCAGACGTGCGGCGCGACGCTGACACCTGACGCCTATGTGTTCTCCTTTGACCCGGCGGGACGGCAGCCCATGAACCCAGATTCCGTGACGCACCGCTTTGGGCGGCTGGCCAAGCAACTCGGGCTGCGGGCCAGGCTGCACGATCTGCGGCACTACGCGGCCACCCAGGCCATCGCCGGCGGCATAGACGTGGGCACGGTCTCGGGCCGGATCGGCCACGCTGGCGGCGGCGCGACCACCCTACGGGTGTACACGCACTTCCAGGCGGCTGCCGACCGGCGAGCGGCCCAACTCCTCGAACAGACGCTCCGGCGACCGAATCGAAGCGACCGAGGGACTGGGTAAGGGAACCGCGAGCTTGGGAAGCACTGTCGGGCTGACCGGCGTCCTCGGATGGCGCGGCTCAGCGGCTCCGGCGACCGACCGCTGTTGACCGCTGGCGACCGCTGCGGACCGATGCATGGGGCACGTCGGGGGCACGATCGGTGAGGATGAACATGGCTTGGACGTGGCGGCGACGGTCACCAGCTCGTGTGATGGGCGAGGCCCGTCCAGAGCGACCACCTGCCTCGTTGGCAAGCGCTCCGAGCGCGCGGCAGCTCATGTTCCCCGAATGGAGGACATCAGTTGGCCGAGGGCCTGGGGGAAGCAGAGACTTCTTCTCCCAGGCAGACGGTCGAAGCATCTCCTGGAGGTTCTGGGCTGGTGCTACATCTGGGCCTTGAGGTCATCGTCGCGGAACAGGTAATAGATGGGAACCGGGCAATCCGGGCTCGACCCGGCTCACCCTGACCAGATAGGCGACTCGATGTACCCCAACGGCTGCGACGCTCTACGGCTCTCCATGTGCGACGTACTTGGCTAGCTCAGCCCAAGGGCGCTCGGGATGGTGTCGCAGAAGAGCGTGAAGTCGCTCTCGGCATCCGGATGGGGTCCCCGGTCGACGACGATCTCGGTGCTCACGACCTCGTCGCCGTTGGCAACCTCGTGGACAACGACGTAGCCGGCGCCCCGGTACAGCACGCCGCCGTCCGTGCGGTACAGGTGAATCAGTCCCTGGAAGGTCCGCTCGGTCGTGTGTACCCCTTCCGGGTCACCCGAGATGATCGTCGCGGAAAAGTTGCCGGCGAAGTGGTCGACGACCGTCGCGCCATTCAACGGGTTCGTGTAGACGATGTTGCCCTCGCCCACATTCCGGTAGTCCACGGGCTGCTTGGGGGCCAAGAACTCCGTGCCCTGAATGAAGACGGAGATGTCCACCGTCTGGCCAGTCCTGCAGAAGTTGTCGTCCGTGAACGAGTCCGAGATGGTGAAATGGTTGACGTCGGGATCTGCGGCAAGCGCCGCCGGCGCTCCGCACAGCCCAAGTGCAATGACGATCCCAAGCAAGAGCGTGAAGCGACGCATTGGTCTATCCCTTCGTAGGTCCGTCTACCGCCCCCAGAAGCGACGACATGGCCTACGCGATCCTCTGCCCCAGCAGGGTCAGAGCAATCCCCTCCTTGCCGTATGCCGACTTCCTGCAAATCGACGATGTCGCTTGGACCACACCAACCCGAACTCGCGAACACCGACCATGGCCAGCCCCAGCCGCCCAGCCGTGACACACGAGCAACCCAACCACAACCGTTGGTGCAGCCTCAGGCTGATATGCGCTGTCGGCGGTTCGCGAGGCCGGGTTCTGCCGGCATGGGGCCGCCGCAGGGCCGGCCTTGAAAGGTCGTTGGGAAACTTCTCACGGCTGCCCGGCACGTCACAGTCTGGCCGGTCATGGCGGATTCAGAGCAGGGCCGTAGCCAGCTCCTTCCACTGCCTCATCGGCAGGCCATGCGGATCGGCATCAAAGACTTGGATGCAGACATGATCAGCGCCAGCGTCAATGTGGTCCTGGACGCGGCGCGCGACCTGGGCGACGTCGCCCCAGGCGAAGAGGGCATCGACCAGACGATCACTGCCGCCTGCGGCCAGGTCGTTGTCGGTGAATCCCAGCCGGCGCAGGTTGTTGGTGTAGTTGGGCAGGCCAAGGTAGGGCGCGAGGTGCCGCCGGGCGATCGCCCGGGCGTTGGCCGGATTCGTCTCCAGAACAACGCCCTGTTCGGGCAGTAACCAGCGGTCATGGCCCAGTTGCTCGTGCGCCTTGGCCGTGTGCTCGGGTGGCACGAGGTACGGGTGCGCGCCCTGCGTGCGTTCGGCGGCGAGGGTGAGCATCTTGGGTCCGAGCGCGGCCAGCACGCGAGGCGGAGGCATCACCGGCCCGACCGCTCGGTAGCTGGCGGCCAGGCGGTCCATCGCCTCCAGGTACTCCCGCATCGCGGTGAACGGCTTGCGGTAATGATGGCCCCGCTTGCCTTCCACCATGCGGGCATGGCTGACACCCAGGCCGAGTAGGAACCGCTCAGGGTAGGCCTCGGCCAGGGTGAGCTGTGCGGCCAGCATGGCGAAGGGGTCTCGGACCCAGATGTTGGCGATGCCGGTGGCCACGACCATGCGACTCGTGGCTGAGAGCAGCACGGCGGCGCTGGCCAGCGGCTCGCGGTAGGCGGCCTCCCCCACCCAGATGGCGCCGTAGCCAAGGGTCTCCAGTTCGGCGACGACGTCTCGCACCTTGCTGGTGGGCTGGAAGTTGAGGTGGTAGGTCCAGATGCCGACCCGGCCCAGGTCCATAGCGGCCCTACCCGGCCATCCGCAGCTCAGCGAGCTGCTCGTCGAGGTCCTTGACAGCGGCTGTCGTTCGCCAGGGCGCAAGTTGGGCACGGAGGTCGGAGACCCGCTGGGCGATGGGACCGATGCGTTGCTCGGGTGGGATCTCAAGTGCCTTACCAGCCAATCGGCATGCCTCTTCGATCTCATTCTGCTGGACGTAGGTGGTGGCGAGCGCGATCCGCACGATCGACTGTGCCTTGAGGTGACCTGAGCCCTGCACCCGGAGCGCCTCCTGGAGTACGGACTGCGCGGCTCTCAGCTCACGAAGTGTGGCGAGGCTTGTGCCCTCGTAGTAGCTCAGCGAGAGCTCGTTGCCGTCGAAGTCCATGCCGTGCCGGCGTTCCGCCAACCGGGTCTCGTTCACCACCGAATTGGCCCAATCCTGGGCTGCCCGGTAGTCCCGGGCGTCGTTCATGCCCGCATGCGCGCGGGCCTCCAGCGCGGCGAGCCATGCCTGGCAAGTGACGTTCGAGCTCCGCGCCGCGTAGCTCTGGCCTCGCTCGACCATCTCCAGCGCTGCCTTCGGGTCTCCGGCATAGGACGGGATCAAGCTCTTGCCGCCCAGTATCCAGCCGCACAATGCGTCGTCGCCAGCCTCCTCAGCCGGCTCGAGCGCCTCGTCATAGGCAGCAAGCGCCGCCCGGTGGCCGCCGAGGTCGAACGTCAGCCACGCCCGTAGGCCTGCGAGGTGGCCGGCGATCACGCAGAGGCGGCGGCGGACAGTGAGGGGCTGTGGCTGCTGGAGGAGTTCGGCGACGGTTAGCAGGCGACCCTGCACCCGAGGGAACAGGTCGATGGGGGCTAGGGATGCGTACACCTGATGGGCTCTGAGGACACTCATTTCCATCAGGTCCAGCATTTTCGCGTCGACGTTGGACGCCCGCATCGCTCGTGCGAGCTGCCAGAGGTCTTGGTCGCCGAACGACTCAAGTATGGCGGCTGACTCCAGCACAGCGCCGGCGCCGGCGCCGGCGGCGACGGAGACCTTGAGGAAGCGGCGACGTTTCACTGGCGTTAGCAGGTCGATGAGGTCTAGCTCTGATTCTGTCGCCTCTAACACTGCACCCAGCAGGCGGCGATAGACCTCGTCAGGCTCGTGCTTGCCGTTTTCCCATCGACTGATCTCGGTGATCAGCGTGTCGACACGGGGAAGGTGGATTCCCTGACGTGCAGCCTCCCGAGTGAGTTCACGGGCGAGCCGGCTCTGCGACCAACCGCGAGCCTTCCGACGCTGCAAAAGCATCGGATTGGGATCACCCGGACGTCGCCTCATACCACCCCGGTCGTCCTCCTACAAGCCTGTCATTGCCCATTGGCAAGTCTGCGTGTCAATGGGTGTCAGGAGAGTGTCAGGTTCTCACCTTTCAGGCTAGATGGTTTCCTCGCTGCGGAAAAGGAAGGCGTTCCTGCTCGGGAACAGGCTGTGGAGGCAACGTGGTCGGCCGGTCAAGCCTGTCCGTCAGCGTCCTCACGCTGGCGAATGAGTTCGCGGTACATGGTGGCCAACAGCTCACGCTCGCGCTTGCCGAGGGCCGTGTCGGCCTCGATCGCCTCGACAACGCTGACCGTCACGGTGCCGGCGCCTTCCGCGGACAGGTAGCCGAGCGATTGTGCCAGCGCCCCCGGTTGGAGACCCAGTACTTGCTCAAGCGCTGCCGCTGTCTCTGGCCGGGGCGCCACCTTGCCCTCCTCCCACTGCCAGACTGCGCTCTGGGTCACTCCGACCTTGCGGGCCAGGCCGCGCTTGGACAACCCGCGCGCTTCACGAGCGCGCCGCAACGCCTTACGGAACACCTCACGCTGCGTCTCAGTCGGCACGCCTTGCCCTTTCGATGGTCTCTGATCTGCGCCATGAGGATGCCTTATCCGCTGAACGCGCGTCGAGCAGCGCTAGTCACAGCTACTAGCTCTACTTGTATAGCTACTAGGAAGGCTTTACAGTTGCGAGTACCGTCCCTGAATGGAGGGGACCGATGGCTGCGAAGCGCTTGGCGCTGAGCGTGGCGGAGGCTGCCGTCGCCCTGGGTGTCTCCAAAGACGCGATCTACGATGCGGTCCGCTGTCACGAGTTGCCCGCTATCCGCATCCGGCGACGCATCCTCATCCCGCTCGTTGCGCTGGAGCAGCTGCTGGCCAACAAGGAGGCCAGGTGACCTCGATGCCGTTGTCGGGCGTCCCGCCGTAGTCCCTTCAAGACCGGCCGTTGGGGTGCTCCCGGCGCAGGTCAGATCTGCGCCGGGAGCGGGGACGCACCTGAAAGGACCACTCCCAGATGCGCAACGAGCGTACCAACTCCGGCGCGCTCGGCAACGGACTCGTGAGCAAGCGCTGCTCAGGGTGCAGCCGGGTGAAGCCCATCAGCGATTTCTACGTCTACCGCAACAGCAAGCTCTCAAGCCGTTGCAAGGACTGTCAGTGCAGGGCCGCTCGAACCACGAGCCGAAACCGGCAGAACGCCCTCCGGGCTCTGATCGCGGCGCACAACCGCGAGTATCGCTCGCTTCTGGCGGCTGAGCGTGCCAAGAGCAGCGACAACGCCGCGTTGGGGGGTGGCTCGGATGTGGCGTGACCCCTGGCCTCCGGTGCCTCCCAACGGGCGGCACATCCCCGAGCCGGGCATGGGTGGGACCGAAGAGCGCCTGATCGGCTACGGCCTCGCGACGACCGGCGCGGCCGGCGCGCTGGTGTGGGCCTCGGGGCAGCTCGCCGGCCTGGCGTTCGGGCACACCTGGATGCACGTGTTCCCCGCCGACGTGGCCTCCGTCCTGTGGCACCTGCCCCACCACTGGAGCGACCCCGCGCTCGCCTGGCCCACAGACGTGCGGGCCGCGCTGCCCGGTCCGGTCGGCATGTACGCCTGCGCCGGCACCGTGGTCGGCGGCGTCGCCGGCGGGACCGCCGCCACGGTGCGGGCGGTCACGCAGTACCTCCCGGGCCGCGCGCCGGGCCACCGGCCGGGCCGCGAGCACACCCGCCGCCACCGGCAGGGCTCGGTGTGGGCCGGCGGGCGGGAGCTGCGCCTGCTGTTCGTCCGGCGTCCTAGCCCCGGCCGGGTGATCGTGGGCCGCACCAGCCGCCTTGCCGGCCTCGGCGTGGGCGGGCGGCTACTGGCCAGCGAGGACTGCCACTCGGTCCTGGTCTTTGGGCCGACCGGCTCATTCAAGACAAGTGGCCTGTTGGTGCCGGGGATCTTGGACTGGCAAGGCCCGCTGCTCGCAACCTCGGTCAAGCCCGACGTGCTCAGGGCCACCATGGCAAGCCGCGCCCGCAAGGGCGAGGTCCTGGTCATCGACCCGCTCGGCGCCTCCGGCGAGCCGGCGGCGCAGTGGACCCCACTTGCCGCGTGCGGGACCTGGGCGGGCGCGCAGCAGATGGCAGTGCTGCTGGCCAACGCCATCGAGCAGACCCCCACCGAGGAACAGCGGCCAGAGCATCGGTTCTGGAAGACGATGGGCACCAAGTTCCTCGCGCCCATCCTGTACGCCGCCGCGGTCAAGGGCCTCACGATGCGCGACGTGCTGCACTGGCTGGACACCCGCGAGGACGACCGGGTGACCGAGATCCTCGAAGCGACCGGCGTTGTGGCCGCACAGGATGCGTGGAACTCCTCACAGTTTCGTGGCGAGCGGGCCAGAGACTCCCTCTATGCGACCGCCGAGGAGATGCTGCACGTCTACGCCAACGAGCGGGTCGCGGCCTGGACCGAGGGGCACACCCTCGACGTTGACTACTTCCTCCAGGGCGAGCACACCGTCTACCTGTACGCCCCCGCCCACCAGCAGCGGCTGCTGCGCCCGCTGTTCGAGACGATCACCCAACAGGTCGTCGCCGCCGCCCAGGAGCGGGCCGCACGCTCGCCTAACGGGCTGCTCAACCCCCGGTTGGGGCTGTTCCTGGACGAGGCCGGCAACTGCGCCGCGCTCAGCGAGCTAGACGTACTGGCCACCACCGCGCGCGGCCAGGGCATCCAGCTTGTCACCGTGTGGCACGACAAGAGCCAACTGGAGGCCCGCTACGGCGCCAAGGCCTCGACCATCCTCAACAACCACCGCGCCAAGCTGTTCCTGTCGGGCCTGGCGGACCTGTCGGCGCTGGAGCTGGGAACCAAGCTGATCGGCGAGCGCCACCAGGTCGAGCAGTCCCGCTCGATGGGCTCCGACGGCAGGCACTCGCTCAACGAGTCTACCCAGTACCGGCCGCTGCTGCCGGTGGAGGACTTGCGGCGGCTGCGGCCAGGTGAGGGGGTGCTGCTACACGGGCACCTGCGCCCAACCCCAATCCGGCTGCGGCCGTTCTACACCCCTTCCGAGCAGCGGCGGCGCCAGCGGCTGGAAGACAAGGCCGAGCAGCAGCTGCGCCGCGGCGAGCAGCGCCGCGAGCGGGCCACCACGCGTGCCCGCGAGCGGGCCGAGCGGGCCGCCACGTCTGGGCAGCGGGTGTCGTGGACCGAGCGGCTCAACCGCCGGCTTGCCGGTGGGCGGCCGCGGGCCGAGCGGGAGGGGGCGCACGATGACCGCTGAGCATCTCCCCGGCGCTGTGGAGCCTCCTGCTGAGCCGCCCGTGGACCCGCGGCCGGCATGGGAGCGGGTCGCCTACACCTGGCTTGCGCGCGAGGTCGACGGCGGCCACCAGGTCAACCCGGCCGCCCTGGCCGCCGAGGTCAGCGTCACCCCACGGCTGGCCACGGATTTGGTGCGAGTGCTGCGCGCCCAGCGGCAGCGCGATCCTGGGCTATCGGAGCTGCGCGGGCGGCTGGTCCGCGACCGGATCACCGACGCCTACCTGGCCCGTGAGCTACGCGGCGGCACGCCGCTGGATGCGGCCGAGCTCGCCCGTGAACTCGGCACCACCACGACGACCGCGCGGCAGTGGCTGCACACCTTGCGGGCCGCCCGGTCGGGTGATCCGCGCCTCGCAGCGCTGCGCACCGAGCCGGCCAGCCACGGCCAGCCCACACCCGAGCAGCTCGCCTCGTTGCAGGCCGCCTTCGCCGTCGGCGGCCGTCCGGACCTTGAGGCGGCGCAACCGGCGGGGAGTCCGCTGGAGCGCATCGAGCAGGTGTGGCGGACCCGCGAGGTTGGCCACGGCGAGCGCCTCGACCCCGCCGCGGTTGCCCGCCAGGTCGGCGTCGGCCGCGCCTACGCCGCCCAGACCCTGGCGGCGCTGCGCGGCGGGGAGCTGACCAACACCGAGCGCATCCAGCAGCTGTGGCAGGTGGTCGAGTGCGACGGCGGCCAGCGCCTGGACGCCCCGGCGGTCGCCCGCATGCTCGGCATCCCCGCCGGCAGGGTCCGGCAAGTACTGGGACCGTTGCGGACCCAGCAGCGGCAGACCGCTGACCAGCACAGCGCCCAAGCTGAGCGGGTGCCGCTGGTCGCGGGTGAGGGCCGGCTGGGCTGGATGGACCAGGCCGCCTGCAAGGGCATGCCGACCGAGCGGTTCTTTCCCGAGGCCGGAGAGGGCCGCAAGGCCAGCGAGGCCAAGGCGATCTGCGCCGGCTGCCAGGTCCAACAGCCCTGCCGGGAGCTGGCCGTGCGGGCTGCCGACTCGCTGGATACCGACCATGGCGTGTTCGGCGCCACCGTGCCGACCGAGCGCAGTCATCTGCGGCCCAACCGCTTCCCGGAGCCGACCGCCTACCGGCAGGACCGGGCGGTGGCCGAGCAGGCGCACGAGCTGGCCAGCCGGGTGGGGCTGCGGCAGGCTGCCAAGGAGCTGGGCGTCAGCCGCGACACGCTCAAGGGCGCATGGGCACACTGGGGCCTGCCCCAGCCCAAGGGCAAGGTCGGCCACCAGCCCAGCCGATTCCTGGCCGACCGCAGCGAGGCCGAGCGGGCGTTCCGGCTGGCCGAGCAGCTCGGCAGCATCAACGCCGCCGCGCGCGAGCTCGGCACCACCTGGCCGTCGCTGCGCAAGGCGTTCCAACGCCACCAGCTCGGCATGCCCACGCCCAACCCCGCCGCGGTCAACCAGCGCAAGAGCACCGTCCAGCTCGCCCGCCTGGGCGGCCGGCGGCTGACCGCGCCGGCGCTTGACCCGGTGTTCGTCCAGCTCAACCCCGGCAGCGTGCCACCACGCCGCGGCCACACCGCCGACCCGGCGGTCCGGCTGCGCCGTGCTGAGGAGATCGAGACGCTCGGCTTTGGGGTGGTGGCCGACATGAACACCGAAAGCCGCGCCAACCGGCCCAGCGTCCGCCACCGCGCCGTGCGGCGCCGCGCGGAACGCGCCCAGCAGTTGAGCACGGAGCGGGCCAGCCGTCCAGCCCGGCGGCAGGCCGAACGGGCCGACTGGCCGGGCCGGGCACGCACTGAGCGGACGGAGCGGTCTGCCCGCCCCCACCATCCCCACCGCGACGACCGGGAGGTGTTCGGAGATGCCCGCTGACCCGCTGTACCCCGCCGAGCTTGGCCCGGAGCCGCGCCCCGAGGGGCAGCTCCGCGCCGACCTGGTCCGCTACCTCGACGCGCTGCCGACATCGGAGCTGGGCAGCCTGCTCAGCGAGCTGCCCCGGACCCGGCCCGGCGTGCTCATGGTGGAGCTGAACGAGCGGCTGCCCGACGCGGGCAAGCTGCTGCCACCGGCCGGCACGCCAGGTCCGGGCGAGGGCCGGCGCCGCTCGCTGCGCGAGTGGGCGGCCGACCGTCGCGCCGCGCGTAACCAGCTCCCGGCGGGGCCGCCCGATGTGGTCGATCGGCACCGCTGGCGCGCGGGCGGCACCCCGCCGCGGGCGGTGGACCCGGCCACCCGGGGGCGGCTGCACGACTCGGTGCGTGCGCTGGGCGAGGAAGCCGAAGCCGACCGGGCCGACCGGGCCGACCGGGCCGACCGGGCCGACCGGGCCGACCGGGCCGACCGGGCCGACCGGGCCGACCGGGCCGAGCTGGAGTGCCGCGCGATGGCCTACGACGATCCGGGCTGCCCGCCCGACAGCTTCGGGCCGGACGAGCCGGGTAGGTCCGAGCGGCACCACCGCACCGACCGCGGCCGCGATGAGCGCGGCGGCCGCGACGACCGCTGAGCATCCTCGGCTGGCCACAGGCCCCGGCGTCCGCGTCGGGGCCTGTTTGCTGTCCGGGAGGTTGACCAACCGATCGTAACGCGCCGGTCCCGCGCGGGTGACGGGCGGTTCGTAACGCTTGCTCTGCACTCGTTTTTCGGCTCGCTACGATCCGTACGTCACTCCAGGGTCTCACCGCGTTCGCTGATGGGCGGTGTTGCGGCAGAGTGATGTTCGCTGGCCTGTCGGGGTGGTGGCCGGCGCCCGGGTCAGGTCCTCCTTTTCGGCCAGCTCGTTGGCAGCCAGGCGTGCCACACGGTAGGTTCAGCGCAACCAGGGGTGATCTGGTCGGAAAGGAGCGCGGCGGCCATGCAGGCCACCTTCGGCTGGCGCCTGCCGTGGTGGTATCGGCTCCAAGTCATGGGCACCGTCGGCGTCATGGCCGTGGCCGGCGTCGTGCTGCTTGCGACCGGTGCTGCACCAGCATGGGTCGCGGTGGGGTGGGTCGCGGTGCTGGGCTGGAACGGCTACTGGTTCTTGCTGCGGATCGTCTACCAGCTCGAGGTCGCCGGCGGCGTGCTGGGGTGGCGGGCGCCGCTGCGCGCCGGGCAGGTCCCGATCGGCGAGGTGGTGGCGATCCGGCCGTCGCGGGTCGCGATGCTGGGGCATGTGGTGACCACCAGGCGGGGCACGATCTGGGTGACGTTCGCCACCCCGGGCTTTGCGGAGTTCGCCGCCGCGCTGCAGGCCGCGCAGCCGATGCTGTCGGTGCGCGTCGGCCGTCTCGCCCAGGTGCAATACCCACGACGCTGGCTCGCGGGCGCTGGCTTTTATCGTGACGGCGGCTGAGCTGCGCCAGCGTGCCGGGGGCCGGCGGTCGCTGATGGCCCGGGGGCAGATGACGGGGCGCACGGATGCCGGGGCGGCCGATGCCGAGCAGACCAAACGCGCGGGTGGGATCCCGACCCGCCCAGCGCAGCCTTGGGCGATGTTGCGGCGCCCGGCCAATCTGAGCCGGCTGACCGCAGGCCCCGGCGTCCGCGTCGGGGCCTGTTGCTGTCCGGTCCAGTCCTTTGGCGGTGACCGCTCTATCGACCGCCGGCCACCAGTCGACGCCCCAGGTTACGATCTCGAGCATGGCAATGGTGCAGTACGAGGCCAGGGAGAACGCGGGCCACAAGTTCTGGGTGGCCCGCCACGGCCGCTACGCCATCCGCATCGACGCCAACCGGCCGGGCGTCTACCCATGGCTGGTCACCCTGGAGGGCCGCACGGTCGGCAAGGGCGTGGCTCCCGGCCGTGACGAGGCGGCCGTGGCAGTGAGCCAGGCACTGGACGAGCTGCCGCGCTAGGGTCCCTTTGGGGGGCAGGAAGAACAGCCGCGGCCCGGCCACCCCGCGCATCACCCCCACTACTAGGCCCACCAGCGGAGCGGTGGCATGACCCCCGGCGGCCAGCCGCGTCCCCGGAGCACGTCAACGTGACCTGGCCCGCGCGGCACGGCCGCTCAGCGCGCCAGCCACGCGCCAACAGGGGCCGCAGCGCTGCACAGCACCCCATAGCCGATCGCAAACGCGAGCACGCGTCGTCGTGCCCATTCGGGGATGCCACCCCGTTCCCATAACTGGGCGATAGTCACCGCGGTCACGACCGGCACCACCCAAACCCCCCACCACGCGTCGGTGGGGTCGAACCACCCGAACACCCCCACAGCCAGCGGCACCAACCCCACGAACAGCCAGACCAGCCACCGCCGCCGCCCGCGCCGTCGCCGCGGTGGCGGCGGGGACCCCGGCGACAGCGGATCCGGGTTGGCCTGACCCCCACCCTGTCGCATTCCACCCTCTTGGTCTGGTTGGTCCTCCAACCATACCCCGGCTGCCCGGCGCCTCCAACCACGCCACGCCTGCCCGGCGCCTCCAACCACGCCACGCCTGCCCGGCGCCTCCAACCACGCCACGCCTGCCGCAGCACCAAGCGGCAGCGCGCAACCGGCGGTCTGGCATGACCACCTCCCACCGCCGCACCTGGACCGTGCCCGCCGTGGTGCCGTGTTCGGCACGGTCTGCCTGCGGCACCACACCCCGCCGCACACACACGCCCGGCAGTGCCGGAAGATGATCCGGACCCGCGGTCGGTGTTCGTCGGTCCTGCTGGTCGCTGTTGGGCCGGTGTCGCGTCCGCAGGACGGTTGGTCGCAGGGCGACCCGGTGCGGCGCGACCGTGGTCTGGTCGCATCGTTGCTGCCACAGCACGGCGAGGTCGCCAGCGCTCTAGCAGGGGGGTCGCCTCGGCGCGCCGGTGCCGCGGTGCGTGCTGGATTGCCGCGGTGGTCGCATGCTCGCCCGGCGCGACCGCGGCACGGTGCCGTGTGGTCTCGCCTCCGACACTGCCGCTGACACTTACCAGGCCGTTGCGGAATGGACGCGCCATCATGTCGCTGACGGTCCGCGGGCGCTCTAGAGCCTCGGGCGACGCGCTCAGGTGCCGGTCGACGGCGCTGGCGGCGGGCCCCGGCGACCCCGCCGGGTGGTCGGTCAGGCGGTGGC
>JBKPDO010000088.1:0-21363 GCA_046727955.1 bacterium | reverse complement strand
CCGTCGTGCTGCAGCTGGCCGCCGACGGCAGGCTGTCGCTGCAGGACACCGTCGAGCGGTGGCTGCCGAGGATCCTGCCCTACGGCGACCAGCTCACCATCCGCCGGCTGCTCAACCACACCAGCGGCGTGCCCGACTACGATGCCGAGCCGATCCGGACGCTGTTTGGGTCCTTCCAGGGACGATTCTGTATCTGGACCCCACAAGAGCTGGTCGGCCTGGTCGCCGACCAGCCGCCGCTGTTCCTGCCGGCACGACCTGGTCGTTCTCCAACACCAACTACGTGCTGGCCGGCCTGATCGTGGAGGCGGCCACCGGCAACACGCTCGGCCAGGAGCTGGCCCGGCGCATCTTCGGGCCGCTTGGGCTGCGCGACACCTTCTTCCCGGTCAACGCCCCAGGGATTCCTGGGCCGATGTCACGCGGCTACAGCCTCCCGCTCGGCCAACAGCAAGGCCCGCTGCTGGACTTCACCGTCTACAACCCGTCGCAGTTCTGGGGGGAGGGCAACCTGATCTCCACCCTTGGCGACCTGGAGCGCTTCTTCCGCGCGCTGCTGGGTGGCCGGCTGCTGCCGCCTGGGCTGCTGGCCGAGATGACGACCCCGGTCCCCACCGGCCAGCCCGGCACGGGCTATGGCCTGGGCTTGCTGGTGCTCGACACGCCCCTGGGGCGCCTGGTGGGCCACGATGGCTCCATCCCCGGCTTTCACGACATCGTCTTGAACACCCCGGACGGCCGCCGGCAGCTTGGCGTCATGACAAACGAGCACTTCGCCACGCCCGGTGTGTCCGCGGCATTCGACCAGGCGGTCGCGGCGATCGCCATCGGGCTGCTGCTCGGGGCTCCCGGGGCGCCCTTGGGCGTGGCCTCGACCAGCGCCTCCCTGCCCGCGGCGGTCCGGGCCGGGGTGCCGACACCCGCGGCACGGGCGCTTGGGGGCGTGCTGGCCGGGATGGCCGTCCGAGCGCAGCAGTGACAGGCCAACACCTGCGATCGGTCGATGCCCGCCTTCAACCGGTCGGCGCAGTCACGACCACAATGCAGCCTTGCGCGGTGGAGGTGGCGATGCTTGCGGGCTTGGACGAGATCGACTGGGCCGCGCTGCGCCACGCCTACGGTGCCGCCACCGATGTGCCCGCGTGGTGCGGTCGCTGCTCCCTGGACCCGAGGTGCGCCAGTGGGCGCGGGAGGACGGGAACATCGTGCACCAGGGGACCCGCTATGCGGCCACCGCGCCGGCGGTGCCCTTCCTGGTCGAGCTGGCCGTGGCGCGCGACACCCGGGCCCGGCACTGGCTGGTTGCGCTGCTGACCTACGCGGCGACCGGCGATGACGCCGTCAGCCTGCCCGGCGGCGTCGTCGAGGTCACCTTGGATCAGCTCGCCCGCACCACCGCCCCCGAGCAGGAGGATGCCGCTTGGGCGCTGGCTGCCTACCGGGCCGTCCAGGCGGCCGGGCCGTGGCTGCTTCGGCTACTGCGGGCCGACCAGCAGCACACGTCGGCGCCGGGATGCGTAGCGGCTCGCATGGCGCCTGCCCTGCGGCTCACTGCCAGCTGGTGGCCTCGTCGTCGAAGCTGTTTTGGGACAGGTTGCGCTGATCCGAGCCGTCGGCGTTCATCACGAAGATCTGATCGGACCCCGAGCGCCTGCTGGTGAAGGCGACCCTGCGGCCGTCCGGAGACCAGGCGGCCGCCACGTCGTCGCCGGCGGCGTGCGTCAGCCTGCGCTCGCCGGTGCCGTCGGCGTTGACCACAAACACGTCGGCCAGCCACGGCGAGTCGAGGCCGGAGCGGGTGAACAGGATCTTGCTGCCGTCGGGCGACCAGGCCGCCGCCTGCTCAGGCGCGGGCGTGGCGGTCAGGCGCCGCAGCACCCTCCCACGGTGGGCGTCGACCACGAACAGGTCGCCGTCGCTGTGGGGGGGTCGGCGCGTCCAGGACGAGCCTGCGCCCGTCCGGGGACCAGCGCGTTCAGGCTGCGGGCAAGCCGCCGCGCGCCGCGGCCGTCGCTGCCGACGGTCCAGATCCAGCTTTGGCGCCAGGCGTCCGGACCCCTGCCCGGGTAGCGCGAATAGCTGAGCCGCGCCCTGTCCGGCGACCACGCCGCGTCGACCTCCCGCTCCGGGGTGCCCGCCAGCGTCCGGCGCCCGCTGCCGTCCACCCGCACGAGCTGCACGTCGAAGTCGCCGCTTGTCTGTGGCTCCTGGGACTGGCTGGGCAGCGGCGTGTCCTGTGGGGCGCCGTCGAAGGTGATCCAGCGCCCGTCCGGCGACGGCGCCGGTCGCTTGGCCCACAGCGGCGTCTTGTAGAGCAGGCGCTGCTGCGACCCGTCGGGCCGCATCGACCACAGCTCGGCGGGATAGTGGTGGCTGGCCCAGAAGTAGATCCGCCCGCCGCCGGAGCGCGGCTGGCGGCGTCCGACGGTCGCGGCGCGGTGGTCGGCGCCCACCCCGTGCATGCGCTGCCCACCACCAACAGGACGGCGGCCAGCCGGCACCGGCCACCCCCGCGCCGGTCCTGTCGCGATCGCATCCCCGCCCACCCTGGGTCGACCTGGGTTCGACATCACTGCACCCGATGGCGGGATCTGGTTCCAGAGCGCGCGGCGGCGCTTGGCCGGCCGGGACGCGCGCCCCGCTTCCCTCGCGGCGCTGCTGCGGGTTGCGTGGCTGCTGGCTGGCGGGCCGCGACCGGGCCGCCCCGCTTGGCGGCATGGCCCGCTCTCGCGCGCCGGCCGCCACCCCAAGGGACCGCGAAACTCGAGGACTCCAGGACATGAATTCTGGTTCTCCGGATTCAATGTGCTATGCTCCCGCTCGCCTTGATCTGCGCCCTTTCCCGGTGGGCCTGGTGCCCGCCGTGGCGCCTCCAGGGGACCAGCCCAATGCTGAACAACCTCCGCATCCACCAGAAGTTCGTGGCGATCCTCCTGCTGCCGCTGGCCCTGCTCGCCGCGCTGGCAGCCGGCCGGATCCGCTCGAACGTCACAGAGAGCAGGCGGGCGGGCAGGTGAACACGCTGGTCACCTTCACCATCACCCTCGCCGGGCTGGCACACGAGCTGCAGAAGGAGCGCGACCTGTCGGCCGTCTACGTCGGCAACCCCGGCTCCGGCCCGCAGAACGTCACCGTGCAGCGGCAGCTGGTGGACCAGGTCCTGGTCCGCTACCGGGCCAGGCTCGACCAGGCCAACGCGGGCGGCTACAGCGAGCGCGTGCGGGCCTCGCTGGCGCGGGTGCGCGAGCGCCTCGCGGGGCTCGGCGCGCAGCGGCAGGCGATCGACGCCCGCCGCCTCGGCCTCGCCGACTCGCTCAGCTGGTACTCGGACACGATCGAGACCCTGATCGGCGTGGAGGACGTCGCCGCCGACGAGGTGGACAACCGGGGCGTCGCGCGCGACCTCGAGGTCTACACCTCGCTGTCACGAGCCAAGGAGCAGGCCGCGCAGGAGCGCGGCTACGTCGCCGGCGTGGTCGCCGCCGGGCGGTTCGGGCAGAGCGACGCCAAGCGGCTGGCCGCGATCAGCGCCCTGCAGGGCTCCTGGCTCGGCCGCTTCCGGGCCGCCGCCACGCCGGCGCAGCAGGCGCTGTACTCCAAGACGGTGACCGGACCCGACGCGCAGCGCGCGGCCTCGCTGCGGCAGAGCGTGCTCGCGCCGGAGAGCGCCGGCCAGTTCCCGCCGATCAGGCTGACCACCTGGTTCTTCGCCACCTCGGCGGCGCTCGACCTGCTGCGCAAGGTCGAGGTGGCGCTGGCCACGGCCACCGCCTCCGCCAGCCGGGCAAGCGCCGCGGCCGCCGACCGGCAAGTGGCCACCGACGTCGCCGGCACCGTGGCGCTCACGGTGATCCTGGGGCTCTCGCTGCTCATGGCGGGATCCATGGCCCGCCCGCTGCGGCTGCTCGAGCGGACGGCGCTCGAGGTTGCCGAGCGCCGCCTGCCCGGCGTGATCGAGCGGCTGCAGCGGGGTGAGGTGGTCGACCCGGACGAGGAGGCGGCGCCGCTGCCGGTGCGCTCCGGGGACGAGATCGGCCAGGTCGCGCGGGCCTTCAACGAGGTGCACCGGGTGGCCGCACGGGTCGCCACCGAGCAGGCGGCGTTGCGCAAGAGCATCGGCGACCTGTTCCACAACCTCGCCAGGCGCAGCCAGGGACTGGTCGACCGGCAGCTCGTGCCGCTGATCGCCGCCAATTCGAGCGCGCTCATGTCGGCCGCGCACCTGGCCAACAACAGATAGAGGGGACGGGATGGTGTGGACTCGGGCGAGGCGGCGTTGGGCGTGGGCGCTCGCGCTCATGCCGGCCGCGGCCGCGCTCGCGGTCTTCCTCACCGTGGCCGGCCGGCATGAGCCCGCGCCGCTCGGCACCCCCGTGAACGTGCTGCTCGGCGATTTCCATGTCCGGCGGGACGCGGCCGTCGTGCCCGCCGGCACCGTCCGCTTCCGCATCCTCAATCAGGGCCCGAGCACCCACGAGCTCAACGTCGTACGCACCGCCCGTGCCCCTGACAAGCTGCCGCTGCAGCGCGACGGGCTGACGGTCGACGAGGACGCACCCGACCTCGACCATCTCGACGAGGCCGAGGGCCTCGACATCGACGACCGCCGGACCCTGGTCCTGCGCCTGGCGCCAGGCCACTACGTCTTGTACTGCAACATGGAGGGCCACTACCTGGGTGGGATGCATGCCGCGTTCACCGTCCGCTGAGGTGGGAGCCGCCAGCGCGACCCAACGCACGGCGGCGGGGGGCCGGTCCGGCATCGGCCGGTTGGTTCTACGGCTCCCGATCCTTGGCGACCTTCGCTTGGATCGCCGGCTCGGCTGGGTCATCCCGGTGTTCATCGTCCTGGTGACCGCGATCGTGGGCTACAACGCGCGAGCCACCGCGCAGGAGCGTGGCTCGGCGCTGGTTGTGAACATCGCCGCGCGCCAGCGGGCCCTCGTGGAGCGCTATACCAAGGACGTCCTGCTGGTGGTCGACGGCTTCCAGGCCGACCCCGGGAAGAGCGGCGCGGCCTTGCACCAGACCGCCGATGCGCTGCTGGACGGTGGCAGCGTCCTCGCGCCGCAGGGCAACGACTTGCTTGTCAAGATCCCGCCCGCCCGCGATTGGAAGGTCCGCCGCAAGCTCGACCAGGACCGTCGCCTCATCGACGAGTTGACCCGCACCGGCAACCGCCTCCTGGAGGGTGGCCGCGCCGGCCCGGGCTACGCCGCCGGGGTGACCCGGCTGCGGGTGCTGAGCGCGCAGCTGTCGAGCGTCTCCAACGACGCCGTCGGGGAGATCACCAAGCACACCGAGGCGTCGCTTAGCCGGCTGGTCCGCATCGAGATCGCCCTTGGGCTGCTCAGCGCGCTCGCCGCCCTCGCCATGGGGCTGCTGCTGCGGCGGGCCGGCGCTGAGCAGGCCGCCCAGTTCCGCTCGCTGGTGAACAACTCCTCGGATCTCATCACGGTGCTTGCGCCCGACGGCACGATCGCCTACCAGAGCCCCTCGGTGCAGCGGATGCTCGGCCGGCGAGCCGCCGACCTCGTCGGCACCGCCCTGGTCGACCTCGTCCATCCCGACGACCGGCACCACGTCGTCTCCCTCACCAAGCTGGTCGAGGCGCCGGGAGCGAGCGCCAACTTCGGGTGCCGGCTGCAGCACGAGGACGGGTCGTGGCGTCACGTGGAGAGCGTCTGCACCAACCTGGCCGACGATCCCCGCGTCCACGGGCTGGTGTTGAACATCCGCGATGTCACCGAGCAGGCGGCGCTGCGCAAGAGCATCGGCGACCTGTTCCACAACCTCGCCAGACGTAGCCAGGGACTGGTCGACCGGCAGCTCGAGCTGATCGACGAGCTGGAGCGGGGGGCGGTCGACCCGGACCGGCTCGAAGAGCTGTTCCGCATCGACCATCTCGCCACTCGCATGCGGCGCTACGCGGAGAACCTGATCGTGCTCTCGGGCGTGGAGCAGCGCCGCCGCTGGAGCGAGCCGGTCCCGCTGCGCGACGTGGTCGGGGCCGCGGTGGCCGAGGTCGAGGAATACTCCCGCGTGCAGGTTGCCGGCATCCACGACCTCGCGCTGTCCGGCCAGGCCGCCAGCGACGTCGCCCACCTGCTCGCCGAGCTGGTCGAGAATGCCACCTCGTTCTCCCCGCCCACCACCAGGGTGGAGGTCTCCGGCAGTCCGGTCGGCAGCGGTTACGTCATCGAGATCGAGGACCGCGGGATCGGGATGAGCGACGCCGAGCTGGTCGAGGCCAACAGGCGGCTGGCCGCGCCGTTGGCGCCCGAAAGCGCCGTGTCGAGAATGATGGGCTTCCACGTGGTCGGCCGCCTCGCGGCCCGCCACGGTATCGCGGTGCAGCTCCGTCATTCCTGGTGTGGCGGGGTCGCCGCGCTGGTGCTGCTGCCGGCGGTCCTGCTCGGCTCGGCTGGCGAACGCCCAGCAATGGCACCGCCGGTGCCGGCCGGCGGCGTGGTCTCGCCGGATCCGCTCCTGCCGGCTGAGATCACGGGGTCGGGCCGGCAGCAGCGCGTGTACCTGCCGCTCCGCCGGCACGCAGCGGCGGCACCACACCGTGGCGGGGACGCCGATGCTGCCGCTGAGGCAGGCGAGCCGGTCGAGTAGGCGCCGCGAGACGATGGGCGGGCTCTGAATGACCGGCAGCGGACCGCATGAGGAGGGGCGGACCTGGTCCCGCCGCTACTACCGCCCCTACGCGGTCACCGGTGGGCGCACCCGCCCGGCCCACGACGACCTCGAGCTGGAGACGCTGGTGCAGACGGTCACGGGCACCGGCGAGCAGCTCGCTCGGCTAGGCCACGAGCAGCGCTCCATCGTGGCGCTGTGCTGGGAGGTCGTGTCGGTCGCGGAGATCTCCGCCCGGCTCGACCTGCCACTGGGTGTGACCCGTGTGATCGTCGGCGACATGGCCCTCCAGGGCGTGGTGCTGCTGCACCGGCCGCGGGTCACCGTCGGGGACGCTGACCTCGCGCTCGTGGACCTTCTGGAGAAGGTACTGCATGGCCTCAGGAACATCTCGTAGCGATCTGCGGCGTGCGGTCGTGCTGCTGCTCGGCTGCGTACCGCTCGCCGCCGGCTGCACGCTCGGAGGCGGCCACGCATGGCCACCCGGCCGGCGCCCCTACGACCGGCTGGTGGCCTGGGCCCAAGCAGGGCACGCGATCCCTGCTGCCTGGACCGAGCAGGTCCGCCCCGACGGCATCATCGTGACCCCACTGCGGCGCCGCACCCCGCAAGTGGTCAGGACGCGGGTCCTGTCTGCCTGACCTGTCGAAAGGACTGCTGACCTCGGGGGATGGATTGAGGGTTGGCGCCGTCGGCACCCGGGTGGCGCTCCTCCTGGAGCCGGGCGGAGGGTCAGGCGACCCAGGTGGTCTCGCAGGGCCGGCACCACCACAACCGCTTGAGGGTGGCGAGCGTGCCCTGATTCAGCGGCTTGAACACCTGTGCCGGCTGGCCGCAGAACACGCACTCCGGTCCGCTGCCCGCGTACGCTTCGATCCACCCCACGGTGGTCGCCGTGGCGGCGTGCATCCCTTCCAGCCTAGGTGTGCTCATGGGCCCGTTGGCGCTGCAGTTGCTTGGCGCGGGTGACGTCAGGGTCCCGAAGGTCCAGTGGGAGCAGCGGGTCCCGCTGTCCGCGCCGGCGAGTGTCGGCCGTCCGGCGCCGCTTGGTGATCCGCACCTGTGGCATCTCGCACCGTCCGATGGTCGAGTGGTTGTCCATCCTGCTGTCGAGGATCGCGCTGGAGCGGCCGGGTGTCGTCCCGGCGAGCACCCGTCTGCGCTCCCGGGCGGCAGCCATCTTGGGATACCGGCTGACCGGAACCCGCGGCTCCTCGCCACGTTCCAGCCTCGGGTGCCTATGCGCTGCGCCCCACTCGACGCTCGCTGGACGGCGGGCCGTGCCGGTGAGGTACGGTCGTGAAGGCGTGGGTCTGAAGGCGTGGGTCTGAAGGCGCGGGTCTGAAGGCGTGGGCCTATGGATACCCCGATGGCAGGAACGGTGGCGGTGAGGGTGGACTACGGCAGGGAACTGGAGTTCGGGATCTCGGTGGTGCCGGAGGCGGCGGAGCTCGATGGCGTGCGGGCGGCTGTTCGTGCGGCTGACGAGGCTGGCTTGGACCTGGTGGGCATTCAGGACCACCCATACCAGCGGAGATTTCTTGACACTTGGGTGCTGATCGGGACCTTGCTCGCCGAGACGGAGCGGGTGCGGATCTTCCCGGACGTGTCGAGCCTTCCTATGCGGTCACCCGCCATGATGGCCAAGGAGGCGGCCAGCCTGGACGTGGTGAGCGGGGGGCGCTTCGAGCTCGGCCTTGGCGCTGGGGCGTTCTGGGACGCGATCGAGGCGATGGGCGGGCCGCGACGCACGCCGGGCGAGGCTGTGGAGGCGCTGGAGGAGGCGATCGCGATCGTACGGCAGGCGTGGAGCGGCCAGCGGTCGGTGCAGTTGGAGGGCAAGCACTACCAGGTGAGCGGCTACCATCCCGGCCCGCTCCCCGCTCACGGCATCGAGATCTGGGTCGGGGCCTACAGGCCCAGGATGCTGCGCCTGATCGGCCGGCTCGCGGACGGCTGGTTGCCTTCTGTCGGCTCCTACCTCAGCCCGACCGCGCTGCCGGCGATGCAGCGGCGCATCGACGAGGCCGCCACCCGGGCCGGGCGGGACCCGGCCGACATCCGGCGCATGGTGAACCTGTCCGGCGGCATCGGCCGGGCCGCGACAGGCGACCAGGGCATCAGCGGGAGCGTGGACGACTGGGTCGACCTGCTCGCCGGGTGGGCGACCGAGCTTGGGGTCGACACCTTCATCCTGTGGCCGACGGCCCCGGCCGCCGAGCAGGTCGAGCGGTTCGCCGGCGAGGTCGTCCCCAGGGTGCGCACCGAGGTCGCGGCGCGCCGGGGTAACAGCCCCGTGGGAGGAGTGAGGTAACCTCCAAGGCCGGGTCGTCGCAGGAAGGATTGCGTGATGGCGTACGACGAAGGGCTGGCAACCAGGGTCCGGGACCTGATCGGCGATCGGCCCGGGCTGGCCGAGAAAAAGATGTTCGGCGGCCTCGCCTTCCTCCTCAACGGGAACATGGCGTGCGGGGTGCGCGGCGACGACCTGCTGGTGCGGCTGGAGCCCGCCGCGTCCGAGGCGGCCATGGCCGAGCCGGGCACCAGGGTGTTCGACCTGACCGGGCGAGCCATGAGCGGCTGGATCCTGGTCGGCGCTGAGGGTCACTCCGAGGACGACGACCTGCGCCGCTGGGTCGAGCGAGGCGTTGCCTACGCCGATTCGCTGCCGCCCAAGTGACCCCGGCGACCGGTAGTGACTTTGGACCTCTGCCTGAGGGCTGACCGATGCGTTCACCTCCTGGGCCATCCTGAGGGCGCAGCCCGTATGCTTAGACATCGGATGACTGCGGGGGGCAAGTCACCTCGCAGTCCCCGGACGGTGCTGGCACGTCGAGGAGGAGGCAGGTTGGCCGTTACCGACGAGGCGATCGACCGGATCAAGGCGATGATCGTCTCTGGAGAGCTGCGCCCCGGCGACCGGCTGCCGAGGGAGGCCGACCTCGCCGAGCGGCTCGGCCTGTCCCGCAACTCCCTGCGGGAGGCGGTGCGGGCGCTCGCCCTGATCCAGGTGCTCGACGTGCGGCAGGGCGACGGCACCTACGTCACCAGCCTGGAGCCGCCGCTACTGCTGGAGGCGATGTCGTTCGTGGTCGATTTCCACCGCAACGACACCGTGCTGCAGTTCCTGGAGGTCCGCCGCATCCTCGAGTCAGCGGCCACCGCCATGGCGGCCCAGCAGATGCCCGAGCAGGAGATCGCCGAGCTCGCCGGCGTGCTCGGCGCCCTCGACGACTACCCGGGCGTCGACGCGCTGGTCGCCAACGACCTCGAGTTCCACCGGCGCATCGCCGCCGGGTCGGGCAACGCGGCGCTCTGCTCGCTGCTCGAGAGCCTGTCCACCCCGACCACGCGAGCGCGCATCTGGCGCGGCCTCACCCAGGAGGGCGCCGTCGCCAGGACCCGGGAGCAGCACGTGGCGATCTACGAGGCGATCGCCGCGCGCCAGCCGGACGTGGCGCGCGCCTGGGCCACGGCGCACATCGCCGGGGTCGAGGACTGGCTGCGCCGGGTGCTCTGACGACGCTCAGAGCTCAGAGGGTGAGCCGGTAGGCGCGGGCGGCGCTGTGGCACAGGACCGCGTCGCGCTCCGCCGTGGAGAAGCCGTCCAGCAGCGCGTCAGCGAGCTCGCGGACCTCGGTATAGGAGGCGGCGAGCTCGCAGACGGGCCAGTCGGAGCCGAACATGACGCGGTCCGGGCCGAACACGTCGAGCACGTGCGCGCCGTAGGGCCGGATGCCGGCGACGTCCCAGTCGTCCCAGCGGGCCTCGGTGACCAGGCCGGACAGCTTGCAGGCGACGTTGGGCAGGCGGGCGAGCGCGCTCAGCTCGCCGGCCCATGGCTCGAAGGCCCCGGTCGCGATCGCCGGCTTGGCGGCGTGGTCCAGCACGAAGCGCCCGTCCGGCAGGTCGCGCACGGCCGCGCGCGCCGAGGGCAGCTGCGGGACGAGGACCAGAAGGTCGTAGACCAGCCCAGCCGCCGCCACTGCCCGCAGGCCACGGCGCACCTCCGGGCGTGCCAGCCAGTCCGGGTCGGACTCGTCCTCCACCTGGTGGCGGACGCCGACGAGCCGCTCGCCGCCGGGTCGCGCCCGCAGCCGCGCGAGCTCCCCGGCCACGTCGGCCGCGGTGAGGTCAACCCAGCCGACCACGCCCGCGATCAGCCCGTCGCTCGCCGCCGCGACGTCGAGGAGCTCCTCCGTCTCGGCGACGTCGCCCACGGCCTGCACCAGCACGGTGTGGTCGGTCCCCAGGGCCGCCGTCCGGAGGCGCAGATCAGCGAGGGTGTACGGGCGCCGGATGGGTGCCAGCTCGGGCCCCGCCATCCAGGGGTAGTCCCGGGCCCCCGGGTCCCACAGATGGTGGTGGGCGTCGATGACAGTCATCGGACCTCTCCGTGCAGCGGCCCGCGATTCTCCGGGGGACTAACGCTCGGCATGCCAATCACCCCCGTGGGGGGAGGGGCCTCGCTCTTGAGTCCCCCGGACCCCTGGGGCACCGGCGCGTCCGGCCGCAGCAGGCCCTCGGCAGCCAGGTCCCGCCACAGCGCCGCCGGGACCGGCCGCGCGGCCATGGCGAGGTTCTCGCTGACCTCCGCCGCCGAGCGCATGCCGACCACGACGCTGGCGACCGCTGGATGGCCGCTGGGGAAGGCGAGCGCCGCCTGCGGCAGGGTGACGCCGTGCCTGGCGCACACGGCGGCGCTGCGCCGCGCCCGCTCGACTAGCTCCGCGGGTCCGGGTGCGTAGTCGTAGGTGGCGCCGGGCCCGGGGTCTGACATTGCGAGCACGCCGCTGTTGAAGACTCCGCCGGCGAGGACTGACACCCCGCGTGCGAGGCACAGCGGCAGCAGCACGTCGAGCGCCGACTGGTCCAGCAGGGTGTAGCGGCCGGCGACCAGCACCACGTCGAGGTCCGTGTGGCGGATGAGGTCAGCGAGCATCTGCCACTGGTTCATCCCAGCGCCGATCGCGCCCACGACGCCTTGGGCGCGCAGTTCGTGCAGTGTCGGGTACGCCTCCTCGACCGCCTCGCGCCAGTGGTCGTCCGGGTCGTGGAGCAGCACCACGTCGACGCGGTCGAGGCCCAGCCGCTCCAGGCTCCCCGCCAGCGACCGCTGCACGCCGGCGGCGCTGAAATCCCACACCCGCCGCTGCGTCGCCGGCACGTCGAAGCCCTCGTCGTCGCGACGGGACGGACCATCCTGCGGGGCCGGCACCAGCACCCGGCCCACTTTGGTCGACAGGACGTAGTCGCCACGCGGCCGCGCCGCCAGGGCACGGCCCAGGCGCCGCTCCGAGAGGCCCAGGCCGTAGTGCGGAGCGGTATCGAACAGGCGCACGCCGGCCCGGAGGGCGGCGCTCACCGCCCCGGCGGCGGTGGCGTCGTCTACCGCCTCGTAGAGGTTGCCGATCGGGCCGCCGCCGAAGCCGACCGCCGTGACCTCGACCGAGCTCCGGCCGAGGCTTGTCGCCTTCACCGCGGCTCCCCAGGAGCGCGCAGGCGCAGCCCCTGCAGGCCGCCGTCGACCGCCAGCGCCGTCCCGGTCGTCGCGGCGGCCAGCGGCCCGGCCAGGTAGGCGACGGCGGCGGCCACCTCTTCGGCGGTCACCAGGCGGCCCATCGGCTGGCGCCGGGCGAGAGCCCGGGCCTCGGCATCCGGATCGGCGGCGGCGTCAAGCAGGCGCCGGACCCAGGGTGTGTCGACCGTCCCCGGGCTGACGCAATTGACGCGTATGCCCTCGCGCACGTGGTCGGCGGCCATGGCCAGCGTCAGCGCCTGCACCGCTCCTTTGGACGCGCTGTAAAGGGCGCGCTCTGGCAGGCCCACGGTGGCCGCGACCGAGCAGGTGTTGACGATCGCCGCGTGCGCCGAGGCGCGCAGGTACGGCAGGGCCGCGCGCGTCGTCCGGACGATCCCGAGCACGTTCACGTCGAGCACCCGCCGCCACTCCTCATACGGGTTGGCCTCGATGGTCCCTCGCGCCCCGATACCCGCGTTGTTCACCAGCACGTCGACCCCGCCCAGCCGCTCGGCCGCCGCATCCACCCCCTTCCGCACCGAGTCCTCGTCGGTCACATCGGCGGTGATCGCCAGCAGCGGCTCCGCGGCCGACGGGTCCAGGTCCAGGCAGGCGACGGCGGCGCCCCGCGCGGCCAGCAGCCGCGCGGTCGCCAGCCCGATGCCCGAGCCGCCCCCGGTGACGATCGCCGCGAGCCCGGCGAGCTCCTGGGTCATCTGCTCGGCCATCTGCTCGGCCCTTCGGCCCGCGCCATGTGCACAGGCATCGCCTCCGTTAGGAGGACGATAGATCGGATCTCTGTCTGGGGTAAATACCCCTTCGACGCCGATCGTGCCATGGTAAATCCTGCTTCTGGCCTAGTCCAGGTTCTTAACAGTGCCGTTAGACATCGGATGTAATGCAGATGATCACGCAAGTGACGGAACGGAAAGGTGGGCCGATGAGAAGGATCCTGGCGCTCGGGGTCGCGGCGCTCGCCGTGCTCGGGCTGAGCGCATGCACGGTGGGCGGCACGACCTCGAGCGGCGGCGGCAGCAGCGGCGGCGCCAAGCATGAGATCTCGTTCCTCACCTTCGAGACACCGAACCTCACCCCGCAGTACTGGGACGCCGCCATCAAGCGCGTCACCGACAAGTATCCCGACATCAGCGTCAAGAAGCTGGTCTCGCCGACCCAGGACCGGACCAACTACGCCAAGCAGCTGCTCGCCTCCGGGCAGTTCCCGGACGTGATGATCGCCGTCTCGCCAGCCGGCTTCGCCGAGAGCGGCAACCTGTACGCCTGGACTCCCGATGAGCTGAAGGACTTCGCGTACCCATCCAACGGGGCGATCAGCGGCAAGGTCTACCAGCTCCCGGCGAACACCCAGACGATCCCGGTTGTGTACTACAACAAGGACCTGTTCGCCAAGGCGGGCATCAGCGCTCCCCCCAAGACCTACGCCGAGCTGCTCGCTGACGCGGCCAAGCTGAAGGCCAAGGGGATCACCCCGTTCGTGGTCGGCGGCGTCCACGACTCCCTGGGCCCGACCTGGGCCGCCATCCTCGCCACCGAGGTGTATGCCAAGAACCCCAACTGGATGCACGACCGCCGCGCCGGCAAGGTGAAGTTCTCCGACCCGGACTTCACCAGGGGCGCCGCCAAGCTCGCCGAACTGGCGCAAAAGGGCTACATCGACAAGCGCGACGTCTCCCGCGACTACGCCGCCACCCAGCAGGCGTTCCTGGACGGCGAGGGTGCGATGTACGTGATGGGCAACTGGTTCGCCGCGGCCGTCGACGACCCCAAGACCAAGCCCTCGTGGCAGGTCGGCCAGTTCGAGTGGCCCTCCGACGACGGCAAGATGGTGGTGCCCGCCTCACCGGCGGCGGCCTCGTGGTCAGCGCCAAGTCCAAGAACCTCGACGCGGCGAAGCGATTCGCGCTGGCCTTCCAGCTCGACAAGACCAACCTCGACAACTCAGCCAAAACTGACGGGCTGTACCCGGCGATCAAGGGCTACACCCCGCCGGCCGACACCGGCGCGGCCTACAAGGAGGGATACGCGCTGTTCCAGCAGGGCTCGGCCGCCAACGCCATCGTCCCGGCGTTCGGCTTCGAGGCCGGCGACGACGGCATGCTTCCCGGCGTGGTCGAGAAGTGGGACTCGTCAGCGGTCGACCTGATCACCGGCAAGAAGACCGCCGCCCAGGTCGGCGCCTTCCTGGACGCTGAGTGGAACAAGTCCTCGTAGACAAGACGCCGCTCGGGCGGGACGCGCCCTCCGGTGCCCCGCCCGGGCAGCCGCACAGGCGCCGGCCACTCGGCCGCCGCCTGTGGCACTTCGCCACCTTCGGCGCGCCAGGCCTGCTCGCCTACGCCTGCTTCGTGCTCGCGCCGATCGTGGTCAGCTTCGGCTACAGCCTCACCAACTACAACCCGTTCAACCCGCCGACGCGCTATGTGGGCCTGCGCAACTACCGACTGCTGCTCACTGACCCCGAGTTCCTCACCTCGCTGCGGGTGACGACGATCCTCACGCTGATCGTGGTCATCGTGCCCAACGTGGCTGGGCTCGCCATCGCCGTGCTGCTGGACCGCAGAGGCTGGCTCTACAACGCGCAGCGCAGCGTCTTCTTCACGCCCATGGTGCTCAGCTCGGTGGTGGTGAGCATCGTCTGGACCCGGATGCTCGACGACGACGGGCTGGTCAACCAGGCGCTGCGCGGCCTCGGCGTCGCCCATCCGCCGGGCTGGCTGTCCGATCCCACGTACGCCCTGTACTCGCTGGGCGGGATCCTGTCCTGGCAGATGCTCGGCTTCTGCGTGGTGGTCTATCTCGCCGGGCTCCAGGGCGTGCCGACCGAGCTGGTTGAGGCCGCCGCCATCGACGGGGCGGGCCCGGTGCGCCGCTTCCGCAGCGTGACCTGGCCGCTGCTGGCGCCCGCGCTCACCATCAACACCGTGGTGCTGCTGATCTCCGCCTTCAAGATCTTCGACCACGTCCAGGTCATCACCCACGGCGGGCCGGGCACGGGCACCACCGCGACGATCGCCTACAACGTGCTGCAGACCGGCTTCGTCGCCAACCGGCAGGGCTACGCGTCGGCCATGGCGGTGATCATGCTCGTCATCATCGCCACGGCCAGCGCGCTGGTGCTGAAGGTGCTGCAGCGACGCGAGGTGAACCTGTGAGCCAGACGCGGGCTCCCTGGCTGCGACCGCTGGTGGCCATCGCAGTGAGCGCGATCTTCGTCGTCCCGCTGTACGTGGTCTGCACCAACGTGATCAAGCAGGGGAACAGGATCGGCAAGGACCTCGCCGGGCTGCCGATCCCGCCGACGCTCTCCAACCTCAGAGGCGTGCTGACCCGCCCCGACCACCTCTTCTGGGCCAGCCTCGCCAACAGCGTGCTGGTCACGGCGCTGTCGATCCTGGTGCTGACGGTGCTGTCGGCGATGCTCGGGCACTACCTGGCGCGTAGCCGCAGCCGCTGGACGCGGGCGCTGACGCTGCTGCTCCTGTGCGGCCTGATGATCCCGCCGCAGGTGATCCTCATGCCGGTCACGCAGGTGCTGCGCCTGACCCACCTGATGACGACTGTGCAGGGGCTGGTGCTGTTCAATATCGGCTACTACGTTCCCTTTGGTGTGTTCGTGTTCTCCGGGTTCATGCGATCGATCCCGGTCGAGCTGGAGGAGGCGGCCGCGATCGACGGCGCGGGCAGGGGCAGGGTCTTCTGGCGCATCGTCTTCCCGCTGCTGCGCCCAGCCACCGCCAGCGTGCTGATCTTCCTCGGCGTTTGGATCTGGAACGACTTCCTGGACCCGCTGATCATCCTGGGACCGAGCCAGGGCACCACCGTCACCACCGGCATCTACCGCGCGATCGGCCAGTACCAGGCGGACTTCGGCACCGTCTTCGCGCTGATGTTCCTGGCCACCCTGCCAGTGCTGATCTTCTACCTGGCGCTGCAGAAGCACTTCGTCAAGGGCCTGACCGGCGGGGCGACCAAGGGGTGAGCGCGACGAGCGAGCCACGCGCCGACCACTACCGCCCGCTGGCAGAGCTGCCGGTCGACCTCGACCACGGCTCGGTGTACGAGCACGGCTGGCAGAGCTGGAGCCCGAGCAGCGTACTGCCCGTCACCGGCAGCGGCTACCGGGCCGTGCGCCCAGAGGTGCAGACGATGTGCTACCGCTACGGCGGCCTGCGCGCCTCCTCCGACCGGATCGCCGACCTGGACCAGTGGGGCCTGGAGACCACCCGCCGCCTGCTTGCCTCCCCGCCACCCCCCACGCCATTCGACCCCACCCCGGCGCCGGCGCTCAGCTGACGTCAGGGGTGAGGAGTGAAACGGTCGGGAAGTAGCTGCGGTAACGCTTGGCGTCCCTGGTCAGCAGGCGATGGCCGTTGATCGCCGCGTGCGCGCCGATATAGAAGTCAGGCAGATAGAAGTCAGGCAGCGGCATTGACCGGGCCCCGCCGCGGCGGCGGTAAGCAAGAAACGCCTTGCCGGTAAGAAACGCCGCTTCGTATGGAAGCGGCTCGCGCGCGAACACGTCGGGGGAAAGCGCGTCGTCGAGCTCTTCTATGGTGGAAAAGCCAATCGACACCTCAGCGTAGACGATGGCATTGATCGCGAGCGGGCCGTCGTTGGCGGCGCCCGCCAGCGCGGCGGCGGACCACTTGTACCACGATGGGTCCTCAGTGGCGATATCGAGCAGGACGTTACTGTCGACCAGCGTGGTGGTCACGGTTTGCGGGTCAGCGCGAGGATCTGGTCGGTCGTAAGGCGGGAGACCGCGCGGCCGCGGAGGCGGCGAACGACTCGGTCGCCGCGGGTGCCTCCGGCCCGCGTGGTGCGCACGATCTTGACCGTGTTCCCTTCGACGACGAACTCGACCTCGGTGTCCGGCAGGAAGCCGAACCGCTCCCTGATCTCGGCGGGGATTGTGACCTGCCCTTTGGAGGTTACCCGCATGTCCCGCTCCTCCTTACGTAATACTTGTAAGTGTAAGTGTAAGACGCGCCCGAGCGGATGCAAAGTCGAATCAGTCCTGGTATCCCTGCGGGAACGCCGTGCAGGCGTGAAAACCGGCTCGTATCAGGCGAAGTCGGTCTGTTTTCCGGTTCAGCGTTCCAGGTCGTCGAGGAGGTCGTCGAGGACCCGCTCCTCCTCGACCTTGGTGCCGAGGGTTTGCATGGCGTGGGTGAGCTGGGGATCCCAGGCCGCAATGACGGGCCTGCCGCGCAGGCTGGGGCCGCCCGACCCGGCGGCGCGCCGGTACGAGATGGCGTCCAGGCGCCAGGGGCGCGCGCCGAAGCGGCCGATGACGGTGTTGGCGAAGGTGACGCCCGGCCAGTCGAAGTCACCGTGGTAGTGCAGCCTCGCGCCGGCGGCGGCGAGCAGGCGCAGCAGGACGGTCGCGGCCGCTCCCGGGTGGGTGTTGGTGCACACGAGCGGCGCCGCTGCGCCCGCCAGGCGATTGGCGGCGGCCGCGACCACTGTGGGGTTCTCGCAGACGAAGACGTCCCGACCTTCGACAGGCAGGCTCGGCGGGTCGCGCAGGAGCTGGCGGGCGGTGAGGTGCACGGGCTGGCCCGCACCGCTCCATACGGCCAGCGCCCGGCCGGTCGCCGTGTGGGCGTCGCCCGGCAGGTTGAGCGTGAGCACCGGGTTGGTGAGCTCGCCGCTCAGCACCCCGACCGACGCCCAGACCGTCCGCCGCCACTCGGCCCCGTCGCCCGGCGGGGTGCCTCCGAGCAGGGCCGCCGCTCGCAGGACCAGGGTCGCGAGCGGCTGGCCGTGGTCGAGCGCGTGCCCGTCGTCGACCGCGCTGGCGAGCACCGAGAGCGGCTGGCCGCCGCCAGGGAGCCGCTCGAGCACCGCGACCGCCTGCTCGGCCAGCCGCCGCGCCCTGCGCGGATCGTCGCCGGAGAGCCGGCGGAGCAGCCCGGTGGCTTGCAGCCACTGGACCCAGGGCCCCAGCACGGGTCGTCGCCGGGCCACCTCCTCGAGGGGAGCGAGCGCGCTCGCCCAAGCTGACCCGGCGGCGGCACGCTCACCGGCAAGGTCGGCTACCGGCCCGGTGAGCGTCTCGATCGCGGCGCGAAGATCGGCGGCGAGCCCCGCCTGCCGCAGGACCGCCTCGACCGCGGGGAGCGCGACCTGGAGCGAGGCGCCCCGGCCAGCCGGCCGGCCGAGCAGCCGGGCGGCGGCCTGCCGCTGCGACGGGGTCGCCGGCCGCAGGGTGACGGTGCCGTCGACCGGGAGCCCCCGCTCCAGGCGCGCGCGGGCCCGCTCGACCAGCCAGCGCAGCTCCTCGGCGCCGAGCAGGCGGCGCAGCCGCTCATCGCCGGCGACGGCGCCGGTCACGGTGACCACAGTGGCTGCCCGCCCGGTGCGGGAGGGGCGGCCCCGTCCGCCTCCGCCGCGCTGTTCCCGTCCGTCGAGGTCGAGGGTGGGCGCAGCGGCGGTCGCTGGGGCTCCACCAGGGTCCTGGCACGGCCGTCCCACTCCCAGCAGGTGACGTAGACCGCGTCGATGCCCTCGCGCCGGGTGAGCTGGTGGATGGCCAGGCCCGGAACGGTCGGGTAGCAGCCCCACTCCCGCTCGCTGGTCATGACGAAGTCGAGGTCGAAGGTGGCGAGCAGGCCCATGCACTTGGCCCTGGCGTCGTCGTCGACGCCGGCGAACGCCTCGTCCAGCAGCACCAGCCGTGGCGCCGCCGGCTGCGCCGAGCGGTAGTGCGCCGATGCCGCCGCGAACAGTGGCAGGGTCACGGTGAGGACCCGTTCCCCGCTGGACGCCGGGCCGGTAGCCGAGCGCCAGCGACCGTCCTGCCAGCGCTCGATCGTGAAGCGGTGCCAGGCGCGGTAGTCGAGCGCGGCGGCGAGGTGCTCCAGCCAGGTGCCGCTGTCGTCGCGCGCCCGCTCGGCCGCGATCTGCTGTTGCAGGAACGCGCTCACCGCGATGCGGTCCTCGGGCGACCAGGCGTCGGCCGCCTGGCGCAGCAGCCGGCGCCGCGCCTCGGCCAGCCCGGGCGGCCCGTCCCGGCGCACCTCCCAGCGGAAGCGGAGCTTGACGCCGGTGCTGGTCGGCCGCTCCACCAGCTCCTCGTTGATCCGCTGGACCTGTGCCTCGGCGTCGCCGATCAGCTCCTGGAGATGGCTGGCGACCTCGTTGACCAAGTGCTCCTCCAGCAACTCCCGCTCCTTCGCGCTGAGCAGCCGCTCGCGGTGGTCGATCTCGTCGCCGAGCAGCCGGACCAGGTCGCCGGGATCGCGGCTCTGGCCCTGGTAGACGATGCTGACGACGAGCCGCTCCTCGGACAGGTCCGCGGCGGCCTGATGACCGTGGCGGCTGAGCGACTCCTGCAGCTCACCGAAGCGGGTGGTGATCTCCTTCAAGACCCTCGACCAGGCGTGGTCCTCGGCGTCCGTCTCGGCCAGCGCCTGCTCGACCCGCCGCGCGAGCCGCACCGCCGGGTCGGGCGCCCAGGGCGCGTCCGGGGCGGGCAGCTCCAGCTCGGGCAAGGCGGCGAGCAGCAATCCCGTGCGGGCGAACCGCTGGAAGGCGGCGGTCGCGCCGGCGCGCCGGCCGGCGTTGACGTCCAGCGAGGTCAGCAGCTCTTCCTCACGCCCCCGCGCCCTGCCGACCTGCATGACGAGCCCATCAGGCCGGTCGAGCGCCTCGCCGAGCCGCGTGTGCTCCCCGTCGAGGCGCTCGATGTGGTCTCGCATCGTCTGGAGCCGCGCCCGCAGCTCGCCGACGGTCGCGCCGATGGCGGCGCGGACCGTCTCCAGACGGGCCTCGGCCTCGGCCGCCTCGCGCTCCGCCGCCTTCGACTCCTCGGCCCGCCGGTCCACCTGTCGCCGGGCCGCCGCCACCTCGCCGCGACTCTCGAGCAGGGCGCGGAGCCGGTCGGCGTGCAGGCGCGCGGCCGGCCAGAGGCTCGCCGTCGCCTTCTGGTAGTCGAGCACCGCGTCGAGAACCGCCGTGAGCGCCGGGCGGTCGGCGGGCAGGCCGAGGTCCGCGGCGGCCTGGTCGCGAGCGGCCACGGCGTCGCGCGCACGCTCCTCGGCCGCCGCCACGGCGGCCCACTGGCCGGCGACGGCCTCCTCCTTGCGCTCCAGCTCGCGACTGGTCACGGTGAGCGTGGCGTGGGCGTCGCGCACCGGCTGGTCGCTCGGCGCCCTGCCCAGCTCGGCCTCGAGCGTGCGGTGCCGCGCGACGACCGCGTCGCGGGTCGCCTCGGCCGCGCTCACCGCCGTCTCGGCCCGCTGGATCTCAGCGGCAAGCTCGGCCAGCCGCTGGCGCCTGGCTGCCTCGCGTGCGCCCCGCCCGACGAACCTGGCGGCCCGCTTGGCCCAGGCACCCTCGGCGACCCCGAGCCGCCAGCGGCCCGAGGGGTCCACCCAGGTGTCAGCGCTGCCCGCGCCCAGCCCGATGCCCTCGAGCACCGCCTGGACCGTCATCTCGCCGACCAGGCCGGCCTGGGGATCGTCGCGGTCGATCGCCGGCCGGAGGAGCGCGCCCAGGTTCGGCCACACGGCGGTGCCCGCGGTGACCACGACATCGTGGCTCCCAGGCTCCAGCAGCCGCCCGTTCGGCGTGACCCAGGCGTCGAGCAGCCCGGAAGCCTCGAGCGCGGCCTCCAGCCCGGCCTGGTCGGCCGGCCCCACGTCCTCGCGGAAGTCGATGACCTGCCACAGTGGCGCTCCGGCACGTCCGTCCCGGACGCCTGGCGCGCGGGTGTACGGCGCCGGCGGACGCTCGTGCTCCCCTCTGAGCAGGCGCTGGCGCTCGTCCACCAGCTCGCCGAGCGCCCGCTGGGCCTCTTCCAGAGTGCTGAGCGCCCGCGCGCGCCGCTCGGCGAGGGCGTTCCGAGCAGCGCTGCCGGCCGCCGCAAGCAATGGCCCAGCCGGGTTGTCGCCGGCCAGCGTGCCGGCCCAGTCGAGCAGGCCGGGCAGCAACTCGTCCGGGTCGGGCAGGCGCAGCTCAGTGGTGGAGCGGGCGTAATCGCGCCAGGCCTCGGCCAGCGCGCCGGCACTGGTGGCCACCGCCTCTTCCGCCGCGGACCGGCGCTCGGCCGCGCCGTCGCGCTCGCCTTCGAGACGGTCCAGCTGCCCGCGCGCGGCCGCCAGCGCGGCCACGGTCGCCAACGCCTCGTCGACGAGATCCCGCAGGTGCTCGGCCGCGGCTCTGCGCCGGTCGGC
>JBKPDO010000087.1:0-48852 GCA_046727955.1 bacterium | reverse complement strand
GGCGGAGGATCCGGTCAGCGGGGTGCTCTCGTTCGCCTACCAGCAGCACGTGACCCAGATCCTGGTGGGGGAGTCGCTCCGGCCGCGATGGCAGGAGCTGCTGCGCGGGTCCTTTGTCAACCGCTTGATCCGGAGGGCGTCACACATCGACATCCACGTCCTCGCTCGCAAGGAACGCTGAGGTATGGCCCGTCGCGAGGGAGAGATCCCCAGCCGTCGTTCCTGGGAGCTACTGGGTGGACACCGTTCGGGGGTGCAGGCCGAGAGCGCTCAGCGCGATGAGCCATGAACGCGCAGCCCTGAGGGTCTACGTGGGGTATGCCGCCGGGGTCGGCAAGACCTCCGCGATGCTCGGCGAGGGCCGCCGTCAGCGTGAGCGCGGCGTGGACGTCGTGGTCGGCCTGGTGGAGCCGCATGGCCGCGCGCCGATCCTGGAGCGCCTGGAAGGGCTGGAGGTCATCCCGCTGCGGCGCGTCGCCTACCAGGGCCTGCTGTTCGAGGAGATGGACCTCGACGCGATCTTGAGCCGGCGCCCACGGATGGCGCTGGTGGACGAGCTGGCGCACAGCAACATCCCCGGGTCGCGCAACCAGTTCCGCTGGCAGGACGTGGCCCAGCTGCTGGACGCCGGGATCGCGGTGCTGTCAACCATGAACATCCAGCATCTGGAGTCCCTCCACGACATGGTGGAGCGCATCACCAGGACCAGGCAGCGCACCACCATCCCCGACGTGGCGCTGGCGGCCGCCGAGATCGAGCTGGTCGATCTGGCGCCGTGGGCGCTGCGGCGGCGCCTGGCCGAGGGGCACCTGTTCCCGGCCGACCGGATCGACGCCGCCCTGTCCAACTACTTTCGCGAGGAAAACCTCATCGCGCTGCGGGAGCTTGCGCTGCGGTGGACGGCCGGCCGGGGGGATTAGGCCCACTGGCGCAGCGGGCGCAACAGGCCGGCGCTGGCGAGCGGCGGTGACAGCGGCCCGGAGGCCGACCTGTGGGAGCTGAGCGCGACCATGTACTCCGCGGTCGAGGGCGAGGCGCCGTTCGAGCGTGCCAGTTCGCTCGCTGCTGCACAGTGGCCGCTCGTTGTATGCACTACCATGAGCGGTGCCTGTCGAGCGGATAGAGGAGATAGCGATGCTCGATCTGGAGCGGGTCGACCTGCGGTCACTGGCTGAGGCGCTGGAGGACCACTCGCCCGAGACCATGTGGTGGTTCGACCCGAGCACGGGTGAGACGGAGCCGGATCTTGCTGATCCCGTTTCGGTCGGCCTCGATGAGGAGGAAGACCCGTTGGATCGCGGGCTGATCCGCATCGAGCCGATCCCGTCCCGCGAAGCCTACGGCGACATGGAGGACTTCATCGACCGGGTGCGGGACCCGCGAGCCCGGGATCTGCTGGAGCGGGCGATCGCCGGGCGGGGCGCCTTCCGCCGGTTCAAGGACACCCTGCTGGACTTCCAGGAGCTGCGGCAGGTGTGGTTTGCGTTCCACGACGCCCGGATGGAGCGCCGCGCCATCGAATGGCTGGCGGATGAAGGGCTGCTCGAGCGCGGCGTCGCGGAGCGGGAAGTCCTGGCCAGGGAGGACCCGCTCCTCCCCGAGCTGGCCTCGGGGTTCGATCCGGTGGAGGTTGCTGCGGCGGTGGCCGGGGACCTTCGGGCGCTGTACGGCAGGCGCCTACGTCGGGTGCTGCTGTTCGGCTCGTGGGCTCGCGGAGATGCCCATCCCGAGTCGGATGTCGACCTGCTGGTAGTGCTCGACCGGGTCGAGTCTCCCTGGGAGGAGCTGCGCAGGATGGACGAGATCCTGTGGCGGCACTCCTATCGAAACGACGCGGTGATCTCCGCGGTCCCCGTCGGTGAGGACGAGCTGGAGCAGGCTGCCCGTCCGCTGCTGATCCGCGCCCGAGCCGAGGGGCGTGCGGTCGCGTGACCGACCCGGACTGGTCGAGCTTCTTGGCCGTATGCGCTCATCGTTGCAGGTCGAGGCGCAAGGTGACGACACTGGTGAGCTGCCTGGTGGCGACCAGCGTGCGATCCGCCGCGGACCAGCCTGGGCCGGCGTCGGCGTGGAAGCCGGAGGGCGGGACCACCACGACGCGCAGCATGGCCGGGTGCACGATCGGCTGGGTGTCGGCGACGAGCTGGTAGCGCAGACCCTCGCCGGTCGGGACGGCCGCCCTGGACAGCTGGTAGGAGACGGTAATGGTGTGGGCCGAGCGGGGCGGCAGCCACACCCTGGTCCGCACCACCAGCCGGCCGAGCTCCCGGAACGAGCTCCAACCCGCCGGCTTGGCGTCGACCCGGACGGTGACGCCGCGGGCGGCGCCCGGCAGGTACGCGGCGACGACGGGACGGCTCCACCCCGTCGTGTAGCCGGTGCGAGGATCCCCGCCGGGCTGGGGCCACGCGGTGTTGGTGAGCCGGATCGCACGGTCGACACGGGCCGACCCGTCGGCCGCCAGCCGCACGCGCTGCTCGATCTGGCGCCGCTGGAAGTAGTCGGTCTTGCTGGCGTTGCTGTTGACGGTGAACACGCCAAGGTAATCCTGGGCCGCTGGGGAGAGGGCGCCGGCCAGGCCGTAGCCACGAGTGGTGTCCTGGAGGCGCTGGCCACGGAAGTAGAGCTGCAGGTGCCGCCCGCGGGCCGCCGCGCCGAGGCCACGGACCTGGCGGAGCAGATCGCCGCCTTGCAGAACGCGTGCCATCACGGCGTCCATGAGCTGCTGGTTGTAGCGATGTCGGACCTGGTCGTCGGGGTAGCGCCGGTAGCTGTCGGCCAGCAGCAGCCGGACCACGTCGTTCCCGCCGACCCTGCCGAAGCCGGCGGTGCTGACCGGACCGGAGGCGTCCAGCAGGCCGGCGAGCGCCGTGGGGTCCAGTGCGATCACGCCGTCGGCGCGCACGCCGGTGAGGACCTTGAAGGCCCGCAGGATCTCCTCGCCCGAGGTGGGGAAGTTGGGCGAGAGGCCAGCGCTGGAGAACAGCGACAGCGATCCAGGCGGGTGCCAGGGGTCGCCGGGCACGTAGGGCCAGCTGATGCGCCCCCTGAGCTGTTGCTCGCTCAGCTGGCCGCTGCGTAGCACGGTCACCCGGCCGTCGTCGAACCGGAGCAGGGCGATCGCGAGCGTCGCGCCGCCCCAGGCCTTCAGCTCGGAAGAGTTCGAGACGGCCACCAGGTAGGTGCGCGGCCCGGCGCTGCCGATCGCGGGGGGCAGCGCCCGGACCACGTCATCGAGTGGCCGGAGCTGGCGCTCGACGTCGTCGAGCTGGCGGAGGCTGGCGTCGCGTGCGGCGGCTGCGCCGGGGGCGAGCCAGCCGCCGCGGACCTGGTCGAGCTCGGCCCGAGCCCGCCCTAGGTCGCCGAGCACCGCGGTGGTGTCATGGAGCGTCGCCGTCACGCCGGCAAGGTCGATGCGGCCGTTGCGGAGGATGCCGGAGCCGGTGAAACGCGCCTGCACGGTCACCGCCTTGTCGGCCGCGCCCGCCAGGATGTGGCCGGCGGCCAGCAGGTGCCGCAGGTCGGCCACTGGCGAGGAGACGACCGGCAGCCGCGCCGCCACGCGGACGGCGACGCGGTGCGCGGCCGTGTCGGCTTGTGCCAGGTCGAGGTTGGCGGCGCGGACGCCGCGGCGGGCGGCGGCCTGGTCGCCCGCTCTGAGCGCTCGGGCGCTTCCCTGCAGGTCGGTGCGCGCCTTGGTGGCGGCCGCTCTGGCGTCGCGGGCGGCGCCGACCAGCCCTATCGCCAGCCATGCCGCGCCCAGGAGCACGACCAGCACGGCCGCAGCCGCCAGCCAGGGCCAGCGCCGCACGCGGCGAGCCGGGACGGCGAGGTCGCCGCTCGCCGTGGGGGTCTCCATAGGCATCTGCTTAGCTTCAACTCCTCCGCCGTCCGGCGCGCCGCTGTTCGGAGGGAGCCTACGACACTCCGGCGCCCACCGCGGCTCGACCCCGGGCTCGCCGGCGTCGCCCCGCTCGTCAGCGTCGCGCAGCAAGCTGAAACGCTAAGGCGGGATAAGGTGGCACCCGGTTACACGTTGCCGTTTCGTTTCGTCATAGAGGTTGAGGTGCTCAACGCGACGTACAAGAAGGGAGACAACCGTGCCTCTGGAAGTGACCGCGATCATGATCGGTGTGGAGGACCTGGCCCGCTCGAAGAAGTTCTACGGGGAAGGCTTGGGCTGCACGATCGACCAGGACCACCCCAACTTCGTGTCGTTCAACCTGGGTGACGGATCGTCGTCCCTGGCTCTCTACCAGTGGGAGGCAGCGGCTCAAGACGCCGGCGTCTCCTCCGAGGGTTCCGGGTTCCGGGGGGTGTCGTTCCATTTCATCGTCCCGTCCAGCGACGCCGTGGACGAGGTCATGCGCAACGCCGTGGCTGCCGGTGGCGGCGTCGTGAAGAAAGCGGCTGCCTCCCAGTGGGGCGGGTACTTCGGGTACTTCAGCGACCCGGACGGCTACCTCTGGAAGGTCGCGTCCCCCTCCTAACGCTCACCTGGACCCACTTTGACCTGCGAGCCTTCAGGTCAGGATTCAAGTCGAACGTCGACTGGGACCAGAGCTCGGGTTTCGCACCCGAGGCCGCGTGGATAGCCCGGCTGCCTGCGCATAGAGGCCACGTCCAAAGTCGGCTGTCGTCCAGGGCGTATCAGACCACGGCCTGATGGGCAGTACGTCGTTTGGACGGCAGCCGATGCGGCGTTTGAGCCAGGCAGATCCAGTTGTTTGGATCATTTTCCTGGACGGTCGTGGGATTAGCCTTCCGGACTGGAGCAGGGCGAGCAGGAGGAGCAGAAGGGGGGGAACTCTATGCTGCCGTGGTTTCGTCAGCGGTGATATCGCCGTCCATTGGCCCCGAGCTGTCGCGCTGGTCGGCCAGCAAACGTCCGCCCGCTCGCGGCCCGCCACCGCCGCGGTTGGACCTGACGAGCGCAAGAAATCGACACTCGAGCCGAAGCCAAATTCCGATTCACTAGATAATTCCCCTAGTTGATCACCCTTCGTCACCAGCCGTTCTCCCCGGAGTCACCATTGCTCCACTTGGAATCGGAAAGGAAGGGCTCCTATGCAACTGCCGATACGGCCGCGTGCCTTACGCCGACGCCTCGGCCTCGCAATCGCCATAACCACAACGCTGACCCTTGCCCTGATGAGTCCTGGATTCGCGAACCTGGCGGGCAGCACCTTTGAGGGCAACGACGGCAACCTCGTCGTCGACACCGCCGGCAACACCGACTGGGCCAACGCGCCCAACCGCGTCGTCGGCCTGGACCAGCCCAGCGGCGGGAGCGACAACGCCTTCGGGCAGGGCACCAAGGAAGACGATCCAAACACCAAGGTAGTGACCGGCTCGATCCCGCCCAACAAGAACGACCTGACCCGCTTCTACGTCGGGTCGGAGTTCGCCAACAACAGCAACTTCCTGTACCTGGCCTGGGAGCGCGCCGTCAACATCGGCGCGGCCAACATGGACCTGGAGATCAACCAGAAGGTCACCCCAGGGTTCACCGGCACCACCACCGGGCCGGTCTCGCTGGTGCGGACCGCCGGTGACCTGCTGGTCACCTACGACTTTTCCGGCAGCGGCACCCCGACCCTCGGCCTGCTGCGGTGGGTCACCAGCGGCGCGACCAGCCAGTGTTTCTCGAGCAACTCGCTGCCCTGCTGGGGCAACCGCGTTGACCTCACGGCGGCCGGAGACGCCGAGGGCGCGGTCAACACCGGCACGGTCACCGATCCGGTTCCCCCGGACGCTCCTCGCACCCTGACCACGGGGCTGTTCGGCGAGGCGGCCATCAACCTGACCGCGGCGGGCGTGTTCCCGGCCGGGACCTGTACGGCCTTCGGCAGCACCTTCCTGAAGAGCCGCTCCTCCTCCTCGTTCCCGGCAGAGGTCAAGGACTTCATCGCGCCCCAGCCGGTCAACATCAGCAACTGTGGCGAGGTCAAGATCATCAAGCGGACCAACCCGCGCGGCATCAACCAGGACTTCGGCTTCACCTCGACCATTCCGAACCCGCCAGCCGGCCAGACGCCACCGACGACGCCCAGCTGCGCCGCTGACACCACGCCGTCCAGCTTCACGCTGAACGACAGCGCGGGCGTGGACAGCAACCCACCGGTTGCTGGTGGCAACACTGAAGACTGCGTCAACGTGCCGGCCGGCAGCTACACCGTCACCGAGAACAGCCCGCTGCCTGCCAACTTCGTGTTGGAGAGCCTCACCTGCACGCCAGGCGGCAGCCAGGACGCCACCAACCCGCTGCAGGCCAACATCACGGTCGTTCCGAACACCACGGTCACCTGCGTGTACGTGGATAAGCAGCAGCTCGGAGCGATCAAGATCACCAAGACGTCGAGCAAGCCGGACGGAACCCCGCTGGCCGGGGCCACGTTCTCGATCACGTCTGACGGCACGCCGATCCCGGGCAGCCCGTTCACCACTGGCAGCGACGGCACCATCTGCGTCGATCACCTGGCGTTTGGCGACTACTCAGTCCAGGAGACCGCCGCTCCCGGCGGCTACGTGATCGACGACCCGGCGGCCCGTACCGTCACCGTCGACAACAACGCGACGTGCGGCGACGTCCCCTACGTCGGCGAGACGACCAGTTTCACGGACACGCCGTTGACCGACCTTCTGGTGAAGGCCACGTCGCAGGCGCCGGGTGCCACGCAGTCCTCGATCAGCTGCGTCGACGCGAGCAACGCCGACATCGGTAACTCGCCGCAGGGTCCGACCGACCCGGTCCAGGTCACCGCGAACGGCCTCAGGCCTGGAACGTACACTTGCACGGTCGTGATCGACCCGTAACAGAGCAGGCAACACAAGCAACTGACCACGAGCAACTGACCAAAGAGAGGCGGCCCGAATGGGCCGCCTCTCTTTGCTTCCGAGCGGTCAGGTGGAGGCCGCTTGACGGCTTCAGTGCATCCACTAGGATCAAACGCTGCAAGCACGGCGAAGCTCGCGAGAGTGAGGTGCGGCGACCATGGGGACTCCAGGCACTGCCGAGCAGGATGAGGCTTCATACGACAACCCGCTCAGGTTGTCCGAGACCATCCAGGGCAACATCCTGGCGCCCTTCAACAAGCCTCATCAGGTGTTCCTGTTTCTCAACTTCAACAACGACCAAGACGGCGCCCGCCGGTGGCTCAGCGCCCTCACCGGCGACAACCGCATCGCCACCACCAAGGCGGTGGCCGAGCACAGTGCGGAGCGCAAAGCCCAGAAGGCCGAAGGCGGCGCCCAGCCCCCCGAGCAGATCTGGATGGGTGTGAGCCTGACCTCCTCGGGACTGGTGACGCTGCACCCTGAGCTCGCGGCCGATCTGGTGGCGTATGACGCGTTCTGGCGAGGCCCGCTGGGGGAGGGCAGGGACGAGCACGGGAACCTGACACCCCCACCCGCGCTGCTCGGCAACGAGGATGACAGCGACCCGAGAAACTGGGTCATCGGAGGACCCAAGCAGGCCCCGGTCGACGCGCTGGTGACCATCGCGGCGGATTCTGGGCATGATCTCCGCGAGAGGGTCGAGGCGGAGCGGAGACTCGCGCAGGAGCTGGGGCTTACCGTGCTCGAGATGCGACAGCGCGACGGCAGCATGTCGCAGGGGCAACGCGGCGACACCCTGCGGGGTCTGCATAAGGGAACCGAGCACTTCGGGTTCAGGGGCGGGGTCTCCCAGCCCGGCGTTCGAGGCTTCACCAGTGCGACAATCCGCCGCGGGCGCTGGGAAAGCGAGGACCAGCCCGGCTCCCAGATCATCGCGACGGGCGAGTTCGTCCTGGGGTATCCAGGGGAGCGCGGATCCTACCCGCGTGCCCGCCGGTTGCACCCGCCCTCGTGGATGCGGGATGGGTCGTTCGAGGTCTTCCTCCGCCTGACCCAGGACGTCGCTGGCTGGCAGGACCAGATGGACCGTCTCGGCAGCGCAGTGGCAGAGGACGTCGCCGCCAAGGCGATCGGGCGGCGGGCCGACGGCACGCCGCTCTCGCCGGCGGGCGGCGGCCAGGGACTCAACGACTTCAACTATGACGACGATCCGGATGGCTACCACACCCCGCGCTTCGCCCACATCCGCAAGGTGAATCCGCGTGACGACGCGGGGTTCCAGGACCGCACACACCGGCTGCTCCGGCGGAGCATCCCCTTCGGCCCGCCTTTCGAGGCAAACCAGGCCGGAGCCCGAGACGAGAACGTCGAGCGCGGGCTGCTGTTCAACGCTTTCATGGCGAGCATCGAGGACCAGTTCGAGTTCGTGCAGCGCAGTTGGGCGAGCAACTCGCAGTCCCTCCCAGGGAGCCCCGTCTCGGGCGGGCCGGAGAGCGCAGCCGCCGATGGGCCCGATTCCCTGATCGGCGCGAGCACGCAGCCCTCTGTCCTTCGCCGGAAGGGTGAGGAGCCGTTGCAGCTCGATCTCCGCCGGTTTGTACGTACCACCGGTGCGGTGTACGCGTTCGCGCCGTCGATCCCGACGCTGCGTCGGCTTGGGCGTGCCGAGCCGTTGCGGGAGGGGTGAGTTCCGGCGCAGCCGCGGCCAGCTCAGCCTGGGCGATGTCTTGGCCCGCCGGGAGCTCGCAAGCGAGGCTCAGGTGGCGCCAAGCTGCGAGGCGGCCTTGTCAACCTGCCGCAGTAGCTCATCGAGGTCCGCCACGTCCCCCTCCACGGCCTTCGGCAATGGTGGCAGGGGCGGCCCGGGCGGCAGCGTCACCCCGGTCAGCCGCGCGTACGCCTCCCGGTACTCGACACTTGGGGCTCGCTCGTACAGCGTTCGATACAGGTCGGCGGCAGCCGTCCGCGCCGTTTCCTGGGTCGGGTCGAGCTGCCAGAGCGCGTCCAGGAGCGCCGCCCGCTCGTGCGGCTCGACCCAGGCGCCCTCCAGGGCCCGGAGCCGCCCGATGACCGCGTCCGTGTCGACGCGGCCGAGCGTGACCTGCAAGCGGAGCGACAGAAGGAACGCCGATACCTGGACCTCGCGCTCGTTGCGCTCGTTGGCGATCTCGAGCGCCTCCCGATTCAGCCGCTCCGCCTCGTCCAGCCGGCCCCGCCTGGCGTGGAGCTTGGCCAACTGGTGCAGCCAACCGCACAGGAAGTACGGGGCGTCGAGGAGCCGGGCGAGGGCGATCGCCCGGCTGAAGAGCCGCTCGGCCTCCCGGTGATGGCCCTGGGTGGCCGCCGTGGCGGCCACATTCCCCACCTGATCGGCAACGTTCGTCCAGTCCCCGAGTTCGACGGCGGTTCGAAGCGCGTGGACGAAGCACTTGGTCGCGCGTACATAGTCGCCCTGATCCCGGTACACCTCGCCTAGGTTGCCGGTGTAGACGCTGGCGATCTGCCGGTCGCCCATCTCCTGGGCGACCGAAAGGGCCTGGTGGCAGTACGCGACCGCCCGCATATGATCGCCATACCGCAAGTGCAACAAGCCGAGGTTGCCGGCCGCGTAGACCAGACAGCGCCGGTCGCCGGCCCTGGTCGCGGCGTCGAGCGCCTGCTGCAGGAGCCCGAGCGCCGCGGCGGTCTGGCCAGTGTTCATGCGCACGAGCCCGGTGTAGTTGAGCGCGATGCTCACCCCTGCGAGGTCGCCAGCCTCGGTCGCAATTTCGAGGTGTCGGCCGGCCGCGGCGAGCGCTTCGCCGTACGCGCCCTGCTCGTACAGCGCAAAGGTGATGCGGTCGAGCGTCGTCGACAGCCCCTGCCGATCGCCGAGCCGCTCGAACTCGTCGGCCGCCCGCGTGAGCCAGCTCACTGCCTCCGCATACGACTGGGTGCTCCTGAAGAGGTCGCCAAGATCCCGCTGGCTGGCGGCAAGGACATCACGACGACCAGTGCGCGAGGCGACCTGCATTGCCTGTCGGTAGGCCCCCTCCGCCTCGGTCCATCGACCGGTGAGGTGCCAGACAGCGCCGAGCTCGACCAGCACCTCGCCGGTGTGGTCCTCCGGCAGCAGCGGGAGCAGGCGCTGGTAGTAGTCGACAGCGGCCTCGTTGGCGAAGGCGGCCTTGGCCGCGTCGCCGGCGGCCCGGAACCACACCCGCTGCTTGTCGACCCGCCGGGTGCGTCCGTAGTGGTGGGCGAGCACGTCGACGTACTGGGCGAGACGGTCGGGATAGCTCCGCTCGATAAACAGGCCGACACGCTCATGGAGCGCCTCCCGCATCTGGAACGTGAGGCTCTGGTACGCCACCTCCTGGGTGATCGCATGCTTGAACTGGTACTCCGGTTCGGGCGCTGCCGTCCGCAGAGGCGCCAGGTCGAGTTCGTCCAGCCGCCTCAGATAGTGGGCGACCTCCTCTGGCTGGCCCGCGGCGGGGTAAGTCTCGGAGATCCAGCGGGCGCGGAACCGCCGTCCGATGACGCTCGCGACCTTGATCGTCGCCTTCTCGCCCTCGCTGAGCTGGTCGATGCGGGCCATTACCAGGCGCTGGAGCCCACCGGGCAGCTCCAGTGCCGCCAAGGCGCGCGGGTCGCGCGGGTCGATGGCACGGGCGTGCAGGTAGCTGACCAGCTCCTCCAGGTAGAAGGGATTGCCCTCGCCCCGGTCGGCGATGCGGTGGACCACGTCGGAGGCGACGACGGCGTCTGCGCCGTAGCGCTGGCGCAGCCGCAGGCCCACGAGCCGCTCGGCGTCCGCGCTGCCCAGCTCGGCCAGCCGGAGCTCGCTGAAGTGGGGGTGCTGCGACAACGACGCCAGCGGCGAAGGATCGCCGACCGTCCTGCGGGCGATCACCAGGATCAGGATCGGCTGATCGGCGACGTTACGGGCGAGGAACTCGAGCAGGGCGTGCGAGGCGGGGTCGATCCAGTGGCAGTCCTCGAGCACGAGCAGCAGCGGCGCGGGCGCCGCGCGGTCGCGCAGGCACTCGAGCAGGAGGGATCGGAGGAGCTCGTCCCGGGTCTGCGGGTCGAGCGGGGCGGTCAGCTCGCTGTCGGGCATGGGCAGGTTGACGACCGGCCCTAGCAGCGGCGCGCGCAGGCCCGAGACGCCGTCGCGCCGCGCGACCCGGTCGGCGAGCTGTGCCTTCTGCTCCGCGATGGGCAGCGAGGTGTCAAGCTCCAAGAGGTCGCACCAGATCGAGCGCCAGACGAGATAGCTGGTGGTCGTGCCATGAGAGCGGCAGGCACCGCCGTGGACCGCGAACCCGAGCCCCTCCACCATCCGGATGACCTCGGCGCCGAGCCGCGACTTGCCGATCCCTGCCTCACCGGTCAGGCAGACGACCTGCCCCTTCCCGGCAAGCGCACGGACGACGAGCGCCCGGATGCTGGCGACCTCGCCGTCCCTCCCGACCAACGGCTGCAGGCCCGCCGGCACCGGCCGCCCGCCCCCTGGCCGGTCGCGCACCGCGCGGACCGCCCAGACGTCGATCCGCCTAGCCTTTCCTTTGACGCTGATCGGCTCCAGCCGATCGTGGATAGTGGTGTCGCGGGCCCGGTCGTGGGTCGGCCGGTCGACGAGGAGCTGTCCTGGCTTGGCGGCCTGCATGAGGCGCGCGGCGAGGTTGACCGAGTCGCCGATCACCGTGTACTCGCGTCGGGCGTCCGAGCCGACCTCGCCACAGTAAACGGAGCCAGTTGTGACGCCGGCACGGAAAGGGCCGCCCAGTAGCTGGAGCAACTCTAGGCAACAGTGGACAGCGCGCTCCTCATCGTCCTCATGGCCAACCGGTGCCCCGAAGAAGGCGACCAGCAGGCTGCCCTTGTCACCGTTGTCCACCTGGCGGAGGTGACCACCGTAGCGGTCCATCACCCGCACGGCCTCGGCCAGGAAGCGCTGCAGGGTGGCGACGGACCGCGGGTCGTCCAAGGCGAGGTCCGGCAGCCCGACGAAGGCGACCGTGACCTTTCGGTGCTCGTGCATGAGATCGCGCCGTCCGGACCGCAACCGCTCGGCGATGGCGGGATGGAGGAAGGGGGCCAGCCGCATTGCCGTAGCCTCGCCGATCGGGTCGAGCGGAGCTGGGCGCACCGGTGAGATCTGTCCGCGCAAGCTGCCGACCACACACCAGTGGTCTCGGCGCTCCAGCACTTGGGCGCCGAGACGGTCTTCCAGCAGGGCGCCGTCCACGACGACCTCGCCACTGCGGGCCTGGTGCTCGGCTGCTGCCGCACCGTCGAGCGCGGGCCCCGCGAGCACGTACTGAAGCCGGATCGCCGGGTCTCCCATGATGGTGAGCAGCAGCGGCCCTGCCGCCAGACCCGCCTTCATCGCCAGCCCGAAGGTCCCCGCCCCAGTGTCAACGGTCTGGAAGCGCGCCATCGCGGCCTGCATGTCGAGGGCGCACTGGACCGTCCGGCGCTCGGTTGCGCGCCGGGTCCGAGCGTCGCACCAGAACACGGCGGTCAGCGCGTCGCCGACAAATTCCGCCACGCCGCCGCCATAGCGCGCCACGAGATTGGCCACGGTATCGAACCAGCCGCTCAGGATCCGGGTCAGCTCCTCAGTGCCGTAGGCGCCGGATCGCGCCAGCGCCTCACTCATCGGCGTGAAGCCCACGACGTCGGCGAAGAGCACCACAGCATTCGTGCGCTCGACGCTGGCGATCGGGATCTCGCCCGGGTGCCTGAGCAGCATCCGGACCACGTAGTCGGGCACGAACGAGCGCCACGCCGCGCTCAGGTTCGCCTCCTCACGGCGGAGGCTCCCATCCATGGACAGCCCGCTCTTGCCCACGCAGCTTCCCTTGTGCCTGAACTGTTGTCGTTCTACGGTATTACGCACGTCAACGAGATTGTCCAAACCTTGCCGACAGAGGGATGGGACCATGTCGCACGCCGGTGCCGACGCAGTGTGGGACGCCCTACAGGTTTGCCGCAACGGCGTCCAGCTCAAGCTTGGTATCCGCACCTCGACCCACCCACAGGATTCTCCGGAGAACCGACTGCGCGCCCTTTACAGGCGCATCCAGGCGGCGTCGCCGCCCCCCACTCGTGACGGACGTCCGTGGGAGTACGGCATTCGCGTAAAGGACGGCACGGAGGACGGTCAGCCGTTACGGGTTGCGGCCGGCGACGACAGTTGGAAGCGCCAGGGTGTGTTCCACCTGGAGGGTATCTCCTCCCTCGATCAGCCACCGCCGGGCACCATCGTTCTCGACCAATGGCTCGCCGTGCCTGCTGTGCAGGCGAACCCGACGACCTTCGACTTCACGAACGAGGTCGATCAGCGAGGTTTCCTGTCCGTCTCCTACCCGCAGCCCCCCATCGGAGACGCGGGTGTGACGCCGGTCGGCGTGGCCTACTACGAGCAGCGCACCCTCCGCTGGACCAGGCAGCTCCCAGCCGGTGCCTGGGTCGCCATCAGCTTCGACCGCTTCTGGCCTCCAGAACGTGACAGCGCCGACTACATCGCGCAGGTCGAGGACTGCATGCTCCCTTCACAGCGCCCCTGACGGGGCCGCTCACGCTCCTTGAAACCAATGCGTCCCCGGACGATTTCTGTCCGGAAACGACCAGCAATGCCGCGCTGCCCGTTCGTATTCTCCTGGTGTGGAGATCAGCCCGCCAATGGCAACCATTCTCGATCTCGACATTCAGGAGGGGAGCAGCATGAGAACCACCAGACTCCGCACCCTGGCTGTCCTGGAGGCGCTCATCGTCTCTCTTCTGCTCGTCACCTCAGGACTGAGCCCGGCCGGCGCGGAGCAGCCGAGGCCGACCCTGTACCACGTCACGCAGTTCGGGTCGCTCGGTGGGACGACCAGCGCGGGCAACAGCATCAACAACCGGGGCTGGATCGCGGGCTCCTCCAATCTGGCGGGAGACACGATGACCCACGCCACCCTGTGGCGTGAAGTAGGTGAGCATCGCCTCCCACTCAAGAGGCGCCTGGAAGGGCAGCCGAAGCAGAAGGCCGCCATCGGCGACAAGCCGATCGCTGATGCGGCGGCGGGCCCGTAGTTCTCTCGGCGTCGCACGGAACACTTCCCGGCAGGCCCGGTTCAGTTGCCGAACGTTCTGCGGAGACGGGCGCGCAACGCAACCCGGCCGGCAGTAGATCCCTGTGGTGGCGACGGCAGCGAATCCAGTCATCGGTTCCGATCATCGGCGATCCGGGGCCCGCATGCTGGTCATATCCGGACCCGGACCAACGGCGCCTCCCCGTCCCTGGATGTGTGAGACGGGGAGGCACCGGCCGCCGGCTGCTCCAGGCTCAGACAGACACGCTGGGCCTCGGTGAATAGGAACCCGCCAGCACCCCTTCGGTCGGGGACGCCCGGCGCAGGTGCCAGAACCCGAGGACGGTCAGCACGAGCATCAGCCCGGCCAGCGAGAACGAGGCGATGCTTGCGAACAGTGCAATCTGCCCGATCTTCCAGAACGCATAGGCGTTGAGCAGCAGGCCGCGAATGGTCTCGCCCCTGAACAAGGTCTGCACCTGGCAACGAGGCAACTGATCTGGCCCACCCGGAGACCGACGAACTCGGCCCCGACTTCCCGCCCGGAGCGGACGACCCCATCGGCACTGGCCGTAGCGCGGTGCCAGTCGGGTCCGGTGCCGTCATGGCGGTGCCGGACCCGACTGGACAGATGCGGCGGCTGCTCAGGCTCAGCTGGCTGCTTGGATTGCGCCGAACAGGCCGTGGGCCTCGTCGTCGATGCCGGCGGTGAACAGCAGGGTGGTCGGGTTGCCGATGACGCCGTTGCCAAAGCGCAGCGCCCACAGCCCGTCAATCTGGACCGGGCTGTTGTCCTCGCGCCGCAGGCGGCCGAGGAACTCGCCGGTCGTCGGATCGTAGGCGTTGATGCGGCCGTCGCCGAAGTTACCCACCAGCAGCGCGCCGCTGAAGCGGCCAAACCCCGCCGGGGCCAGCACCAGGCCCCACGGGGCGTTCAGCTGACCGTGCTCGATCAGGTGGCGCAGCAGTTGACCGCTGGTGCTGTAGACGTCGACGAACCCAAGGGCCGGGCCGGCGACGTCGTCCTCGCGGGCGGCGTCCTGCTTGGCGTAGGTGACGTACAGCAGGCCACCGAGCGCCTGGACGTTGAACGGCGCGAAGCCCGGCGGAATCTCGGGGTCTTGGAAGCTGCCCGACAGGTGGACCAGGTTGAAGCTTGAGTCGAACACGTCGATGCGGCCCTGGTGGAAGTTGGCCGCGTACAGGAAGGTGCCGTCGGTGGTGCTGGCGATCGCTAGGCCCTTGTAGATGGCGTCGGGCACGCTGGCGCCGACCTGCGCCTGGGTGGAGGGCGGCGGCGGGGGCACACCCGGGTTCCAGCCGGTGACCAGCCCGGCCTCGGAGTCGAAGATGAACAGCGCCGGGCCGCTACTGGTACCGGAGCTGACCACGAACCCGGGTGTGGGGTTGAAGACCTGCCCGGTCGGCGCGCCGCCGGGGATGCTTACCACCAGCGGCACCTTGGCGATCGGGCTGCCATCGACGAAGCCGCGGTAGAGGGTGGCCTTGCCGGTGCCGTTGTTGGCCACCCACGCCGGCGAGGTCGGACTGAACGCCAGCCCCCAGGGGTTGACCACGTCGGAGTCGGTGAGCTGGGCCGTGCCGGGCAGGTCGGAGACGAGATTGGTCTGATGGTAGGCGTTGCCCGGCTGCGATGCGGCGGCCGACGCGACCGGGGCCAGGATAGCCAGCGCGGCCACCAGACCGAGAGCGAGCACATTGCGGAGCCGGCCGAGTCCGTGCGCACCGGGACGAGACCGTGGTCCAGGTACGTCAGGCATGCTGCCTCCTTGTCGAGTTGAGGCGTCCTTATCTCATAACCGCAAACTTGGGCGCTTGATTCACCATGGGAGCGCCCGGTGACACCGGTGGTGCAACACGGGTTGCCCGGGAGAATGGAGCCAAACCGTCCAGCTCTGCATGGCGAGCCGAAGCTCCGTTGGTACGGCCAGTCTGGACTCAGCACAACTTGATCATCCGGGCGGGCTCGAGGTGAGCCACTGGACCTGGTTGCGGCAGCTGTGCTCGGTCTGGTGGCATTGCAGGAACGCGTCCAGGGCGTCAACCACACGGCCGATGGCGTCATTGCGCCTGGGCATGCTCTTGTCGGAGGTGAGCAGCAGGCCGAAGTGGTCGTCGCGCTCCAGGGCCGCGCGGCTGCTGAGCGGCACGAAGTCCTTGACGTTGTTGGTCAAGATCGCCCGCTGTTCCTGCGCCATTCGCCGAAGCAGTTCGTCGTCGCCGAGCCCGACCAGGTCGGCGCGCTCGGCGACCGCGACGACGTCATGGCCTCGGGTGCGGAGCTGTCGGGCGATCTCGGGTGAGTAGTGCTCGTCCAGCAGGAGCCTCACGCCAGCGCCTCGCCGCGGCGGCGCCAGCGTGCCTCCTCACGTTCGGCGATCGCGCGGGCCCGCTCGATCCAGTCGTCGATCTCGGCGCTGTAGTCGGCGTAGTAGCGCAGGGCCGCCTCGATGCGGTCGACCGGCAGTTCGAGGTAGGCGGCCGTGCGCTCTACTGAGTTGTCGTTTTGGCGGAGCGTCTCGATGACGTCGGCAACGTCGAGTCGGGTGCCAAGCAGCGCCGGGCGGCGGCCGGCGGCGCCGTCGCGGAAGTAGATCAGCGGATGCTCGTCCATGCGCAGGCCCTCTTCGATATAGCGCTCGGCGAGAGCGGTCTGGGGCTGGCCTGCCTCACGGGCGCGCCGCTTGAGGTGCTCCAGGGTGCGTGGTAGCACCCGGAAGGCGAGTGGTTGCTTGGCGGCGGCAGAATGAGCCATTGGCGGTCCCTTCGGGTTGATAACACTGTATGACGATGTTAGCAACTCTGGGCAGGCGGAGCTACAGTTCCTGGGACTCTGAGCTGACCTTTCAGCCCGGCTCGGAACCCCCGTAGATCCCCGCATGTTCGTGACGGCGCCACTCCGTAGCCTGCCCGCGTCAACGTCAGATCGGCCGGGTGGCTGGTTGGCTGCCGGCGTGGGCGAGCCAGGCATGGGCGGCGTGCTGGATCGCGTCCCAGGGGCTGCCAAGCGGCGGGGTGTAGGACAGGTCGAGGTCGCCCAGCTCGGCGACGCTGGCGCCGTAGGCGATGGCGGTGGCGAGGATGTCGATCCGCTTGGCGATCTCAGCGCCGACCTGGCCGAGCAGTTGCGCGCCGAGCAGCCGCCCGCTGCGCCGGTCGCCGGTCAGCCGGATCTGCAGCGGGGTTGCGCCCGGGTAGTAGGCCTTGTGGTCGTCGGCGACCGCGGCGACGGTGACCGGGTCGAACCCGGCCCCGGCGGCCTGGGGACCACGCAGGCCGGTCGCCGCGACGACCCGGTCGAACACGCGCACGACCTGGGTGCCCAGCGACCCGGCGAGCCGCACGTGGCCGCCGGTGGCGGTTTCACCGGCAACCCGGCCCTGCTTGTGGGCGGTGGTGCCAAGCGGCAGCCAGGTGTCGGCTTCGAGCAGCCGGTGGTAGGTGACCACGCAGTCCCCCGCGGCAAGCACCCCCGGCGCGCTGGTGCGCATCCGCCGGTCCACCGTGATCGCGCCGGCCACCCCGAGCCGCAGCCCTGCCTGCGCGGCCAGGTGGCTGTCGGGCCGCACGCCGGTGACCACCAGGACTACCTCGGCCCGCCAGCGCGCACCGCCTGGGCCGTGGACCAACAGCCCGGCGCGGTCGCCGCCGTCGTCGCTGCGGCTGACCGCCTGGACCGGGGTGCCGGTGTGGACTCGGACGTCGTGGCGGTCAAGCGTCGCCGCCAGCTCGGCGGCAACCTCCGGGTCGATGGTGGCGGGCAGGACCTGGCCCAGGCGCTCCAGCACCGTGACCTCGAGCCCGCGGGTGCGCAGCGCCTCGGCCATCTCCATGCCGATGTAGCCGGCGCCCACGATCACCACCCGGCGGGCCTGGCGGTGGTCCAGGCTCGAGGTGAGCGCCAGGGTGTCGCCGATGGTGTGCAGGGTGTGGACCCCTTCGGCGGGGCCGAGCCGGTCCAGCCCGCCGATCGGCGGCCGGGCTGGCAGCGCCCCGGTGGCCACCACGAGCTGGTCGTAGCCGAAGCGGCGGGTGGCACCGGTCCCGTCCAGGCAGTCGACCCGCCGGGCGGCGGGGTCGATGCGCACCACGCGGTGCTCCAGCCGCAGGTCCAGCCCGGCCGCGGTGAGGTCGGCCTGGCTGCGGTGGGCCAGGTCGTGCCAGTCGGCCACCTCGCCGGCGACGTGGTAGGGGATGCCGCAGATGGAGTAGTTGGGGTAGCGGTCGGCGACCAGCACCGTCGCCTCGACCGTCGGGTCGCGCTCCAGGGCGCGCAGGCCGGCTTGGATGCCGGCGTCGCTGCCGCCCACGACGAGCAGGCGCATCCCTAAGTGGGCTGGGCACCGGAAGTGGGCTGGGCACCGGCGGGCCGGTCGGGCACCAGCTCGGCGAGCAGTGCCTGCACCCGCAGGTCGAGGTCGTCGCGGATCAGGCGGACCTGCTCGACCGGCTTGCCGGCGGGGTCGTCCAGCTCCCAGTCCAGGTAGCGCTTGCCCGGGTAGATCGGGCAGGCGTCCCCGCAGCCCATCGTGATCACCGCGTCCGCGGCCTGGACCACCTCGTCGGTCAGCGGCTTGGGGAACTCGCGCGACAGGTCGATGCCCCACTCGTCCATGGCCGCGACGGCCGCGGGGTTGATCTGGTCGGCCGGGTCGGAGCCGGCCGAGCGCACGTGCACCCTGCCCCTGGCGTGGTGGTCCAGCAGGGCGGCCGCCATCTGCGAGCGGCCGGCGTTGTGGACGCACACGAACAGCACCTCGGGGCGATCCTTGGCGACGGCGCCCTGGACTTGGGCGAGGGCGCGCAGCCGCTCGCGGGCGAAGCGGTGCACGAACAGCGGGATGAAGTCGACCACCCGGGCGCCCTGAAGCTGGTCGATGGACTCGTCGATGTAGCGCTCCACCGTCTCCAGCGAGAAGATCCCGCGGAACTCCCCTGCAAGCGAGGCGATGGCGCGCGCGAAGGTCTGGCGGCTGGTCGGGTCGAGGTGGCGGTCGCGAAAGGGCATGGGCGGGCCTCCTCGAGCAGGCAGGGCTGATGGGGCTGGCGGGCTGGCGTGGGCGGTGGGGCTGGGCGGCGCTGTGGTAGCGGGGGCCAGGCGGCGGCAGGCGGTCGCGGCGGGGCTGGCGCTGGCGAGCAGCCACAACTGGTCGGCCAGGGCGTCCAGGGCGGCGGGCCGCAGCCGGTAGTAGGTCCAGTAGCGCCAGCGGCTGGCCTGGACCAGCCCGGCTTCGCGCAGGACCTTGAGGTGGTGGGAGACCAGCGGCTGGGCGGCGCCGAGCGCTTCGGCGAGGTGGCCGACGCACAGCTGCTCGCCGGCGAGCAGGTGCATGATGCGCCAGCGCAGCGGGTCGCCCAGCGCGCGTGCGGCCACGTCGCCGTCGACGTGGACGGCGGCCGGTTGGATGGAGGCCGCAACAGTCATCTCAATCAAGTCTCGTTGATATAGATGGCCGGTGCAAGCACGAGCTGGGGTTGGGGTCATTGCCGGAGGGTCCTCCAGCAGGGTCTGTGACAGGGTCTGTGACAGGGTCTGTGAGAGGAGTGTGCCCTTCTTCGGCCCGTCAGGTGCAGGGGAACTGCGTGGTGATGCCGCTTGGGAAGTCGGTCCTGAACACGTTGCGGGCAAAGCAGTTCTCGGTCCCGGAGCCGTCGTAGACGATGTCGGCGGCACGATCGCCGGCGCGCAGCGGGTCGGGGTGCAGCCCGTTGTGGAGGAGCACGTTGTCGACCACGCGGGTGCGGTCGGGGTTGGGCTCCACACGCGGGTCCAGACCGGCGAACGGCGAGGCCACAACGGCGAGGCCGACGGTGTCGTTGCCGAGCACGACATTGTGGCGGAAGGTGACGTCGTCGCCGGCGATGTCGAGGATGCCCGAGCCGGTCGGGACTAGGCCGAGGTCCTCGCCGCTTGCGGGTGGGACCGGGTTGGGCCGGTTGTTGCGCATCACCACGTTGCCCTCGACCAGCACGTGGTCGGTCGTGGTCCGGGGCAGGCCCGGCAGCACGAACACCAGGATCCCGGCGGTGTTGCCGATCGCCCTGTTGCCGTGGACCACAACGGAGCTGGAGTTCTCCACCTCGAAGCCGCTGGTGTTGCCGACGGCGCGGTTACCCGTCACCGTGACGTTGGTGTCGTTGCCGACGTAGATGCCGGTGTCGTTGGCGCCCTGCGCGAAGTTGCCATCGACCAGGCCGTTGGTCGAGCAGCGCGGGAAGACCCCGTACTCCTGGTTGTCCACGTAGCGGCCGCCGCGGACCCGGAAGCCGTCCACGCCCATCAGCAGGATGCCGTTGTCTTCGGCGTTCTTGACGGTGAGGCCTTCGACGGTGACGTTGCGCAGCGTCGGCGGCGGGCAGATCGGGAAGCCGTCTGGACCCGGCGTCTCTTCGCCGGTGCCGACCCTGATGCCGTTGCTGAAGCCGGACGCGTCGATTACCGCGCCGCGGCTGCCGCGCAGGGTGAGGTCGCTCTTGTCGACCAGCACGCTCTCGCGATAGGTGCCTGGCGGGACCACGACCGTGTCACCAGGCGCGGCCGCGTCCACGGCCGCCTGGATCGTGGTCGTGACGCGGATGACGCGCTGGTCGCGTGCCAGCGCGGGAGCCGGCAGCGCGGCCATCGCCAAGAGCAGGCCCATCGCTGGCAGCGCCCGCCAGGACCGTGCCCGCATGCCCATGTTGGCCTCCCGTGTCGACGGTGAATCACGCCAGCGCCTGGAAACCCTTGGAAATGGTGCTCCCACACGGATGAAGCGTCCAGTTCTCGACGCGAGGGAGTTGCCGCCCGTACCCGAAGGTCCAACTGGCCGCGTGACTAGCGGGAGCCGAGACGCGACAATCGGCGCCAGGACGGGCGGGTTGGTCGAATGGTGGTTTCCACAACGAAGTGGCCCGTGGGGAGGGGGTGATGGCCCAGGGGGCGGTCTTGGCCAGTTGTCCGGTCTCTTCTCCAGGAGAGGAGCTTGAGCATGCGGCGCATCTTTGTGGTTGCGTTTGTGGCTCTGTTGCCGCTGCCGTTGCTGTTCGGTAGCCCGGCTATCGGGGCAGCGCAATCGCCAATCGGTCCCAAGAAGTTCGTCAAGCCCGTCTCGGGGACCGTGGCGGTCGACCCCACGCAGCACCCAGCCGGCCCATCAGCGGCCGCCATGCGAGCCGCCGCGGGATCCGGCGCCACGCCGGTCGCGGTCGGCCCGTCGATCGGGACGGTGGGCTGCTCCGATCGCTCGGCGACGAACGTTCGCGCCAACCAGGAATGCACGAACCAGTCCGCGGCGGGCTTCTTCGGCAGGAGCCAATCGCAGAACGAGACCTCTGTCGCGGTCAACCCCAAGAACCCAAGGAACGTGATCGCCGTCCAGAACGACTACCGGCAGGGCGACAGCGCCTGCGGCGTCGACTTCACGCTGGACGGCGGGCAGCACTGGGGAAGCGAGGTCGCGCCGACCAACTTCGGGCGGGGCTTTGCGGGCGGCGCCAGGCACTACTGGACGACGGCGGGGGATCCCTCGGTGGCGTTCGACTCCGCCGGCACGGCCTACCTGATGTGCCTGGTGTTCAACCGGGGCTTCCCGGCCAATGAGGAGGGCGACCACACGCCGTTCGGGTCCAGCGGATTCGAGGTGCTCCGCTCGACCGACGGCGGCGCGTCGTGGAGCTTCCCCGGTGACTACGTGGCCGTCACGCCGGGTGCGGCTCGGGGCGGGCTGGGTCTGCTCGACAAGCCGTACATGGCCATTGACACCAACCCGGCGAGTCCCTTCCACAATCGTATCTATGCCGCGTGGGCGCAGTTCCCAGCCGACTTCTCGGCGGCGCCGATCTTCTTCGCGTTCTCCGACGACCACGGCGTCAGCTGGCACCAAACCGGCGAGATCAACGGGTTCAGCCCGGCGCTGTGCCCGGTCCAGTTCGGCACCGAGCCGCCGGGGACCTGCAACAACAGCGAGTTCGCCGACCCCTTCATCGCGCCGAACGGCGACCTGTACGTGACCTTCATCAACGGCAACAACTGCCACGGCGGCATTGCGGGCTGTCCCAACCCGGCAAGCGACAACCATTTCCAGATCCTGATCGTCAAGTCGACCGACGGGGGAAGCTCGTTCGGCTCTCCGGTGAAGGTCGGCGACTACAACGACGTTCCCGACTGCCTGACCTACACCGGTGATGACGCCTTCTCCGCTTGCATCCCGACGGCGCCTCTCAGCCAGCGCAGCATCTTCCGGGCCGCCAACTACCCCTCGGGGGTCGCCCTCAGCAGCGGCGAGATCGTGGTCGACTACGGCAGCTATATCAACCGGCACTCCAACCCTGCCAGCCCGGACCGCGGGCATTGCGTCCCCGACGGGTTCAGCGCCACCACCGGGCTCCCCCTGTACCAGGGTGTGGGTGTGGTGGACGGCTGCAACAACGACATCGTGGTGAGTGTTTCCAGTGACGGCGGCGCGTCCTTCAGCGGAACCTCCGCACCGGTCTCCAGCCTGCCCAGCAGGAACGACGAGGGCAAGCAGCTCGCGGACCAGTGGTTCCAGTGGACCGCCAAGACCCCGGGAGGCGTCTCCGTCAGCTCCTACTACGACCGCAAGTACGGCGACGACCAATCGAGCGGCTTCATGGACTTCACGCTCGCCGTCGACGTGGCTGGCTCCCACGTCCGGGTGACGGACCGGAGCCTGCCGCCGTCCAACGACTTCCCCGGCACGTCCGGGTTCTCCACCTTCCTGGGGGACTACACCGGCATGGCCGTCGGAGCCGACGGGGCAGTGCACCCCGCATGGGCGGACACCCGCAACCCGGCCTTCACGTTCGACCTGTCGGGCGATGCTCGCCAGCCGGTGCCCGCCGGCTTCGGCGCCGACATCTACGCCGCCAGCATCCACCCGGGCAGTTAGGCCGCATCGAGAGCCTCGGACAGGAACCCGAGGTCAGGGCGAGGGCCGGCGCGCGCCGGCCCTCGCCCTGCTCCCAGCCGGCCGTGGCGGCTGCGCCGCAGCGGTCGCTTCTGACGGCGACCGCTGCAGGTTGCCGCGACTACCGCAGCGCGGCTCGTGCCATGCGGTTCACCTTCTCACCCGTGACCGGGGTGGAGGCGCCAGCGCGGACCGCCTCGAGCTGGGCGGCGAAGGCCAGCCCGAACAGGAGCGCCAGCGACATCAGGAAGGCCCACACCAGCACGCCGATCATGCCGGCGAGCGGGCCGTAGGTCTGGCCGAACGTCGTGCTCGCGCTGAGGTACAGCGATAGCAGCCAGGTGAAGCCCAGCCCGAGCACCACCGACAGCGCCGAGCCGGCGGCGAGCCAGGACGCGGCCGGCTGGCGTCGCCGCGGCGAGGCCCGGAACAGCAGCGCCACCGCAACCACCAGCAGCACCAGCGCGGCCGGCCATCGCAGCACGCCCCAGACGTCCTGCAGCGTGCCAGAGACCTTGGTCGCCTTGGCGATATCCTCGCCGGCCACGATCAGCGCGAGAGCGAGCACGATGGCCAGGCCCGCCGTGCAGGCGAGCGCGAAGCCCACGCTGTACTTGCGCAGCGTCGGCCGGTCCCGCTCGACCCCGTAGACGCGGTTGGCACCGCGCTCGACCTGGCCCATCGCGGTAGTGGCGGACACCAGCGCGGTCAGCAGTCCGAATACCAGCGCGACACGGGCGCCGCCGGCGGCGGCGCGCTCGCCGTGCCGGAAGGCGACGAGCACCACGTCGCCCGCCGGCCCTGGCGCGAGCCTGCTCACGGTCTGGCGCAGCACCTCGCGGAAGCGCTCGACGTGCAGCATGGTGGCCAGCCCCACCACGGCGATGATGGCGGGCAGCAGGGTGAGGGTCACCTGGAAGGCCAGGGCGCGGCAGTGGCTGAAGCCGTCGCCGTAGCGAAAGCGCCGGAACGAGTCCATGGCGAGTCGCGCCCAGCCGGTGCGCCGCAGGGTCTCGAGCGCGTCGTCGCCCTCGAGTCGATAGGTTTCAGGGACAAGGGTGGCTGTGCTCATGTGGTCCTCCTGCTTCGGTGCTTCTGGGCCGGAACGCACATCGTCAGCGCGTCAGGGATCACCTCGACGGCGAAGCGGCGCGTCGGAGCGGCGGGGTCGCCGTCCCGCTGGACCGGCTGCGGACGGTCACACTCGATCTCCACGCGCTGAGCGCTGAACACCTCCAGCGGTGGACCGGTCGACCCGCGCACGCGTCCCAGCAGCACCCGGCCGGCTAGGCGCAGCCAGTCGGAGAGCGAGCGCGTCCCGAGCACGCCGACGCTCAGCACGCCGTCGTCGGGCTCGGCGTCCGGCAGTACCTCGAGCCCGCCCTGCAGCCTGCCGAAGTTGCCCACCAGCACGCCCTGGCCGACGCGGCTGATCGGCGGCAGGCTGTCGAGCCGGATCCGGAACTCCGTCGGCCGTCGCCGCAGTTGGCGCAGACCACTGAGCACGTAGGCCAGCGCGCCGATGCGCGCCTTCAGTGCCGGATCGGCGTCGCGCAGCATGGCGGCGTCGAAGCCGATGCCGCTCATGACGACGAAGCGGTCGCCGCCCACCGCGCCGACGTCGATGCGGCGGCGGTCGCCGCGCAGTGCCACCTCCAGCGCACCCTCGACGTCGTTGGGCAGGTCGAGGTTGGAGGCCAGCAGGTTGCCGGTACCGCTCGGCAGCACTGCCAGGGGCACGTCGTCGCCGGCCAGGACCGTCGCGCAGGCCATCACCGTGCCGTCGCCACCGGCGGCGAGCACCAGATCAGCGCCCTGCCCGAGCGCCCGCCGGGTCACCCCCTGGCCAGGGTCGTCGGGGGTGGTCTCCAGCAGCAGCACATCTACACCGGCGGCCGCCAGCAGCGACAGCAGCTCTTGCTGGCGCGCCCCCACGTCGCCGGGGCTGGCCGGATTGCAGATGACGGCCATCCTGGAGACCCGCGCCGGCGCCGCGCCGGCGGGACGCCGGGGCCAGACGGGCTGCTCAGCCATGGCGCAGCAGGGGCCGGCGGCGCGCCACCTTGTCGACGCGGGCTCTCCGTCCGCGGTGGATCACGCCGAGGCGCACCGCCCGCGCCGACAGCGCGAGCCAGCTCGCGCTGAGCGCGGCACCGGCAAGCACGTCGCTGGGGTAGTGCATGCCTCGGTACATGCGGGCGAGCCCCACCGCGATCGGGACTACGATCGCGAGCAGCGTCAGCCCTGCGCGCAGCAGCGCCGAGCGCGCACGCTGCCAGGCGACCAGCGCCCAGGAGCCGTACAGCGCGACGGCGGCGGCGGTGTGGCCGGAAGGGAAGCTCGAGGTCGGCGGCGCGGCGTCCAGGTGCCCGACCGGTGGCCGGGGCCGGTCGACCAGCAGGGTGATGATCAGGAAGAGCAGCACCTCGCCGAGGACGGCGGCGGCGACCAGCGCCGGCTCGCGCCAGCGGCGCCAGACCAGCGCGGCGCCGGCAACGGTGAGCACGGCCAAAGTGGCGATGGTCAGGGTCTCGGCCGTGTCGGTGACGTAGTGCGTGACCGAGTTCCAGCCGCTGGTCCGGTGGGCGGCCAGGAGGCGCTCGACACCGGCGTCGGCGCGGCCGATCGCGTCGTGGTCGACCACCTTCGCCATCAGCAGACCGACGGCCACGCCGACCACGGCCAGCACCGCACCCCAAGCCAGCAGGTAGAGCAGGGAGGGGATGCCTGCGGGCAGCCCGCGCCAGCGCCGGGCCAGCGCGGCCTCACGGCGGTCCATCGGTGAAGGGTCCAGCGGCCCCGCCACTTGGCGCATGCCCGCCCTCCGTTCCTCATATGTTGTGAGCGTCCTTCCGGCGGGTATGTCCGGCAGACGGGGGCAGGAAACACCATACGGAGGGAGGTGGGACGTGCAGCGAGCCCGGGTCATCCGGAACGCCGCCCTGGCCGGCGGCCTCGGGCTCACCGCTGCCTACCTGTTCGAGGCCGTGCAGTATCGCCGGACCGCCGCCAACGGCTTCGAGCTGGCGGTGCCGCCGGCGCCGGGCACGATGGACTTCGCGCGCCTGGTGGAGGCGCTCACCGTGGCGCCGCTGCGTCAGGGCAACCGCGTGACCGTGCTGCGCAACGGCTGCGAGATCTTCCCGGCCATGCTGGAGGCGATTCGGTCGGCGCGCGAGACGGTCAATTTCGCCACCTATGTCTACTGGACCGGGACCATCGCGCGCGAGTTCGCCACCGCGCTCGCCGAGCGGGCCGACGCCGGGGTCACGGTCAGCGTGCTGCTCGACGCGGTGGGGGCGGCCAAGATGGAGCGCGACCTGATCCATCGGCTGGAGCGGGCCGGCGTGAGCGTCGTGTGGTTCCGGCCGCCCCGCTGGTACACCCTGCACAAGATGAACAACCGCAGCCACCGCAAGATCCTGGTGGTCGACGGCCGCGTCGGCTTCACCGGCGGAGTCGGCATCGCCGAGGAGTGGACCGGCGACTGCGAGGACCCGCGGCACTGGCGCGATACCCATGTGCGAGTCGAGGGACCGGTCGTGCGCGACCTGTTCGGCGGCTTTCTGGACAACTGGGCCGAGGCGACCCAGTGCATCCTCTCCGGCGAGCAACACCTTCCCGACCTGGAGGGCTTCGAGGACGGCGTGCAGGCGCAGGTGATCCGCAGCACGGCCGAGAAGGGCTCGACCGACGCCGAGCAGCTGTTCTACAGCGCGCTCGCCAGCGCCCGCGGGCGTATCTGGCTGACCACGGCCTACTTCGCGCCACGAAACGCGTTCGTCGACGCGCTCTGCGACGCGGTTGGGCGAGGGGTCGACGTGCGGATCCTCAGCAACGGCCCGTACACCGACAAGGAGGTGGTCCGCGAGGCCGGCCATCGCAGCTACCAGCGGCTGCTCGAATGCGGGGCTCGGATGTTCGAGTACCAGCGGACCATGATTCACGCCAAGGTGCTGCTGGTGGACGACCACTGGGCGACCGTGGGCTCGGTCAACTTCGACAACCGCTCGTTCGCGCTGAACGACGAGCTGAACATCTCCTTCCACGACCTCGACCTGGTCGCCAAGCTGCACAAGCAGTTCCTCGACGACCTCGATGACTCGCGCGAGCTGTCGCTTCGAGCCTGGCGCGCGCGGCCGCTCGCGACGCGGGTCCGCGAGCGCGCCAGCGCTTTGGTGCGCCGGGAGCTGTAGGCCCATGGTGAGATGGCCTGGCCTGTTGACCGCATGGGCTTTCGGTCCGGCGACTGGCCTGGTACTGCTCGGCTCGGCGCTCGCCGTGGTGCTCTGGAGCGCCGGCGCCGTGATCGCCAGCCATCCGCGCCGCGGGCGCCCGCCGAGTGAGCAGCTCGCCGAGAAGGCCGGCCACTCCCGCCTGCGCGGATTCCTGCGACGCCGCCTCGACCCCGCCGAGGCGACGGGTCTGGCGCTGACCGCGGCGCTGCTGGTGATCTTTCTGGCGGCACTCGCCTTCGGCCTGGTCGCGGACATGGTGACCTCGCATACCGGCCTGTACCGGGCGGACGCCGCCGCCGCCGACTGGGGGACGCGCCACGCCACGGCCGCCTCGACCGCCGTGTTCCAGGCCCTGACCTGGCTCGGCAGCACGATCGTGGTCACCGCCGTCGCCCTGCTCAGCGGCCTCCACCACTGGTACCGGCGGCGAAACTGGAGCGGGCTGGCCTTCATGCTCGTGGTGATCTGCGGTCAGAACCTCATCGCCAACGGCGTCAAGCTGCTCGTCCACCGCGAGCGCCCGCCCGTGCTCCATCTCGCCAGCGCGACTGGCTGGTCGTTTCCCTCCGGTCACTCTGCTGCGGCCGCGGCCACTTATGCCGCACTGGCCCTGCTGCTCGGCCTCGGCCTGCGCTGGCCGGTCAGGGCATGGCTCGGCACGGCGGCGGCCGCCGTGACCGTGGCGGTGGTCTGCTCACGAGTGCTGCTCGGCGTCCATTGGGTCACCGACGTGGTCGCCGGGGTCGCACTCGGTCTCGGCTGGTTCGCGGTGTGCTCGATCGCCTTTGGCGGGTCGGTGCTGCGCTTCGGCGCCACGGCGGTGGAGGCCAAGGTCGCCCGAGGCCCCCGGCGAACCGGCCACCATGGTCACCGTCAAGGCGCCGGCTGAGATGGCGACGCCCCAGCGCCTGCAGTCAGCGCGCTACCAGCGACCGGACGCGCACATCAAGCACGTCACCACGGACCAGGGCCACTACCGGCGACACGCGCAACGCCGCGGGTTCGATGACGCGGTCCTGGTGGGACCCAATGGTGCCGTGTCCGAGACCACGCTCGCGAACATCGGGTTCTTCGACGGCGCCGCAGTGGTGTGGCCGGATGCGCCGATGCTGCATGGCATCACCATGCAGCTCCTAGAGCGCGAGCTCGCGGGGCGCGGCGTGCCCTCATGGCGCTCGACCCTGCGCCTGCAGGATATCGCGTCGCGCGACGGAGCCTTTCTGTGCAGCGCCCGCGGCATCGCCGCCGTCACCACGGTCGACCACACCAGCCTTCCGGTCCAGTCCCAGGGCTTGAGCATGCTTGCCGAGGCCTACGCCTCAGTGACCTGGGACAGCATCTAGTCGTCAGGGGTCGCGGGGCTACGCAGGCCAGGTAGAACGTGGATGCTCGGGAGCGGAGTGTTGGTCCTTGGACGGCGAGGGGCGATTCGCGTGTTGCTAGACTAGGTCTACCAGTATCGCGTTGCAGGTGGTCAGCAACGGTCTGGAGGGCTTGGGATGACGCGGGTCGTGCATGTGCCATATACGGTCGAGCAGGACGAAGACGGTGTATGGTGCGCCCACGCGCAGCTTCGTCCAGGAGTCGGTGCCAACGGGGACGGCGCTACACGAGAGGCCGCGATCGCCGACTTGCGAGAGGCCCTCACCGCTCTAATTGCCGAGTTCGGCGTACCCGACGAGTTGACCCTGACGCTCGAGGTTGCCTAGTGTCGCAGGCGCCGACGGTACGTGGCGACCAGGTGGTCAAGGCGCGGGAGAAGGTCGGTTTTCAGGTCGTCCGCATCAGGGGAAGCCATCACGTCCTCCGCCATTCAGACGGCCGCGGGACGACCGTCCCGGTGCATCACGGACGTGACGTCGCCAAGGGAACGTTACGGAACATCCTTGCCGACGCTGGCCTCATCGTCGAGGAATTCAAGCGTCTGATCTGACGGTCCGAGTCGCCGAATCCACCAGCCGCAGCGCGGTGGGGATCGTGCCGTCGGCGACAACTGTTTGCGCTGCCTATCGGATCAAGCGGAGCTCGTGGGCCGGAGCTGGGCCGGCTGGGCCGCCGCGAGCTGGCCGAGCTGCTCGCCGGGATCCTCGAGGAGCCGGTCGCTCCGGCCCTGGTTGGAGATCCTCGCCCGCTCGAAGGGCAACCCGTTCTTCGCCATCGGAGAATTGCCGCTTCTATCGTCACCGACGAGCATCTCGGCTAGCCTCGTCGGGTGAGCGTGGCGGCAACAGGTCCGCTGCGCCCTCAATGTCGTCTGCGCACCGGAGGGTGAGGTGAGCGGTGGACTGACCCGCCGCATGGTGGTCGCGAGCGGCCTGCTCGCCCTCGTCGTCGGCGCCGCTTTCGCGGTCCTGCTGCTCTCGGTCGCCGACCTGCGCGACGCGGCAGGGCTCGCCAAGCACTCCGAGGAGGTGCTGACAACCGCCAACCAACTGGAACGGCTGGTGGTAGACCTGGAGACGGGCCAGCGCGGGTTCATCATCACCGGGCAGGAGGGCTTCCTCGAGCCCTGGCAGGCCGCCCGGGCCGCCCTGCCAGGGGTGAGCAGCAGGCTGGAGCAGCTCACGGTCGTCGGCGCGCAACACCGCCGGGCCCAGCGGATCACGCAGGCCACCGACGCCTATCTCCGGGACTATTCGATTCCGCTGGTGGCCGCCGCCAGACGCAACCCCGCCTCGGCACGGACCGTGCCGGTGACCGAGGAGGGCAAGCGGCGGGTGGACGCGATCCGGGCGCAGTTCGACGACCTGATGGCGGCCGAGCATGACCTGCTGGCGGCTCGGCAGGAGCGCTCCGACGCGGCCGCCAGGCGGGCGAGCATCGCGACCGCCAGCGGCCTTGTCGGGTCGGTCCTGCTCATCGCGCTGTTCGCTGGCTACTTGACGCGAGCGATCGTCGGACCGGTCCGCCGGGCGGCGGCGATGGCGAGCCGGCTCGCCAGTGGCGACCTCGCGGTGCGCATGCCCGAGAATGGCGCGGACGAGATCGGCGCGCTGGAGCGCTCGTTCAACACCATGGCGGGATCGCTGGAGGCGAGCCGCGGCGAGCTTGGTCGGCTGGCGGATGAGCAGGCCGCGTTGCGGCGGGTGGCTACCCTGGTCGCGCACAGGGCGCCGCAGGCCGAGGTGTTCGCCGCGGTCGCCGAAGAGGTCGGCCGGCTGCTCCCGGCCGATCTCGCCCACATGGTCCGCTACGAGCCTGACGACACGGTGACCAGGGTCGCCGCCTGGGGTCGCCGTGGCGAGCACGTGCCCGTCGGCGCCCACCAAAGGCCCGAGGGCGACAGCGTCTCGGCGTTGGTGCGACAGACTGGCCGCCCCGCCCGAGTCGACGACTATGACGTTGCGGATGCGCCCGGCCCCATCGCCGACGCCATCCGGGCGCTGGGGATCCGCTCATCGGTCGGCTGCCCGATCCTGGTGGAGGGACGCCCGTGGGGGGTGATGATCGCCTCCTCCACGCAGCCAGAGCCGCTGCCGGCCAGCACCGAGTCGCGCATGACCGACTTCACTGAGCTGGTCGCCACCGCGATCGCCAACGCCAACAGCCGCGCCGAGCTGGCCGCCTCCAGGCAACGGGTCGTAGCCGCCGCCGACCACACCCGCCGCCGCATCGAGCGTGACCTGCACGATGGCATCCAGCAGCGGCTGGTCGCTCTTGGGCTGGACCTGCGCGCCATCCAGGCGGCCCTGCTCACCGAGCTGCCTGAGCTCGGGACGCAACTGGACCAGGTCGCCGACGGGCTTACGGGCACGCTGGACGAGCTGCGCGAGCTGTCGCGCGGCATCCACCCGGCGATCCTGTCGGAGGGCGGCCTCGGCCCAGCGCTGAAGGCGCTGGGCCGCCGCTCCGCCGTCCCGGTCGAGCTGGATGTGCACCTGCAGGCGCGGCTGCCAGAGCCGGTCGAGGTCGCCGCCTACTATGTCGTGTCCGAGGCGCTCGCCAATGCCGCCAAGCACGCCCACGCCTCGGTCGTCCACGTCGACGTCCACACCGCTGATGACGACCTGCGCCTGTCGGTTCGCGACGACGGCGTCGGCGGCGCCGACCCGGCGCAGGGATCTGGGCTCGTCGGGCTCAGCGACCGCGTCCAGGCGTTTGGCGGGACGATCACGTTGCACAGCCCGGTCGGCGAGGGCACCACGTTGCGGGTCGAACTCCCCACCGCCTGATCAGGGCGCGTCTTGCAGCTAACAGGAAGCCCGCAAGGTCGGGGTCGCGGGGGACGCGGATGGTGGCTGCCTTCGATGACGGCGGGCCGGGTGAGGGGGATGGTTGCATCCAAGCGGCCACCCTGAGCGGCCACCCTGAGCGGCCCCCCCGAGCGGCCACCCCGAGAGGAAACGCCGATGACCGGTATGCCACAGGACCGATCGAGCAGCCCGGACCGCGCCAGTCCGCCCAGCTCAGGCCCACCGCGGGAGCGGCCGCCCACGCCCCCGCCGCCCCGGCCCCGGCCGCCCCGGCCGCCCACGCCCCCGCCGCCCCCGCCGACGACCCCACCACCCAGCCGCCACCGCGGAGGATCGCGCCGCTCAGGTAGGTGCGCTCAGGTAGGTGCGCTCAGGTAGGTGCGCTCAGGTAGGTGCGCTCAGGTAGGTGCGCTGACCGTGATGTAGTTGCTCACGGACGTGGTCCCAGGAGCGGCCCAGGCGGCCCTCTCCGCTTCGCGACGCTCCGCCCACGACCGCACGTTCCCGCGCATGATCACTACACCCTCGTTGACCTGCACGGTGACGTTCTTCGCGTCCAGCGCGGCCTGCCGCTGGAAGGTCCGCTCGATCCGCCTCTTGACCTCCCTCGGCTCGACCTGGGGGGTGACGGTGACCAGGTTCGACACGCCCGTGACGCCGTCGAGGTAGCGCACGGCCCGCTCAGCCGCCCGGCGCTCGTAGTCGTAGTTGACCTCTCCCTGCAAGGTGACCCAGCCGTTCTCGACCCGGACGGTCACGCGGTCCGACGGCACCAGCGAGTTCCAGGTCAGCGCGTCCACGGCCGCCCTGGCGATGTCGGTGTCGCTGTACTGGCCGACGAGACGGACCTGGGTGTCGTTGGCGACGCCCCTGACGCCCTCCACACGCTCGACCGCCCGTTCCGCGTTCCACTTCGCCGCGAACGACCCGACCTCACCCGTCAGGGTCACGATCCCGTCGGCGACCGCGACGCCGATCCGCCCCTCGTCGACGCTCGGCTCCCACCCCAACTCCTCTTCGACGTCCTCCCGCAGCTCGCTGTCGGTCTTCATCCCGACCCCTCCTCCGTCTGGTCGACGGCCACTCGCCCGAGCGACCTTAGGGTGTACCACGGTGAAGGGGGCCAAACCGTCCCACGAGGATTTCTCCTCGACGGAGCGCTATGCGGGGTCCTCTCCGTCCTCGGAGCTCTCGGCGCTCAGAGCAGACCGGCGATCTGGCGGGCGAAGGCCAGTGGGCTGGTCGCGGTCAGGTCGACGGCCGGTTCGACCGTCGAGAACGACTCGATATGGAAGATCCACGGAAAATCCTAGGTCGCACTGCTTCCAGCCCGACCAAGGCATTCGTCTCTTCCTGGACCTACGCCTCGCGCCGCGCCACCAGGCGGACCCGGACCTTCACGTCCGGGTAGGCCTTGAGCAGGAGCAGCTTCGGCGGCTCGGCGAGGTCGGGAAATGCGCTGGACTCGGCGGCCGTCGGCCGGACATCATCGAGGGGTGAACGTCGAGGCGATCAACATCGGCCCGACCGACGCGATCGCGCCGGTCGACTCCGCCAGCGCGGTCGCGGGGAAGGGGCTGGAGGGCGACCGCCACTTCCACCGGGAAGGCGCCGAGCCGGGCCAGGCGCTGACGCTGATCGAGACGGAAGTGCTGGAGGACGTCGGCCTCTCCGGCGCCCAGTCGCGCCGGCAGGTGGTGGTCCGTGGCGTGCGGCTGAACGATCTGGTCGGCAGGCGCTTCCGGGTCGGCGGCGTCGAGTGCCTCGGCGTCGAGCTCTGTGAGCCGTGCCTGCACCTGCAGCAGATGACGCGGCCGGGGATCATCAAGGACCTCATCCACCGCGGCGGCCTCAACGCGGACATCCTCAACGACGGCCGGATCTTCGTCGGCGACCCGGTCGTCGTCGACGAGCACCGACCGTGAGGCGTGGTGGCGCCTACGAACGGGAGCGCATCGGGGGACATTCGGGCGACGCGAGCCTACAAGGTCACGCGCTAGAGCGCGGGAAGACGATGGCAAAGAATCGGTTAACCACGCCAAGGTCAGTAGGAAATCGGTAGGGCGCGGCGAGGCGGACCGGGCTCAGAGGTCACACGGACGCTGTCAGGCGCGCGAGGGTCTGTTGGCGCCATCGCTCGGTCCTGGCGACCTCGTTGAAGGTGTAGAAGTGGAAGCCGGCGACCCGCTCCGCCGGGTCGGCGAGACCTCCCGCCAGCCCCTCGACCAATAGGCCCGAGTGGTAGCCGCCCACATGGAGCAGGTGCGGCAGCCAGCTCGCGTGCCGCCTGGCGAACCGCGCCGACTCCTCGATGCCGATGCGCGAGGAGATCCGCAGGAGCCTCGCCGCGTCCACCGGTCCCGGCACGCCGACGTGGACAGGCAGGTCCACACCGCGCCGCCGGACGCGGCGGACCCACGCGGCGACCACCCTCGGGCGGTAGCAGATCTGGCTGACGATGTAGGTGGCGTAGCGGCGCTTGTCCCACATTGACTGGATAGTGACGTCATCGTCGATGAAGGGATGGCTCTGGGGGTAGCCGGCGATGCCGACCTGCTCGAGCCGGTGGCCCGTCTCGGCCATGGCGGCCAGCAGGCCGAGCGCGCCGTCGAAGCGGCCGGCCGGCTCCTTGACGTCGCCGGCGATGACGAAGACGTCGCGGATGCCCTGGTCGGTCAGCCGCTGCACGACGTCCTTGAGGTGGACCTCGTCGGTGATCTGCCGGGCCGCGAGGTGGGGGGCCACGCGGCGGCCCTGCGCCGCCAGCCGCTCGGCGACGGCGAGCGTGCTGGTGATCCCCCTGCTCGGCGAGGCTGTCACGGTCACGGTGACGTCGTGGGGGACGTGCTCGGCGACGCTGTCCTCGATGCCGTCGAGGGGTAGGACCTCGTACCTGGGGCGCCGCAGGGCCTCGATGACGGCCCTCGCCTCCGCTGCCCGCATGGTGACGCTCCTTTAGCCCGTCCGGAGCCAATCGACCAGGTGGCCGGCGAAGGAAGGCCGGACGAAGACCCTGGTGGCGTGCTCCCGTTCCTGGAGCAGCACCGGGACACGGACGAGCAGCGTCTGCGCGCACATGCCGTCCCGCCACGAGCGTGGGTGGAGGTCGAGGCCGCACCCCCTGCTGAGGAGGTCCGTCCGGTCGTCGCCGGCCAGCTCGACGACCGCCCGTTCCGCGCTGACGTCGACGACCGAGTGGTGCAGGCCGTCGAGGGCACGCTCCAGCTCCTCCACGATCGCTGGCGCCGAACCCGGCTGGGCCGCCAGCAGCCACTCGTCGGGGCCGAGCCACAGCGCCTCCCGACCGCCGCTCCGCCTCCACGTGTTCGGCGCCGGCGCGAGCGCGAGCCCGGCGCGGGCCGCCAGCGCGGCGTCGGCGCGCAGGTTCACCTGCGCGAGGAACCCGACCTCCGCCGCGCCGACCGCGGCGAGGTCCTCGGCCCGGTCGGCCAGCGGCGACCGGGCGAGCGCGTCCACGCCACCCATCGCCCCGCCCATCCCCTCACCCATCGCCCCGCCCATCCCCTCACCCATCGCCCCGCCCATCCCCTCACCCATCGCCCCGCCCATCCCCTCACCCATCGCGCCGAGTCCCCTCGGGGTCGTAGAGGACCGGCGCGGTCACGGTCGCCGCGATCGGGGAGTGGGCGCTCTCTCCGCGCATCTGGGCGTACACGGTCGAGCCGAGCCGCTCCCGGCCGCCCTCGAGCAGCGCGAGCGCGAAGGTGCCGCCGAGCACGGCGCTGCGGTACGACGAGGTCACGTGGCCGAGCATCGGGACCGGTGGGAACGCGCCGACGTGCTCGGCGGCCACGAGCTGCGCGCCCTCCGGGATGAGCGCGTCACGCTCGGTGGGCAGCAGCCCGACCAGGTGCCGGCGGTCCGGCCGGACAAGGTCGGCGCGGCGCAGGGAGCGCCGTCCCACGAAGTCTCCCTTGCGCATGTTGACGACCCACGACATCCCGAGGTCGTCGGCGGTGACGGTGCCATCCGTGTCCTGCCCGACGATCACGAAGCCCTTCTCCGCGCGCAGAACGTCCATCGCCTGGGTGCCGTAGGGCGTGATGCCGAACGGCTGGCCGGCCTCCAGCAGCACCTCCCACACGTGTCGCCCGTGCCAGCCGGCGACGTGCACCTCGAACGCGAGCTCGCCGGAGAAGGAGACTCGCGCCAGCCGCGCCGCGACGCCGGCGATCTGGCCGTCGCGCCACGTCATGAACGGGAAGGCGGCGCGGGACACGTCCACGTCCGTGCCGGCCGCCCGTAGCACCTCGCGCGACCTGGGCCCGGCTACGGCGACCGCCGCCCACTGCTCGGTCACGCTGGTGAAGTGGACCCGCAGGTCGGGCCATTCCGTCTGGTGCCACTCCTCGAACCGGGCGAGCACGCGCGCCGCGCCGCCGGTCGTGGTGGTCACCAGGTAGCGGTCGGTGGCCAGGCGCATGGCGACGCCGTCGTCGAAGACCATGCCGTCCACGCCGAGCATCAGCCCGTAGCGGATCCGGCCCACCTCCAGGCGTGACATCGCGTTGGTGTACATGCGGTCGAGGAACAGCGGCGCGTCCGCGCCGACGACCTCGATCTTGCCGAGCGTCGAGGCGTCGATCATGCCGACGCCGGTCCGCACGGCCGCGCACTCGCGCAGGACCGCGTCCCACATCGACTCCCCGCCGCGCGGGAAGTACCAGGGGCGCTTCCACTGGCCGACGTCCTCGAACGCCGCGCCGCGCTGGACGTGCGCCGCGTGCACGGGCGTGCGGCGGACGGGGTCGAACAGGGCGCCGCGGAAGGGGCCGGCGAGCACGTGGTAGGGGACAGGCGACCAAGGCGGGCGGGCGTTGGTCGGACCCTGCGCTCCCGGGCCGGCGCCGAGGAGCTGGTTGACGACCTCGGCGGCGAGCGCGCCCGACGCGCGGCCCTGGTCGACGGCGGTGCCGATGTAGGTGAGGCGCTTCACGTGCTCGACGCTGCGCAGGCCGGTCTCGAGCGCGGCGGCCACGTCGGCGACGGTCTGGTCGCGTTGCAGGTCGACGAAGTGCTGGGAGAGGTCGTCGGCGGGGACGTACCAGCAGGGCTCGGCGGCGGGGACGTCGCCGGCCGCCGCGCCGACCACCGAGAGCCAGCCCGGCCCGCCGTCGGGCACGAAGCAGCTCCGATCGGTCGCATAGCGCAGGCCGCCGCCGATCGCGCGGTGGAGCTGCGTCACCGGGTTCCAGCCGCCCGAGACCGCGATCAGGTCGGCCTCGAGGCGGGTGCGCGCGTCGTCGGCACTGGTCACGATGGCCGCGCCGGCGTGCGCCGCGCTAGCGTGCGCCGCGGCTTCTGCCGCGGTGCCTTCTGCCGCGGAGACCACCGCTCCCGCCAGGACCTGCAGCCCGTCGGCGCGCGCCCGCTCCTGCGCATCGGCCTCGCGCCGGACGTCGGCGATCGCCACCACCCGCGCGCCGGCCTGGCGCAGCGCGCGGGCGGCGACGTAGCCGGCGTCGCTAGTCGTGAACACCACTGCCCGCTCGCCGGGGAGCACGCCGAAGCGGTCGAGATAGGTGATGGCGGCGCCGGCGAGCATCACCCCCGGGCGGTCGTTGCCGGCGAACGCGATGGGTCGCTCGTGCGCGCCGGTGGCGAGCACCACGTTCCTCGCGCGGACGTGCCAGACCCGCTCGACCGGACGGCAGCGCTGGTGCACGACGACGTAGCCAGCGTCGTAAACGCCGACCGCCGCGGCATCCAGGAGCAGCGTTACGTCCACGGCACCGCGCAGCTCGGCGGCGATGGCGTCCACCCATTCCCACGCCGGCAGGCCCTCGACGATCTCGAACGACCGCGCCGTCCCGCCGAGCCACGAGCGCTCGTCGACCAGCAGCACCCGGTCGCCCCTGGCGGCGGCCTCGCGCGCGGACCGCAGGCCAGCCACACCCCCGCCGACCACGAGCGTCTCGACGTGCGCGTGCCGGTGCTGGCTCCGCGGCACCGGCACCTCGGGCCCTGGCAGCCGGCCGACCCCGGCGACCGCCGCGGCGGCAAGCCCGTCGACCAGCGGGACCATCGTCGCCGGCGCGATCAGGTCGAACCAGGGCGCGGACACCTCCACGAAGGCGCAGGGCTCCTCGGGCCCGGCCGTCATGACCCCGCGGGGCCGCCCCAGCAGCGGCGACCGGAAGGCGCCGTCGAGGCCGTTGCCGAGCAGCGCCGACGCGAGCGTGTCGCCCTCCAGCCCCTGGTACTCGCGGCCGCCGAAGGTGAAGCGCAGCGGCGCGCCGCGGTCGACACGCCCACCCATGGGCAGCCGCCGCACCTATGCCTCCAACCGCCGCACCTATGCCTCCATCAGGTCGTTGGTGGCCGTATCGCGGACCACGCCGAACCATCGCCGGCAGCCGTACGCGTGGTACCAGCGCTCGGCGAACGGGCCCTTGGGGTTGTCGCGCATGAACAGGTAGTCCGCCCAGGCGGCGTCGTCGAGCGCGTCGGGGTCGGCGGGGTAGGCGATGCCGGCCTGCCCGCCGTAGGTGAACTCGACCTCGTCGCGTGGCCCGCACCACGGGCAGGGGATCAGCAGCATCAGTGGGCGACCGCCGCGGCGCCGTGCTCGTCGATCAGGGCGCCGCTGGTGAACCGCTCGAGCGCGAACGGCGCTGCCAGTGCCGCCGGCTCGCCCTTGGCGATGGTCTCGGCGAGCACCCAGCCGGAGCCCGGCGTCGCCTTGAAGCCGCCGGTCCCCCAGCCGCAGTTCAGGAACAGCCCGTCGATCGGGGTGGGGCCGATGATCGGCGAGGCGTCGGGGCAGACGTCGACGATCCCGCCCCAGGTTCGCAGCAGCTTGGCGTGGGCGAAGACCGGGAAGAGCTGGATTGCCGCTGCCAGCTGGTGCTCGATCACGTGGAAAGAGCCTCGCTGCGTGTAGGAGTTGTAGGCGTCGATCCCGGCGCCCATGACCAGCTCGCCCTTGTCGGCCTGCGAGACGTAGACGTGCACCGCGTTCGACATCACCACGCAGCCGAGCACCGGCTCGAGCAGGACGGAGACCAGCGCCTGCAGAGGGTGGGACTGCAGCGGCAGCCGCAGCCCGACCATGGCGGCCAGCACCGACGTGTGCCCGGCCGCGACCAGCGCGACGCTGGCGGCGGCGATGGTCCCGCGGGTGGTGCGCACGCCTTCCACCCGGCCGCCCGGGCCGCGGATGAATCCCGTCACCTCGCAGTGCTCGACGATATCGGCCCCGAGGCGGTCCGCCGCGGTGGCGAATCCCCAGGCGACCCGGTCGTGGCGCGCGGTGCCGCCGCGCCGCTGCAGCGTCGCGCCGAGGACCGGGTACCTGACGTCCGGCGAGACGTTGACGATCGGGCAGAAAGCGGCCACCTCCGCCGGGGTGAGCCACTCCGCGTCGACGCCGTTCAGCGCGTTCGCGTTCACGCGGCGCAGCGAGGCGCGCACCTCGCTCAGGTCGTGCGCGAGGTTGAGAACGCCGCGCTGGCTGAAGTGGAGGTCGAAGCCGAGGTCCTCCTCGAGGCCCTCCCAGAGCTTCAGCGAGTGCTCGTAGATGCCGGCCGATGCGTCCCAGAGGTAGTTGGACCGGATGATGGTGGTGTTCCGTGCGGTGTTGCCGCCGCCGAGCCAGCCCTTCTCGAGCACGCACACGTTGCTGACGCCGTGGTTGCGCGCGAGGTAGTAGGCGGTTGCGAGGCCGTGCCCGCCGCCGCCGACGACGACCACGTCGTAGGACCGCTTGGGCTCGGCCGCCCGCCAGTACCGCATGACGCCCGAGCGTATCCGCGCACAATTGCGCAAGGCAAGATACAGTTGCGCAATGAGCGACGACCAGGGAGGCCGTGGGGGCGGGGTGCAGTCGGTCTCCCGCGCGGTGCGGGCGCTCGAGCTGATCGCCCAGGAGGGCGAGCTCGGGGTGACCGACCTCGGACGCGGGCTCGGCGTCCACAAGGCCACCGCCTCCCGGCTGGCGGCGACGCTGGCCGCCGGCGGCCTGATCGAGCGCGACCCCGTCACCGACCGGTACCGCCTCGGGTTCGGCCTCATCCGGCTGGTCGGCGCGGCGATGGCGGGCATCGACCTGGTCCGCACGGCGCATCCGGTGCTCGAGGAGCTGGCCGACCGGACCCACGAGACCGTCAACATCGGCGTGCTGTCGGGCGACGGCGTCGTCTACGTCGACCAGGTCTCCAGCGCGCACCTGGTCGCGAGCACCAACTGGGTGGGGCGGCGGACGCCGCTGCACGGCAGCTCCAGCGGCAAGGTGTTCCTGGCGCACATGCCGGAGCCGGAGCGCCGGCAGTTCCTGGCGCGGCCGCTCGAGGCGCTGACCCCGCGCACGGTGACCGACCCGGCGCGCCTGCGGCGGCAGCTCGAGGAGATCCGCGTGCGCGGCTACGCCACCATCCAGGACGAGCTGGAGGAGGGGCTCAACGCGGTCGCGGCGCCGGTCCGGCAGTCCAGCGGCGACGTCGTCGCCGCGCTGTCGGTCTCAGGGCCCTCGTTCCGCGTCCGGCCGATCGATCTCCCGCGCCTGGGCCGCCTCACCATCGACGCGGCCGGCGCGGTGTCGTGGCGCCTCGGGTACACCGGCCGGCGCAGCGACTGAGGGGCCTGTTTCCATTCGGGGGGGAGCCCGAGACAGCTCCCCCCCGAACCCCCCATCGGGTACCTCGACGTGATCCCTGGGTGGTGGGTCAGCCCCGTGGTCAGGCAGGTTCGCCGTGGCGGTAGACCTCGACGGGCTCCGGTGGCAGGGGAGTGTTCCCGAGGATCAGGTCCGCGGCCTTCTCGGCCACCATCATCACCGGGGCGTAGATGTTGCCATTGGTGAGGTAGGGCATCACCGAGGCGTCCACCACCCGGAGCCCGTCGAGCCCGCGGACCCTCATGCTCGCCGGGTCGACCACCGACCCCGCGTCCGTGCCCATCTTGCAGGTGCAGGAGGGGTGGAGCGCGGTCTCGCCCTCCCTGCCGACCCAGTCGAGGATCTCCTGGTCGGTCCGCACCCCCGGCCCGGGCGACACCTCGCCAAGGTCGAACGGGTGGAAAGCGCGCTGGCCCAGGATGTGGCGGGCGACCCGGACCGCCTCCACCCACTCCCGCCGGTCCTGGTCGGTCGACAGGTAGTTGAAGCGGAGCGCCGGATGCGCGCGCGGGTCGGCGCTGGTGATCTCCACCGAGCCGCGGGCGTCGGAGAGCATCGGCCCGATGTGCACCTGGTAGCCGTGGTCGCCGGCCGGCTTGGAGCCGTCGTAGCGGATCGCGATCGGCAGGAAGTGCAGCATCAGGTTGGGGTAGGCGAGCTGCTCGTTGCCGCGGACGAAGCCACCCGCCTCGAAGTGGTTGCTCGCCCCCGGCCCCGTCCCGCCGAGCAGCCACCGCAGCGCCACCCAGGGGCGGTACCGGTACTTGAGGTAGGGCGCGACCGAGACTGGCTGCGCGCACGCGTGCTGCACGTACACCTCCAGGTGGTCCTGGAGGTTCTCGCCGACGCCCGGCAGGTCCTCGACCACCTCGATGCCGAGGGCCTTTAGCTCGCGCGCCTGACCGACGCCCGAGAGCTGCAGCGTCTGGGGCGAGTTGATAGCGCCGCCGCAGAGGATCACCTCGCCGGCGTGCACCCGCCGGGGCGCTCCGTTGCGGCGCGCGCACTCCACCCCGACCGCGCGCGTGCCGTCGAACAGGACCCGTGTCGCCAGCGTCCGCGTGGCGACGTCGAGGTTCGGCCGGCCGATGACCGGGTGCAGGTAGGCGCGCGCCGCCGACAGGCGCCGGCCCTTGTGGATGTTACGGTCGAAGGGCGCGAAGCCCTCCTGCCTGTAGCCGTTCACGTCGTCGCTGAGCTGGTACCCCGCCTGCTGAACCGCCTCGAAGAACGCCTCGAACAGCGGACTGGAGGCGGGGCCGCGCTCGAGCACCAGCGGTCCGGCGTGGCCGCGGTAGACGTCAGCGGGCTCGGCGGCCAGGCACGCCTCCATCCGCTTGAAGTAGGGCAGGCAGTGGGCGTAGTCCCAGGTCTCCATGCCGGGGTCGGCGGCCCAGCGCTCGTAGTCCATCGGGTTGCCGCGCTGGAAGATCATGCCGTTGATGCTGCTCGAGCCTCCCAGCAGCTTGCCGCGCGCGTGGTAGACCCGCCGCCCGTGCAGGTGCGGCTCGGGCTCGGAGCGGTAGCGCCAGTCGTAGAAGCGGCTGCCGATCGGGAACGAGAGGGCCGCCGGCATGTGGATGAAGAGGTCCCAGAGGTAGTCGGGGCGTCCCGCCTCGAGCACCAGGACGCGGTTCGACGGGTCGGCGCTCAGCCGGTTGGCCACGGCGCTGCCCGCCGAGCCCCCGCCGACGATCACGAAGTCATACCGCGACGACGTCGTCATAGGTTGTAGTCTGCCGCCGGCCGGGATCGCTGTGACCACCCTGGTTGCGCTCATCGCAACCGCGGTGGCGCACCGGTGGACCGCGTGAGACCGTTCGACCTGACGTGCGGAAGGGGGTGGGGAGTTGAGCCTGCCGGCGGACGCGTACGACGCGGCGATCCAGACGGTGGCGGCCGCCAACCGCGATGGGGTCCCCCTCAAGCTGCTGGGCGGGCAGGCGATCCGCTACCTCACGCCCGACTTCCCACCGCGCCGGCGCGGCGACCAGGACATGGATTTCGCCTCGGTCTCGACCGCCAAGCGACCGGTGATCGAACTGCTGACGGGGCTCGGTTTCGAGGGCGACCGGCGCTTCAACAACCTGCACGGGCACCGGCAGATGTATTTCAGGTCCCCGGGCGAGGGCACCTCGGTCGACGTCATCATGGACCGGCTCCACATGTGCCACGTCCTGGAGTTCTCCAGCCGCATCGACCGCATGCCGGTCACCCTGGACGTCAGCGACCTGCTTCTCTCCAAGCTGCAGGTGGTCGAGCAGAACGAGAAGGACGTGCACGACATCGTCTACCTCCTCGCCGCGCACGAGGTTCGCCAAGGGGACGAGCCGGGGACGATCGGGCTGGTTCGGTTCGCCCAGGTCCTCGGCGGCGACTGGGGCTGGTGGCGCACCGCCACCGGCAACCTCGACCGGGTCGTCGACCTAGTGCGCGGTGAGCTGGCGCGGCTCGTGCCCCGCGGCGCACCGCACGATCCGGTCGAGCACGCGATCGCCCTGCGTCGCCATGCGGACACGATGCCGAAGAGCCTCAAGTGGAAGCTCCGTGCTCGCGTCGGCGAGCGCGCCCAGTGGTACGAGCTTCCCGAGGAGGTCGGGCACTGAGCGGGGCACCAGAGGTCGGGCCACTGAGAGGCCTCACCGCCGTGTTGCCCGATGTTGCTCAGTCCGCAACGCCCGACTTGCCTCATTGATCGCGGGAATCAAGGATTTAGCCGCAACGGTGGGTTGGCGACCGTGAGGTGGGCATGCGGCTCTTTTTTGTGACCGATCTGCACGGGTCGGAGATCTGCTGGCGGAAGTTCCTCAACGCGGGAGCGTTCTTCAAGGCCGACGTCGTGATCCTGGGCGGCGACATCACCGGCAAGGCGATGGTGCCGATCGTCCAGCGAGCACGCGGCAATTGGGAGGCCTCCCTGCAGGATCACCCGGTGAGCCTGGAGACCGAAGGCGAGGTCGAGGAGTTCGGCAAGCGCGTGATGAATCGCGGCTACTACCCGATACGGGTGTCGGAGGAGGAGTACCGCGCGCTCCAGGGCGACGAGGACTTGGTCGACAAGCGCTTCAAGGAGGTCATGCTCGAGGGCACCGAGCGCTGGATCGCGATGGCCGAGGACAAGCTCGCCGGCACCGGCATCCGCGTGGTCGCCTGCCCGGCGAACGACGACGTGTTCGAGATCGACGGCCTGCTTGCCAGCGCGCGGGTCGTCGAGACCGGCGACGAGGACCATCCGATCGATCTCGACGGTTTCACGATGGTCTCGATGGGGTGGACGAACCCCACGCCGTGGCACACGTTCCGCGAGGCCGAGGAGCCAGAGCTGGCGCGGCGGATCGAGCGGGCGCTCGCCCACGCGGACGACCCGTCGACCACGATCCTCAACTTCCACGCGCCGCCGTACGGCTCCAAGCTCGACCTCGCGCCGGCGCTCAACCCGGACCTGACCTACGTCTCCGGGGGGCAGGCGCTGCGCCCGGTCGGCTCCACCTCGGTGCGCGAGTCGATCCAGCGCTTCCAGCCGCTGCTCTCGCTGCACGGCCACATCCACGAGAGCAAGGGCTCGGCCAGGATCGGCAGCACGCTCGCGCTCAACCCCGGCAGCTCCTACGAGGAAGGGGTGTTGCAGGCGGCGATCGTGAACCTCGACCTCAAGAAGCGGAAGGTCAAGACCTATCAGCTCGTGAACGGGTAGGACCTGTTCACGCTGGAAAGGGGACACGGATGGCAGTGGCAGGGGAAGCGCCCACGCTGTTCCTCCGCAAGGCGACCGGTCTGGTCAAGGGATGGTCGAAATTCGACGCCTTCCTGTACTCCTTCATGTCGGTCAACTTCGTCACGCTCGGGCTGTTCTTCAGCCTGTCCGTTCTGGGGTTCGTCCCGACCGGCCAGATCTTCTCCGCTCTGCTGATCACGGGCGTGTTCATGACGTTCCTGGTGATCACCTACGCGGGGCTCATCTCCGTCATGCCGCGTGCCGGCGGAGATTACGTGTGGCAAAGTCGCGTGCTCGGCGGCGGCATCGCGTTCGTCCTCGCCGTCACCGGATGGTGGTTCATCCTCTGGTACTGGGCGCCGGTCTACGCGAACATCCTCAACGTCGAGGTCTTCCAGCCGCTCGCCGCCCTGTTCAAGTGGAACGGCGTCACCGACTTCCTCGCGACCGACAACGGCCTGTTCGTGGTCTGCCTGATCACGGTGGCCCTCGCCGGTCTCGTCGTGTCGCTCGGGATGGAGGGGTACGCGAAGGTCCAGAAGTACTGCTTCTACCTCGGGATCGCGGCGCTCGCCCTGGTGTTCCTCGTCATGCTGTTCGGGTCCCGGAGCGGCTTCCAGTCGGCCTTCAACCAGGAGTCCGCGAACCTGTTCGGCACCAGCGGCGACACCTACGCCAAGACGCTGCAGCTTGCCGGCGGCGCCAAGGTGGTGCCGGACCTCGGGTTCTCGCCGTTCTTCGGCGACTCGCTCCTGCTGATCCCGTTCCTCGCCTTCTGGATCCTGTACCCGAACTGGGGCGCGACGCTCTACGGCGAGGTCCGCGGGGCGAGCGACTTCAGGCGCGTGATGAACGGGATGATGTGGGGCCTGTGGGTCACCATCGCGATCGCGGTCCTGTTCGTCCTGCTGGCGGCCAAGTTCTTCGGATGGCAGTTCTTCAACGCGGCGAACCTCGCCTACTGGAACGTCGTCTACGGCACCGGCCAGGCGGCGATCCCGATCTGGCCCTACCCGCCGCTGCTGGCCAGCTTCTTCTTCCACAACACGGCGCTCTCGGCAATTATCGTGCTGGTGTTCGGCGCCTGGTTCCTGGGGTGGGCGGGGACGCTGTTCCTGTCGTCGACGCGGGTGATCTTCGCGGCGGCGTTCGACCGGATCCTGCCGGAGCGGGTGGCCGACGTCTCGGAGCGCCGCCACGTGCCGGTCTGGGCGCTGGTGCTGATGCTCGTGCCGGCGGTCGTGGTGAGCGCGCTGTACGCCTACACCTCGAACTTCAAGACCTACATCCTGGACGCGGTGCTGGTGATCGCGGTGACGTTCTTTGGGACGTCGATCGCCGCGATCCTGCTGCCGTGGCGGAAGAAGCGCCTCTACGAGAGCTCGCCGCTGGCGCGCTACAAGGTCGCCGGCATCCCGCTGATCTCGCTCGCGGGCGCCATCACCGCCATCTTCCTCGGCTGGAACCTGTGGAAATGGTTCGACGACGGCCTCTACGCGGTGAACAACAAGACGTCGCTGTGGTTCATGGGCGGCATGTACCTGCTGGCGCTGGTGATCTACGTGGTGGCGAGGGTGTACCGGAGGCGGCAGGGGATCGACCTGAGCGCGATCTACCAGGAGATCCCGGTCGAGTAGGGGATGTTTGCATTCGGGGGGGAGCCCGATACAGCTCCCCCCCGAACCCCCCCATCGGGTACTTCGAGGTGATCCCGTCGAGTAGGCCTGTTTGCATTCGGGGGAGCCCGATACAGCTCCCCCCCGAACCCCCCATCGGGTACTTCGAGGTGATCCCTGGGTTGTGGGTCAGCACCGCGATCGGGCAGGTTCGCCGTGCCGCGGAACACCATTGCAAATAGGCCTAGCTGGGGCGGCGTGGCGCCCAGGCTGTTGCGGTGATCGCAACCATCCCTTGATCGCGCAACCTGGGCTGGCAGGATGGCGGGGTCCGTGGAAGGAGGCACATGCGAGACCGCGCCCACACGGTGATCGTCGGCGCCGGCATCGTCGGCGCGAGCGCTGCCTACCACCTGGCCGAGCTCGGCCAGCCGGACGTGCTCGTGCTGGACCAGGGGCCGCTGTTCGAGACCGGCGGCTCCACCTCGCACGCTCCGGGGCTGGTGTTCCAGACCAACAGCTCGCGCACCACCTGCCGGATCGCGCAGGACAGCGTCGCGCTGTACGAGCGGCTCGACTGCGCGGGCGAGCCGTGCTGGCACGGCGTCGGGTCGCTGGAGATCGCGACCACCCCGGCGCGGATGCGCGAGCTGAAGCGACGGCTCGGCTGGTCGCGGTCGTACGGGATCGAGGGCGGCGAGCTGCTGACGCCTGCCCAGGCGGCCGACTACGTGCCACTGCTCGACCCCGGCGCGGTCCTGGGCGCATACCGCGTGCCCAGCGACGGCGTCGCCAAGGCCGTGCGCGTGGTGGCGGCGCTCGCGCGCGCGGCGGCCGGGAAGGGGGTGACCTTCGAGGGCGGCGTCACCGTCACCGGCTTCGACGTCGGCGCCGGGCGCGTCCACGGGGTCGAGACCGACCGTGGCCGGATCGAGTGCGAGCGCGTGCTGATCTGCGCCGGGATCTGGGGGCCCACGGTGGGGGCGATGGCGGGCGTGCCGGTGCCGCTCCTGGCGGTGCAGCACCAGCTCGTCTGGACCGACCCCGTCGGCGAGCTCGCCGGTGAGACGCGCGAGGTCGTCCACCCGATCCTGCGGCACCAGGACATGGCGATGTACTTCCGCCACCGTGGCGACCACTACGCCGTCGGCAACTACCGGCACGAGCCGATCGCCACGGCGCAGCGCGAGCTGCGCCCCCCGGGCGGGCCGACAGCCCCGTCGATCATGCCGTTCACCCCCGGGGACTTCGACGTCGCCGAGGCGGAGGCCGCCCGCGTCCTGCCGCCGCTCAAGGGCACGATGCGGCCGGCGGACCCCGCCCGCTCGATCAACGGGATGTTCTCGTTCACGCCCGACGGCGGCTCGATCGTCGGCGAGAGCGCCACGGTCCGGGGTGTCTGGGTCTGTGAGGCCGTCTGGATCACCCACGCCGCCGGGATGGGCCGCCAGGTCGCGGAGTGGATGGCGCTCGGCGAGCCGAGCTACGACCTCGCCGAGGCAGACGCGAACCGGTTCTACCCGTACCAGACGACCCCGCCGTACGTGCTGGAGCGCGGCAAGCAGCAATACCGCGAGGTCTACGACATCCTCCACCAGCGCCAGCAGATGGCGCGCCCGCGGAACCTGCGCCTCACGCCCTTCCACGCACGCCAGGCGGCGCTCGGCGCGAGCTTCGTGGTCGGCGCTGGCTGGGAGCGGCCGCAGTGGTTCGAGGCCAACCGGTCGCTGCTGTCCGGCTCGCCGTGGGAGACGCGCGACGAGTGGGCGGCGCGGCTCTGGTCGCCGATCGAGGGCGCCGAGCACCTGGCGACGCGGCGCGGCGCCGCCCTGTTCGACCTCACGCCCTTCGCGAAGTTCGAGGTGGAGGGGCCCGACGCGGAGGCGTTCCTGGAGCGGGTCTGCGCCAACCGGATCGGGCGCCCGCCCGGCACGATCGTCTACACGGCGATGCTCACGGCCCGCGGCGGGATCCGCTGCGACCTCACGGTCACCCGCGAGAGCGAGCACCGCTTCCGGGTCGTCACCGGCGGCGTCAGCGGCCGTCACGACCTCGCCTGGCTGCGCGCGCAGCTCCGCGACGGCGAGCGGGCGACGGTCACCGATCGCACCGGCGCGACGTTCGTGCTCGGCCTGTGGGGTCCGCGGGCGCGCGCGGTCCTCCAGACCGTCACCGACGCCGACGTGTCCAACCAGGCCTTCCCCTACATGACCGCGAGGTATCTCGACATCGGCGAGGTCGGCCCCGTCTGGGCGCAGCGCATCAGCTACGTCGGCGAGCTCGGCTGGGAGCTGTACGGGGACTTCGCGATGGGCGATCGCGCCTGGGAGCTGCTGTGGCGGGCGGGGCGCGAGCACGGCCTGATCGCGGCGGGGCTGGGTGCGTTCGACACCCTGCGGCTCGAGAAGGGCTACCGCCTGTGGGGCCAGGACATCCACACCGAGCACGACCCGCTGGAGGCTGGGCTCGGCTTCGCGGTGCGCTGGGCCAAGGATTTCCAGGGCAAGGCGGCCCTCGAGGCGATCCGGGACCGGGGCGTGACGCACCGGCTGGTGCCGATGCTGCTGGACGACGACTCGGCGGTGGCGCTCGGCAAGGAGCCCATCCGGGCCGCCGGCGAGGTCGTCGGCTATGTGACCTCGGCCGGCTACGGCTACTGGATCGGGCGCGGGATCGCCTACGGCTACCTGCCCGTCGAGCTCGCGGTCGAGGGGACGAACGTGGAGATCGAGTACTTCGACGAGCGCTACCCGGCGACGGTCGTCGCCGAGCCGCTCGTCGACCCCAAGGGGGAACGGCTGAAGGGATAGCGCGGATGCCGGAAGAGCAGGAAGAGATCGTCCTGTCCGAGCTCAGCGACGAGGAGCTCGTCAAGCAGATGCACGACGACCTCTACGACGGCCTGGCCGACGAGATCGTCGAGGGCACCACCATCCTTCTGGAGCGCGGCTGGTCCGCGGGCGCGGTCCTGAACAAGTCGCTGGTGGAGGGTATGCGGATCGTCGGCATCGACTTCCGCGACGGCATCCTCTTCGTGCCGGAGGTGCTGCTGGCCGCCAACGCGATGAAGGCTGGGATGGCGATCCTGCGCCCGCTGCTCGCCGAGACCGGCGCCGAGCGGATGGGCAAGGTGGTGATCGGTACGGTCAAGGGCGACATCCACGACATCGGCAAGAACCTCGTCGCGATGATGCTGGAGGGCGCCGGCTTCGAGGTGGTCGACCTCGGCATCAACAACCCGGTTGAGAATTACCTCGCCGCGCTCGACGAGCACCGGCCCGAGATCCTCGGGATGTCGGCGCTGCTCACGACCACCATGCCGTACATGAAGGTGGTCATCGACGAGCTCGTCGCCAAGGGCATCCGCGACGACTACATCGTGCTCGTCGGCGGCGCGCCGCTGAACGAGGAGTTCGGCAAGGCGATCGGCGCCGACGCGTACTGCCGGGACGCCGCCGTCGCCGCCGAGACGGCACAGGCGCTGGTGCTCTCGCGCCGGGCCGGATCCCGCGCGGCCGCCGAAGGAGGTCGGGGATGACGGTGGCGCCGGGCGTGGCGGCCACCCGGCGCGTGGCGGCGACCCGGCGCGTGGCGGCGGTCCCGGGCGTGGCGGCGGTCCCGGGC
>JBKPDO010000086.1:0-48322 GCA_046727955.1 bacterium | reverse complement strand
GACCGTCCCGGGGTCGTTACGCGCCCGTTACGGGTTCAAGGGATCAGCGGCTCCTGTTGGCTTCCGAGGCTGGCTCGGCTTGGTCTGCAACGCCGTCACGAACCACCGATCACGTCCGTGAGCAACAGACTCTTCGCCTTAATCCCAGCTCACGACTTTGTGCAACAGCTGGTACCTGTACTCCGTTAGGTCTTGGGAAAGTGCTGCTGCTGGGTGTACCTGTGAAGCGAGATCACCACGCCGAAAGGAGCGCGCCACCACCACTGGTGGCAAGCAATGACACCCGCACAACTTCGCCGCATCCGCACCCGCCTGACCGCCTTCGCCGAAGACCTCTTTCAATCCGTCCCCCGCAAGGACCAGCGCCGCTGGGGCCAGACCTACCTGCGCGGGCTGCTGCTGGACGGCAAGCGCAAGTCGATCCAGCCCATGGCCGCCCGGCTCACCAAAGGTGATCCCCAAGCCGACGCCGACGCGCTGGAGCAGGCCCTGCAGCAGTTCGTCAACCAGTCACCCTGGGACCCGGTGCCGGTGCGCCGCCGGCTCGCCCAGCGCATGACCACCGCCATCGCCCCCGATGCCTGGGTGATCGATGACACCGGCTTCCCGAAGTTCGGCCGCTGGTCGGTGGGGGTGGCGCCGCAGTACTGCGGGGCGCTGGGCAAGATCGCCAACTGCCAGGTCGGCGTGTCGGTCCACGCCGCCACCAACCAGGCCTCCTGCCCGATCGACTGGCGGCTGTTCTTGCCCCAGGAGTGGGACGACGACGCCGAGCGGCGCCGCAAGGCCCACGTGCCCGCCGACCAGCACCACCGGCCCAAGTGGCAGTTGGCCCTGGAGCTGCTGGACGAGCTGGCCGCCTGGGACCTTCAGGCGCCGGTGATCCTGGCCGACGCCGCCTACGGCGAGGTCAACCAGTTCCGGCTGGGCCTGGAGCAGCGCGAGCTGGCCTACGTCGTGCAGGTCCCCGGCACATCAGCGCCTACCCCGAGCACGTCGCCCCCGAGACGGTGCCCGCCACCGGCCGGGGCCGTCCGTCGCTGCCCCGCTATCGCCAGCGCCGCTGGTCGCTGCGGCAGTTGGTGCTGGCCGCTGGCGAGCGGGCGGCCACCACGGTCAGCTGGCGCCAAGGCGCCGACGGGCAGCAGTTGGTCTCCCGGTTCGTGGTGCTGCGGGTGCGCCCGGCCGGGGTGCAGCTGCGCCGCGCCGCCCGCGGTGGGCAACTGCCGGTGCGCCACCTGCTGGCCGAGTGGCCCCAGGGCGAGCCCGAGCCGGTCAAGTACTGGCTGGCCAACCTGCCCGCCGAGGTCCCGCTGGCGCGGCTGGTGGGCCTGGCCAAGCTGCGCTGGCGGGAGGAACTGGGGTTGCCCCGGTTTGGTGGACACCTGAATGCTTGAGGGCAGCAAGTCCTTAAAGGGAGTTCACGTGCCACGCACCAGACCGCCCTACCCAGCAGCGTTCCGCGCTGAGGCCGTCGAGCTGGCCCGCACCAGCGGCAGGCCGATCCCCGAGCTGGCCCAGGATCTGGGCGTCTCCGGGCAGACCCTGCGCAACTGGCTGCACCAGACCAACGTCGATGCCGGCCACGGCCGGCCCGGCGAGCTCACCACCGCCGAGCGGGAGGAGCTGCGCCGGCTGCGCCGCGAGACCCACATCCTGCGCCAAGAGCGCGACATACTAAAAAAGGCCGCCGCCTTCTTCGCGAAGGAGACGACCCGGTGAGCCGGTATCGGTTCATCGCGGCGGAGAAGGCAACCTACCCGGTCAGCCTGCTGTGCCGGGTGCTTGGCGTCTCCCGCAAGGCGTTCTACGCCTGGGCCGAGCGCGGCCCGTCCACCCACCAGCGCACCGACCAGCAGCTGCTGGAGCAGATCACCCAGATCCACCGCGACTCGCGCGGCACCTACGGCGCCCCACGGGTCCACGCCGAGCTGCGCGAGCAGGGCGTGCGGGTGGCCCGCAAGCGCATCGCCCGGCTGATGCGCACCCACGGCCTGGTCGGCTGCCACCGGCACCGGCGGCGCGGCCTGACCCGCCGTGACCCGGCCGCCACGCCCGCGCCGGACCTGGTGGGGCGGCTGTTCGACCCGGGCGCGCCCGATCGGACCTGGTACGCCGACATCTCCTACATCCCGACCCAGGAGGGCTGGCTGTACCTGGCCGCGGTCCTGGACGGCTACTCCCGCAAGGTCATCGGTTGGGCCATGGCCGACCACCTGCGCGCCGAGCTGGCCGTGGATGCCCTCCAGATGGCCCTGGACCGGCGCCAGCCCGCCCAGGGGCTCATCCACCATAGTGATCGCGGCAGCCAGTACACCGCCGGCGTCTACACCAAGGCGCTGGAGGCGGCCGGGGCCCGCCGGAGCATGGGCCACGTGGCGACGTGTTTCGACAACGCCGTCGCCGAGTCGCTGTTTGCGACGTTGAAGACCGAGCTGGTCCACACCCGCACCTGGCCGACCCGCCAGGCCGCCCGCACCGCCATCTACGAGTACCTGGAGGTGTTCTACAACCGCCGGCGCCGCCATTCGTCCCTGGGCTATCTCAGCCCCACCGAGTACGAGAGGAGGTACCAGCAGCAGCACCCCGCTACTCTTGTTACTGCGGCCTAACCGTCCGCTGTCTACAGAACCGGGTCAACCCCAATCACCCAGACGGTCACCACTGGCTAAAGTAGTCAAGCGGGGAGCCCTAAGGGCGTGACCATCCGCGGTCGTCGCTGCCATCACCGGCCTGCTCAAGCGTGACCACTGAGCCAGCGTGCGGTCGCGGGGTCGTTAGGCAGCCGTTACGGACCTTGGGCGCCCCGCCAGGGCATGAGAACCTTGGATGGGCGCCTCGCACCGGGTGGCTGGTGCACGGGCGGGTTGCCTGCCGCAGGACCGAGCAGGGTGGTGAGATGCGCGATGCAGCCCCGGATCGACCGGACACGGTTTGGCTCGGTCACGATCGACGGGACGGTCTATGAGCATGACGTGCTCATCCGGCTCGGCGGGAACGTCGAGAAGCGCAAGAAGAAGCTGTCCAAGGCCGTCTATGGCACCTCGCACACCATCTCGCTTGACGAGGCCAGGCACGTCTACCAGAAAGGCGCCGCGCGGCTGCTCATCGGTGCGGGGCAGTACGGCACGGTTGCGCTGTCGGAGGAGGCAGCGGCCTACTTCCGACGCCACGGCTGCCAGGTGGACCTGCTGCCGACGCCGGAGGTGATCGCGATCTGGAACCAGGCCGAGGGGGCGGTGATCGGCCTGCTCCACGTCACCTGTTGAGGCGGTCGCCGGGGCGCTGTTGCAGCTGCTGTGATCGACTCGGGCAGGCAGACGATCGTGATGCTGCCTCCACGCTCCAGCCCTTCGCCCCTCTCACCCCGCTCGGCCCCGGTCGATAGCGTCGCACATCGGCCGGCTGCGAGGAAAGGAGATCTCGCACTGTAAGGGTTGCTCGTTCATGTTCGTCCTACTACAAGGCTGCGGTGATGTCCCCTGACGTGGCAGAGAAGCTGCTCGCCTCGATGCGCTCCACCGGCGCCAAGGTTGTTGCATGCCCAGAGAGGCCGTGACCGACCAGCGTCGGCTGGTTGGTGTGCGTCTGCCTGGTGGGGGCGCAGCCCGTAGCGGTGCAGCCGGTCCCTGACCGTGTCCCGGTTCACGCCCAGCTCGCTGGCGATCTGGCCGAGCGTCCACGCCCGCCTGGCCACGTGGTCGGCCAAATAGGCCTGCAGGCTGGCAAAGCCGAGTTGCTCTGCACGGATGGTGAGCCGCTGGTCGGTGGCGCGGCGGCGCTGACGGGCGCTGCGGACCTTCGGTGAGGAGCAGTGGATGCCAGCCTGGTCGATGAGGCGGCGGATCACGTCAATGGTGGTCTGCAGCTCGCCGGCGAGCCGGGTCAGGCTGGCGTCCTGCTGGCAGCGCGCCACGAGGTAGCTGTTGAGGTCGGTGAATCCGAGGGTGTGGGCGTGGTCGTTGAGGTGGCGCTGCTGGCGGTCGATGACGGTGAAGCCTTCCTTGATGCGCAGGCGGCAGCGTGCTAGGGCTGCTTGTGGTGTTCCCATGCGCTCGGAGTGCCGGGAGCCCCACCACTCCGGGAGATCCGCCACCATCAAGGCATTAATGGTCCCGGCACACACGGGACAGGGGGAGCCCGTGCGCATGGGCAAGACGTCAGGACACCCTCATCTGGAAGGCAGGCCGCGAAGCGAACTCCCAGCTCAGAGCCTGTGATCAGGTTTCTGGCACCCACAGGACGCCACCCGTGACCTTCTGGCAAATCTTCTGGCAAGCCGCGCCGGGAGAGGACTGGGGGAAGGCGTCTTGCCTGGTGGGCGCGACAGGTATCGAACCTGTGACCTCTGCCGTGTGAACGAATCGCGCCGGTCGTATGCTGACTCACGGCGCCTTCCGCCACACTACAAAACCCGAGGTCAGCGTCGAAGTATCACCGTGGCGCGTGATGCGTCCCCATGCCTCACGAGGCTTGGTTGCTGACAGGCTGCTGACAGCCAGTTCCGCTCCCAGCTCACCCGAGGGTGAGGCCCGACCCGATGACCACCGCCGCGTTGGCAAGTGCCTGAATGGCGCGGCAACGGAAGGCGAGAACGGGCTGCGGGGCTATTGGCAAATGGACCGTATTAGGCTTGTGAGTTGGTCGAAGCTGGACGATCCAATAGGGATAATATTGGCCAGCGCCGCTTCCCTCAATCTGGCCCCCGGCAATCGGCTGACAGCGATGTATGTATGCAATTTCGCCTTCGACAGTTTGCCTGGTAGTACTCGGCCCTGCGCTGAAGCGCAGTCTAGGTAGGGCTGAATGCAGCTATAACCTACCTCGCCTTCGATCGCTGAAAGGCAAAGATCCTCCAGCTCGCCAGAGTTCGCGCTGGGGGCAGTGACGATATAGATAGCTGTCTGAGGATTACCAGCCGTCAGTGATAGCTGCTCAGTAGGGGCAGTAAGCCTTGCGTTCCTAAGCGCTTGTGCAACGCTGGCAAAGGCAGCGGCGGAATCTAAATCGGCGTCGCGAACCAGTCCAAACCTCCGTACTTGATCGAATCCTTCTGTCCTGGTAAGAAGTTCAATTTTCGCGCCCCATTCCTCCTTCCCCTGCATTTGGTGGACCTGCAAGGTCAATTCGAGTTGGTTGGCGATAACCCCTACCAGGTACTGGTCGTCGGCACCCTCTACCGCTACGAGGCGAGATTCTACTATGGTTCGGTCTTGTCTGTTGCCTCCTGAATACGTGACCGGCATCAGCGAACTTCCATGTCTTGTTCAGCCGCAAGTCTCAGGAGCTCCGCATTATAGTCCACAACATGAATTTCCTCGCGTCTTCTCTCCAAACGAAACAACGCGAGGTCCGAGATCCCCAGGTCGCCGAGTCCCGCTTGTGCCGCCTGTACGCACTCATTGCTATGGGTTGTAGCGATTATTTGAACCCCAGATCGAGCAGCATCACTTGCGAGCGTTCGCCAAACTGGCGCGAGAGCTGAGTAGTGGATGCCGTTCTCGAACTCATCTATAAGGACGACGCCTTGCTCCCCCGCAGTGTGGATTGCCAATATGAATGACATCACTCGGGCCGTACCCTCGCCAAGCAGATTCAAGGGCAATGAACGCCTTAACCCTATATCTGCGTGAAGTCGTGGCTGACTACCTGCAAGAGAAATGTCGATCTTCCGAATTCGAGGCTCAATAACCTTGATTGCCTCAACAACCTCTTCCTCGCGATTCTCAACCTGAAGGTCTGAGAATCGTTGTACGTCATCGTTGGTTGTTCGCGCAGCGCCGCTGAAGTACACGACGGTCTTTCGTGAAGGAAAGATCTCGCCTTGCTGAATGAACCCATTGCGGGTCATGACTTGCGTAGCTTTGTGCACGGTGCCGCCAAATTGCTCTTCAACTCGAATTGCGCCGACAGGTGATCCTGGAGAGTCTACGGCGGAAGCCTCTGAAGCAGCCGGCAGTTCATCCACTCTTCGCGGCAGTTGTTCTAGGGGGAGCCGGGTTAGCCTCACAGACCAGTCGTGCTGCTCAGAGGTATCAGCGCTAAGTCGAATGGGACGACGCACATCATACTGGTTGAACAACGAGTCCCATGGTGATGTGGTCGGAGAAACCCGTGCGATAGGTTCCATCCCTCTAAACAGATCGAGCCGTAGCGGAAGGTCTGCGGCAACTAAGGCGCCGGCATGAAGGAATATCCCTTCTAACACGGCGGTCTTGCCGACGTTATTCTTTCCCGTTAGAAGAGCGAACTGTCTAAGCCCGGACAGGTTAAGAGACCGGAATCCGCGGAAGTGCTCGATCCGGATTCTCTGATACATGTCGTTTCAGCCTTTCTAGGATGGAGGTCCGAAGGCCGCACGCTCGTTGAGACGAGGGTGATCCGGCCGAGAAGGGCCTTGACCATTGTGGAAAAGGTCCTCACTAATCATGGCATTGATGGTGTGTCTTTATCTCGGCGAGACTCATCCGTCAACCTCGGCTGATGCTCGACCTGATCTGCCGAGGCCGATTCGTAACGCGTCAGCCCAGATGACGCATCGCCCACACAGTACGCAGCCGTCGCGTCGTCGTGAACCTTGCCCCGTGGCCATCGTGATCCCTTCGGGTCGGTGTTCTCGGCTGCGCGGACTTGGCGGAGGAGTTCCGAAGGTCCGGCCGTGGCGAGTGTTCGCAATGCGTCGTTCCATGTCGCCACGCCAAACCTATCGACAAGCCTGCTGGCGCCATCGCTTAGAAGGGCCGCTGCGCGCACCTGATCGCGCGGCACGGTTCCGGTCAACGCTTCCGCCGCCGCGTCCGGCTCCGCGCTCGCGACCCAAAAACCCCCCGGCCTATTCCGGTGGGCGCGTAGGCTCTCGATGTAATTACGAAGAGCCTTCTCATGATCAGGCGTCCCGTTTGTCGTGGCGTCCATCTCGGTCCTAAGTTGCTTCCCGACTTGTGCCTCGCGGGCGTCTGTAACGATGCGCAACCCGTCCGAAAGACTGAGAAGTAGTACTGAATCCGCGAGCACGGCATACTCAATGAGGCTCTTTCGCTCCCTGAGCGCAACGACAGTCGCCGATGGGCTACCCGGATGCGACAGGTCGCACGTGTCAGTGTGGAGAGAGCGTACCGCTGCGATCGACGCGGCGAGACAGCCCGCAGGGTCCGGGTGGTCACTGCCTATCATTGAGGAAAGCAGAGCGCTCCCAAGCTGTCGCACAAACCATATTACGCCATGGATGCAGCCGCTCTCGGAGCCCGCGGGTGTGCCCGCGCCATCTAACAGCACAACAGCGTTGGGCGTTGCAGCCACAAAATCCTCGTTTGGCTGATCAGCCTTTGCAGGAATCGAGTCGAAGGTAACAAGCACGGCCTAAGCCTTTCCGTGCTCGTACAGAGGCGTGAGAAGTTGAACGTCTGCCGGCTCACGAGTGTCAGGATCGTACTCGACACCTATGAGGGTGGAAAACTGCCCAGCGTCGGCCTGCCGATACAGGCTTGCGATGTCGGTGGTGATGAGATGGACCACGCCAAGTGTCCCAGGCGGGTGGATGCCCGTGAAGATCATCACCAGCCCTTGCCCATCGGGGCGCGGCAGCCGTCCTAAGTAGGCGACGTCCCACGGCTTTGCCGGTTGCGAGTCCAACCCGGAGCGATAGACGGTGCCGGTCCGTCGGTCGCGAAGGGTCCAAGGACCATCGGCAGCTCGCTCGAACTGAATGGCGGGATCTTGGGCAAGGACTCTGGCCACCACGTCTGACAGGCGGGGGCCGCAGATGACGATGAGGTTCGGCCGGTTCAGGTCGATAGCGCCATTGAGTGGTACCTGATCGAATTCGACATCTAGTTGCAGCGTTCGTGCCAGGTCAGCAAGTCGCTGCGCGGCGGCGAAGTCCTCCACCGCGACTACCGGGCGAGCGTTCTGCGCTTCCTGTTTGAGCGGTGTCACGATCGTGACGCTTCCGACCCCGAGGAATCCGCCCTCTGGGGCCGGCCCTCGATGCCGAAGTTGGTGGATGCGACCCCGGCTCAGTCCTGCGGCTTCGGCGATCTGCGCATACGAGCGACCCTCAGCGCTCAGTTGCTCGATAACGCGGCGGCGGAGTCTCGCGAGTTCCGTCACCTCGCGCTGTGCAGCCGCCATGCGCTTGGTCACAGCCTGAAGAAGCTCAGCGGGATCTGCGAGCGCCGCCAAACGCTCGATTTCCGCAGGTAGCGAGCCATCTTCTTGAGTCATGACGCCGCTCAGTCTAGGGGGCCTAGACGGTCCTTGGCGAGTCGGTGTTGCGTACCCCCCTAGACAGACACTGCGGCACCCCGTTAGACTCGCGTCTACCCCCCTAAACAGCACGGGGCAACACGCGACTGGGAGGACCGCATCTGACGGACTGAGCCGCGCAGGACGCGAGATGTAGGGCCGAAGGAAGCGGGGCCGGGGACGAGCCAACGCCCCCGGCACCCCTGACGCAACGAGAGTGAGGACCCCTCGTATGCGCGATCAGCCTACCCGGCGCACGCCGGGTGCCGAAACCCATGTCGCGGTCGAGGATCTCGACCGCCCGCGCACGACCCCGGAAGGCGCCGAGTCGTCCGGCTCTGTGCTGACGGGGGACAGGCGCGTTCACGTTCCGATTGCCGAAGCCGCTGCGCTTCTCGGCATCTCCAGATGGCTCGCCTACAAGCTCGCCCGCTCCGGCGAGCTGCCAACGAATCGAGTGGGCCACAACCTCTACGTCCCGATTCAGGTGCTCCGCCGCTTCGAGCACGGCCCGGCGCAGGGTGGTGACGCGGCGTGAGCGACCTGGTGGACATCCGCGTGATCGGTACCGTCGAGGCCGCCGTGCCGGCGTGCTCGCGGCTGGTGGGGCTGTTCGAGAGCTACCGGCAGTCCGGCCCGTACCCCAGCCGCAAGAGCCCGGACCGGGTTCGGTACTACGTCACCGGTCGGCTGTGGCCGCAGGCGCCCGCCCCTGGGGATCCGGGCGAGCGGGACGAGTGGCTGTGCGTGGCGCTGCTGCGAGTGCGCGAGGCGATCGTCGCGGTGTTGGAGGACGAGACCGCCGATCGGCAGTCCGCCCTTGAGCAGGCCGACAGCAGCCTCGAAGCGCTGATCGCCCGGTGGCGCGCCAGCGTCAGTCCCGCCGCCGCGCCCGCCTCCGGGGAGGCCGGGCGATGACCGCCGGGGCGCGGCGGGTGGTCCGCCCCTACACCCGGGAGCACGCCGCCGCGGTGCATGTCCTGGCCGCCCCGTGCATCTGGCGCCGCGCCGCCCGATTCGTGAGCGACCACGGCCAGGTTGACTGGCCCGGCCTGGAGGCGGCGGCCGGGCCGTGGTCCTCGGGGGAGCGGCTGCTGGTCCAGGTCGCCGAAGACCTCTACCGCGGCGCGGAGGTGCCGGCCAGCCTGGGCCGGCTGTGCGGGGTGCTGGACACCGCCAACCTGCGCCGCGTGCTGGAGGCCGTCTGCCTGCTGCGGCCCGACGTCGCCCCGCCCCAGGGGTGGGCGCGATGACCGCCGCGGTGGAGCTGCCCACCGCAGCGGTCGACCTGGCCGCGTTGGCGGCGGAGCGCGCCCGGGGGCGGGTGGTGGAGGTGGCCGCCAGCCTGCTGGCCAGCCTGGACTACACCGGCGCCGCCGGCCGTCTGCCCGCCGATGCGCGGGTGCAGGTGAGCCGGCTGCGCCACGCCGTCAAGCTGGCCACCCACCCCAGCGCCACCCTCACGCCGGCCGCGCCCGCCCGGGAGCCGGCCCGCCCCACCACGGCGGCGGAGGTGGCCGCGGTGGTGGGGCGCTGGGCCGCCGCCCAGCCGTGGGCGCAGCTCGACCCCGGACCGGTGGGGTGGGTGTACCTGCTCTGCTTCCGTGACCCGGCCACGAGCGAGCACCAGCCGCTTCACGGCAACGGGCCGGGCGGGCAGTACGCCGGCCACTACTGGGGCTGGACGACCGACCTGGTCCGCCGCATCGAGCGGGAGCACCGCAACCCCGCCTGGAAGGGCAAGGGCCGGCTGGTCAGGGTCGCCCTGGCCGCCGGGCTGAGCTTCGAGCTGGCCTACGTGGAGTACCCGGCCACGCCAGGGCGCGAGCAGCGGCTGAAGGGCCGCTCCGCCTACCCGCGCTGCCCGCTGTGCCGCGGCACCGGCAGCCCGCTCGACCCGGCCGCGGTCATGGCCGCCGCGCTGGCGACAACGACGCCGGGCGGCTGTGGTGGGTCGGGGGGTGGGCGCTGATGGCCCGCATGACCCCGGGTGACCGGTTCTACGAGTGGCTGCTCAGCGACCACCCCGAGGCCGCCGCCGAGCGGACGCGCCGCCGCGCCGCCCACCTCGCGTACGAAACCGAGGGTCGCGCCGGGCTGTCGCGGTTCGTGGAGCGGACCGGGGCCGCCCCTGGCGCGCCCGAGAACATCCGCGAGCTGGCCGCCACCGCCCGGTGGCTGCTGCGCCGCCAGGCGGAGCGGCAGGCCGCCGACGCGGCGGAGCCGGACGCCGAGCGGCTGGCCCGGATGCGCCGCGACTTCGAGACCTCCCACCGCGCGCAGGGCGCCCACGGCTACCGCTACCCGGCCCGCTACCTCGGTCCGCGCGCCGCGCGGCAGCCGATCCCGCCCGACCCCAACCGTCCCGCCTCGGGAGAGGAGCCGTCATGACCTCGCTTGATCCCACCCCCGCCACCAGCCCCGAGGACCAGGGCGACCCCGAGCACGTGTCGCGTGGGCGTCGGGTGCTGGCCGGGGTGATCGCGCTGGCGCTGGCCGCGGTGATCGTGGCGCCGATCGCGCTGTCCTCGGGTGACCTGGTCGCCTGGGCCGCCAGCCCCAAGGGGCTGGGGCTTGGCGGGGTGTGGCCGCTGGTGGTGTTTGTGGCCCTGGACGCCGCCGCCGCCGTCTGCGTGGGGTTCGTGCTGTTCAGCGCCTGGCGCGGCGAGGGTGCCGGCGCGTTCGGGCTGCTGGTGTGGCTGTTTGCCACCGGCAGCGCGCTGGCCAACTACCAGCACGGCCGCCGCACCCCCGCGCCTGATGACGCGGTGTTCTTCGCCGCGATGAGCATTGCCGGGCCGGTGCTGCTGCACGTGACCCTGCACCGGGTGCGCCGCTGGGTGCGGATCGCCGATGGGGACTACCGCCCGGCCCGGGCGCATTTTGGGCTGCGGTGGCTGCCCGGGGTGGCATTTGTCGAGACGTTGGCGGCGTGGAAGACCTCGGTCCGCGCCGGCATCAGTCGCCCCGAGGTGGCCGTCGCGCAGGTCCGCCAGCGGCGGCTGCTGGCCGGCCTGGAGGAGCCGGAGCGGATCCGCTTTGCGGTCGGGGCGCTTGGCGGCACCCCGGGCGTGCACGAGCTGCGGGTGTGGCTGGCCGACCGCGGCCACCTGGTGGCCACCGAGGCGCTGGAGCGCACCCTCGGCACGGGCGCGGCCACCCTCACGCGCCCCGGCCAGCCGGCCGCGGTGGACGCGCCGCGGGCGCTGCCGGCGCGTCCACCCAACGCACGCACGCAACGCGCCAGCGCACCACGCGCCGACCGTGCACAGCAGGGCAACGCGGCGCTCCGTGCGCGGGTTGCGGCGACCTACGCGCAACTGCTGGATGAGGGGCAGGCCACCGCGGACCTGCGGTCGCTGCGGGTGGCGGAGCTGATCCGCCAGCACGCCGGACTGCGTCAGAGCGCCCGGACGCTGGAGCGCTACGTGCAGGAGCTGCGCCGCCAGCCCAGCGCACCCGCGCCGCCCGCGTCCGCGGCCGGCCGGCCGCCGGCCGATGGCGGCGCGCCCGAGCTTGAGCCCGCCCACCAGCCGCCAGCCGCTCCCGCTGAGGGGCTGCGACTGGTGGGCGACCGGCCCACCCCCACCACCACCGAGCCGGCGATCCCGCCGGCCGGCCCTGCCGCGCGGCCGGAGCTGCGCACGTCCTAGGAAGGAGGCATCACCGTGGCGAAGATCGTCATGGCCCTGATCATCCTGATTGGCCTGCTGGTGCTGGTCGGCAAGTCCGGCATGCAGCAGTTGGCCGGCTCGATCGTCGACCTGATCAAGACCCTGGTCGACCTGCTCAGGACCAACCTGTCATGAGCCGGCTGGTCGTCTGGGCGCTGTGGGGCATCGTCCGCCTGCTGGTCGCCGCCCTGGTCCTACTGGCGCGGCTGCTGCTGGGCCTGCTGGGGCTGGCGGGGCTGCGCGGCGCGCGGCTGGCATGGCTGGCCGCAACCTTGGCGGCGGTTGGCTGGGCTGCCCAGGTGGTGGGGCTGCGCGCCGCGGTCGCGTTCGCGCTGCTGGGGTGGCTGGGGTGGGCCACCCGTCACCAGCGTACGCGGCTCCGCCAGCGCGTCGCGTTCCGCAAGCTGACGCGGGCGTTGCGGACGCACCCCCACGTGTCGCACGCAACGCAGCCCCGACGCGCCCGACGCGTGGCCGCGGTCGCGGATGCGTTGGCGCCCCCGCCGCGGCTTGCGGCCAACGAAACGCCCGAGCAGGCCCTGCGGGCGTTGGAGCGCTACGCGGCGGCGTGGACGCGCCACCACACCCACCCCGCGCCTGACGAAGGCGCCTCGGCTTCGGATCGGGAAGGGAGGTGACCTGCATGGACCTAACCCACCTGGCCGACCTCGCCCTGACGCTGCTGGCGCTGACGCCGGCCGCCGCGCTCGGGATCTGGATCGGCAACCGGCTGCGCTGATCCCACGCCGGCCGCTGACAGGTCGAAACGCCCCGACCCGGTCCCGGGGTGTCCGCGAGTCGGGCTCGCGCCGATGACGACCCCGCACACGACGCCCCAGGTCACGGGGCAGAGCAGAAAGGACCATCTGATGAGCACCAGCGATCCTGACCGGTTCGATTGGGACCGGTACGAGCACGAGGTCAGCCCCTCCGGCCAGCCCACCACGCCCACCCCGCTGGACGTCGACGGCGCCGCCTCGGGCGCCCGGCCGGTCCTGGTCGACAGCCCCGCCGCGCAGCGCCCAGCGCGGCTCACGCTGTCGGGCCTGCGCGCCGGGCAGCGGCGCCCGATCGTGCCCCCATGGCTGCGCTCCCGCGCCGAGCTGCACGACGTGACCAGGTGGGCGGCCGGGTTCGCCGCGCATTCGGGCGCCTACCACCTGACGCGGGCGCCCAAGTACGCCGGCCGGCTGGCGTTCCGCGCGCCCCGCGGCGGGCTGCGGGTGGCGGCGGGGTGGCTGCGGTGGCTGTTCGACCTGGAAGGCGAGCCGGTGCGCCAGGCCACCGTCAACAGCCAAGACCCCGAAGCCTACCTGCGGCTTGCCCGCCAGCGTGACCGGCGCGTGCGGTGGCGTGCGATCCTCACCACCCTGCTGCTGGCCGCCCTGGTCGTGTGCGTGGTCGCGGTGGTCCTGGCGCCGGCGTGGGCGCGCATCGCCGCCCTGGCGGTGCTGGTGGGCGTGCTGGGGGTGGTGGGCCGGCCGGCGGACCGGCCGCTGCTGGACACCGCCGTGCTGGTGCCCCGGGTCGCCAGGCTGACCAGCGAGACGGTCGTGCGTGCCCTGTCGGTGCTGGGCATCGCCGGGATCAACCAGGCCCTGGCCCGCAACCCCAAGGCGATCGGGTTCATCGCGCCGATCACCCGCGACGGGCCGGGCTGGCGCGCCGACCTGGACCTGCCACCAGGGGTGACCGCCGCCGAGGTGATTGACCGGCGCGACAAGCTCGCCTCCGGGCTGGGCCGGCCGCTGGGCTGTGTGTGGCCGGAGCCCAACACCGACAGCCACCCCGGCCGGCTGGTGCTGTGGGTGGGCGACCAGGACATGGCCAGCGCCCGCCAGCCCGCCTGGCCGCTGCTGAAGACCGGCACCGTCGACCTGTTCAAGCCGTTCCCGTTTGGGGCCGACCCCCGCGGACGCACGGTCGCCATGGAACTGGTGTTCACCAACGTGCTGATCGGCTCCATCCCCGGCTACGGCAAGACCTTCAGCCTGCGGGTGCCGCTGCTGGCCGCCGCGCTGGACCCCCGCGCCGAGCTGTGGACCTTCGAGCTGAAAGGCACCGGCGACCTGGAACCCCTCGCGCAAGTCTCCACGCGGTACGCGTCGGGCCTGGACGACGACACCATCCGCCTGGCGCTCCAGGCCCTGCGGGACCTGCGCAAGGCGTGCGCGACCAGGGCGGCGACCATCAAGGGGCTGCCCAAGCCGGTCTGCCCGGAGAACAAGATCACCCCACCTCTGGCCAGCCGCCCGGAGCTTGGCCTTCACCCGCTGGTGGTGGCGATCGACGAGTGCCAGGAGCTGTTCACCCACCCCGACTACGGCACCGAGGCCGGCGAGCTGGCGGAGAAGATCATCAAGCTGGGCCGCGCGCTGGGGGTGATCCTGCTGCTGGCCACCCAGCGGCCCGACGCCAAAAGCCTGCCCACCGGCGTCAGCGCCAACGTCGGCACCCGCTTCTGCCTGCGGGTGATGGGCCAGACCGAAAACGACATGATCCTGGGCACCAGCGCCTACAAGAACGGCGTGCGGGCGACCATGTTCACCCGCCGCGACACCGGGGTGGGCTACCTGGTCGGCGCCGCCGACGACCCCCAGATCACCCGCACCTTCTACGTCGACACCCCCACCGCCGAGCGGCTCTGCCAGCGTGCCCGCGCCGCCCGCCAGGCCGCCGGCACCCTGACCGGCCACGCCGCCGGCCAGCCGACCAGCCCCCGCCGCGAGACCCTGCTGGCCGACATCCTCACCGTGGTGCCAGCCGGCGAGGCCAAGGTCTGGTCGGAGACGCTGCTGGAACGGCTCCAAGCGCTGCGGCCCCAGGTGTACGGCGAGCTGAGCCGCGACCAGCTCACCGCCGCCCTCAAAGCCCACGCCATCACCACCACCCAGGTGTGGGGCACCACCCCGGCCGGCGAGGGCGCCAACCGGCGCGGCATCCACCGCCAAGCCGTCGCCGACGTGGTCGCCGCGGCCCGGCGCCGACCCGGCGCCGACCCGGCGCCCGAGGACCCCGACAGCCCGCCGCCCGGGCCGCACGACCGGGGTTCGGGCTAGCGGGCCGGCCGCTAGACCTAGCAGCCCCGCTAGCACCCCACCCGCCCGCCCACCAGCCGCCTAACCGCTAGCACCACCCGACCCGACCGCCCGCACCACCGCCCAGGAGACCGCTCGTGCCCGCCGCAGCCCTGCTCGCTAGCCTCCCGATCCTCGCCCTGGCCGGCCTGTACGCGCTGGCCTGCTGGCAGGCCCCCTACGGCACCTGCCGCTGCCACCACACCGACCCGCTATGCCGCCGCTGCAACGGCACCGGCCGCCGCGTCCGCATCGGCCGCCGCCTCTTCAACTACCTCCGCAGCCTCTACGACCACCGCTAGCCCGACCCGACCGAAGGGAGCCTTGCATGCCTGAGCGCCCGATCACCGCCGCCCTGCTGGCCGTGCTGACCATCCTCGCCGGCATCCTCGCCTGCCTGGTGCTCGCCCTGGCGCTGCACCTGCCCCCCACCCGCGCCGCCACCCCAACCACCACCACCACCACCACCACCACCATCGCGCCGGTCAGCCCGCCGGCCGCCTCCGACGAGTACGTCCCGACCCCGGCCGGCCCGCCCAGCACCACCCAGCCCTGAAAGGCCCGGCGGGGCGCGAACCCGGAACCCCTGGAAAGGACGGACGCGCCCCGCCCACCACACGACCACCCGAACCCGGGAGGACGCATGGACACCACGAGCCTACCCGACGCCCCGCACGGCCCCTACCCCCGGCCACCCCGCGGGCACTACCTCGGCTTCGACCAGCGCACCAGCATGCTCCATGGCGCCCTGCACGGGATCAAGCTCGGCGCGTTCGACCGGCGCACCATCGACTGGCTGTGCCACTGGTGCGACACCCCCACCTTCCTGGTCGTCCTGGGCCTGGTCGAACGCGCCCGCCACGCCGGCCCGCACCCACAGCAGGGCAAAGGTGAAGGGGGCCGGCGATGCTGACCAAGCGCTGCTGCGACTGCCGCCAGGTCAAGCGGGTGGAGCTGTTCGACCGCAACCGGCACGCCCGCACCGGCCGCTCCGCCGAATGCAAAGACTGCCGCCGCCAGCGCCAAGCCCGCGGCGGCTACGGCACCAGCCGAAACCGCGCGCTCCGCGAGCTGGCCCGCCAACATCCCGACGAGTACCGGCGCTACCGGCAGCAGGCCCGCCAGGAGCTGGCCCCCGACACCGCCGGCGCCAAGGTCTGGGACCAGGCCCGCGGCCGCGCCCTGGCCGAGCTGGGCCGCCGCTACCGGGCCGAATGGCAGCAGCATTACCGGCAGGTCCAAGCGGCCCACCCCGACTGGACAGCAGCACGGGCGTCCAACGCGGCCACCCGCCAGCAGCGCCGCGCCCACCACCCCGAGTACCTGGCGCTGCTGGCCGGCTACGCCCGTGCCCGCCGCGCCGGCCCCAAGCTGGTCGCCAAGCTGGCCCGCCGCGCCGAGCGCCTCCTCCAGCTCGCCCACCCCGCCGAGTACCAGGCCCTGTACGCGGCCGAGCGGGCCAAGCTCGCCACCCCCACCCAGCCACCCGTCCCACCCCGGGGAGGGTCGGCATGACCAGGCCCGCGCCCCCGCCCGCCAACCAGGTCCCTGCGGTGGAGCTGCGGGTGACCGACCCCGGCGGCCAGCACCTGGCCTTCACCTGGCAGGTCCGCGACGGCCAGGGCCAGCTGCTGGCCAGCGGCCAGGTCGCTGGCGCGCCCAACACCCCGCAGCTTGCCGGCTGGCGCTACCACGCCTTCACCGACGCCGCCCAGGCCGCCATCACCGCACTCCAACACCTGGAAGCCGCCCAGCGCCGCCCAGCCGCTGCCCGCCACGACCGCCCCTGCGACTTCTGCGCCGTCGCGCCGGCCGCCTGGCGCTACCCGGCCCGAGGCGACCGGCTCACCACGGTCCTGATCGGCGACGCGCTGGTCGTCGTGCCCGGCGGGGACTGGCACGCCTGCCCGGCCTGCCACCACCTGGTGGACGCCGGGCAGTGGGACGCCCTCAGCGCCAGGGCACGCCTGCCACACGACCAGGGCGCCGCGCTGTGGGCGAGTTTCCAAGCCGGCCGCGCCGGCAAGCCCATCCCGCTGCACCCCCAAGGCCGCGACGACCGGGACGGGGGTGCCAGCCGATGACGGCGCCCGCCTCGCTGGCCAGGGCACTGGTCCCCGCGCTTGGCGTGGTCCTGGTCGGCTGCCCTGACTGCCGCGCCGTGCTCGGCACGGACGGCGCGCCAGGGCTGCCCGCCGCCCTGGCGGCCCACCGCTCGGCGTGCCCGGCCGCCGACCAGGTCTGCGGTGGCTGTGGCTGCGAGGCGGAGCTCTACCCCCACGGGGACGGGTGGCGCTGCGGCGACTGCCTGGGCGAACGGCTGTTCGACGACCCCACCAGCCCGCCGGCACGCGCCCAACCTCGGGTCCGCGCCGTCCACGCCCGGCCGCGGCACGCGGAGCACCAGGCCGCCGAGCCCGAGCCCGCCGAGAAGGCGGTCGCATGACCGCGCTGCGGGATGCCGCGCTGGCCTACGCGGCGGCCGGCTACGAGGTCTTCCCGCTGCGCGGCAAGCTCCCACGCGCCAACTGCCCCGCCTGCGAGCCCCGCTCACCCCGCTACCGGCCCCACCAGGCCCCAGACTGCGCCCACGAGCTGTGCCACGGCCTGTACGCGGCCACCAGCGACCCCCGGCGCATCGGCCGCTGGTGGGCCAGATGGCCGGCCGCCAACATCGGCGCCCGCGTGCCCCGGATACTCCTGGTGCTGGACGTCGACCCCCGCCACGGCGGCCACCAGCGCCTCGCCGAGCTGGAAGCCACGCACGGCCTGCTGCCGCCGACCCGAACCAGCCTGTCGGGCCGCGGGGACGGCGGCCAGCACCGCTGGCTCCTGCACCCTGGCGGCGAGGTCTCGGCCGCCAGGCTCGGCACCGGCCTAGACGTCAAGACCCACAGCGGCTACGTCCTGCTGCCCCCAAGCCGCCACCCCGCCACCGGCCAGCCCTACCGGTGGGTCACCCCCACCCTCGACCCCGCGGCGGCGCCGGCATGGCTGCGCGCCCTCCTGGCCCCGCCGGCGCCAGCACGGCCGGCGCCGCGGCGCCGGCCGATCCCGCGGCCCGGCCGGGGTGGGAGTGTGGTGGAGCGGTTCAACACCGCGGTCACGTGGGCCGACGTCCTTGGGCCGCACGGCTGGACCTGCCCCGACCCCAACCCCGACGGCGACGGGGCCCGCTGGCGGCACCCCGGCGCCAGCAACCCCAAGAGCGCCACCATCCGCCACGGCCTGCTGTTCGTCTACTCCCAGGCCACCCCATTCCAGCCCACCGAGGCGGGCTCCCCGCACGGCTACAGCAAGTTCCGCGCCTACGCGGTCCTCGAGCACCACGGGGACCAGCGCGCCGCCGCCCAAGCCCTCCGCACCAGCATGGGGACGGCGTGACCGTGCGTGTCCCACCGGTCCCCCCCAGCCCGCCCCGGGCGGATGGGGCGGTGCTGCTCAAGGAGCTGCACGCCGCGCTATGCCGCTACGTCGTGTTCCCCAGCGCAGAGGCCGCCGACGCCACCACCCTGTGGGTGGCCGCCACCCACGCCCAACCCGCCTGGGAACACGCCCCCCGCCTGGCCGTCGTCAGCCCGCTCAAGCGATGCGGGAAGAGCCGCCTGGTCGACGTCGTCGCCGAGACCTGCCACACCCCCCTCATCACCATCAACGCCACCATCGCCGCGGTGGTCCGCTCCATCGGCCAGGACCCGCCAACCCTGCTGGTCGACGAGGCCGACACCCTCTGGGGCACCCGCAAGCAGGCCGACAGCAATGAGGACCTACGCGGGCTGCTCAACGCCGGCCACCAGCGCAACCGGCCCATGCTCCGCTGGGACATCACCACCCGCAGCCTGGACGCGCTGGACACCTTCGCCATGGCCATGCTCGCCTCCATCGGCGACCTGCCCGACACGATCATGGACCGCGCGGTGGTCATCCGGATGCGCCGCAGAGCCCCAGGAGAGCAGGTCGACCCCTACCGCACCCGCCGCGACGCCCCACCCCTGCACGAGCTGCGCGACCGGCTCACCGCGTGGGCACGCGAGCACCTGCCAAAGCTCCAGCACGCCGCGCCGGTGATGCCGCTGGAGGACCGCGCCGCCGACACCTGGGAACCCCTCATCGCCACCGCCGACCTCGCCGCCGGCGACTGGCCCGACCGTGCCCGCACCGCCGCCACCACCATGACCCGGGCCGAAAGCCAGCAGGAGGAGGACGGCACCGCCAGCGTCCGGCTGCTGGCCGACCTGCGCGACCTGTTCGACCAGGCCGGCGCGGACGCGCTGTACACCACCACCATCCTGGAGCGGCTGCATAAGATCGACGACGCCCCATGGGCGGACTGGTACGGCCACCCGCTCACCACCCGCGAGCTGGCCAAACTCCTGCGCCCCTATGGCGCCGGGCCCAAGGACGTCCGCGAGCACGGCACCGGTGAGCCCCGCAAGGGCTACACCCGCGCCGACCTCCACGAGCCGTGGTCACGCTATCTGCCGCTACATCCGCTACATCCGCTACACGACGACGAAACCCCAGGCCAGCCCCCTCGCGGGGATGTAGCGGATGGCGAAGACCCATCCGCTACATCCGCTACAGGACCGGGCGATGTAGCGGATGTAGCGGCAAGCCCCGACCGATCCGCTACAGGGCTGACCAGCGATGTAGCCGATGTAGCGGATGTAGCGGACTACCCCAGCGCGGACGGCAACGGGTGGCGGTTCAACGAGCCCATGGCCCCGTGCGTCGTCTGCGGCACCGGCACCTCCAACCGCAGCCCATCCGGCCATCCGCTCCATCTCGGCTGCCCCCATCCCGATCAGGATTGGTCATGAGCCGCCAGCAACCGGGTTCGATCCGCCGCATGACCGTCCGTAGCTTAGGGAGTCCGTCATGGCGTCGGTGAGCTGGAAGAAGCGCGGCAAGCGCTACTTGGTCTACTGGCGAGCGGATGACGGCTCACAGGGCGGCAAGACCGTTGACACCGAAGACCAGGCGCGGCTTCTTCAAGCGCAGATGCTGCTGGAGCTGACCAGCGGCACTTGGACAGCGCGACAACGCGGAAAGCTCCCTCTGGCCCATTGGGATGCCGAGTGGTGGCAGCTCTGGTCCGCCGCACCCCGCAGGAGCCCCGCCACACTGGCTGCCACCGAAAGCCGGCGAAGGCTTCACGTGTTGCCGCAGCTCGGACGTCGACCGGTTGACGCGATCACACCGAAGGTGCTGCGCCAGTGGCAAAACCAGCTCGCCGGCAGGGTCGGCTACGAGACGGTGATGGCCTGCCGGTCGATCGTGTTTCGCATCCTCAAGTTCGCCGAGGACGAGAACGCGATCCCCGCCAACCCGATGCGGAAGGTACCGGCACCGGACCCACCGGTTGACCCTGACGAAATCTTCGGCGATGGCCGCCGCCGCGCCTACACCCCAGAGGAGGCCGGGCGGCTCCTGGCTTGCTTCCCTGCCTTCTGGTGGGATCACGTCATCACGCTGCTGGGGACCGGCATGCGATTCGGGGAGTTCGCTGGCCTCCACAAGCGCCGTGTCCTCCTCGACCGTGCCGTCTCGGTTGTGCAGGTGGTCGACACGCGGTACCAGGCAGGCAGGTTCGGGAGCGGCTTCAAGCCGCGGCCGAAGAGTCGCGCGAGCGTGCGTGAGATTCCGCTCGCCCACCAGGTGGTCGAGGCGATTCACCGGCAGCTCCCGCCGTCAGCTAGCCCCGACACGCTGGTCTTCGCGGGGCCGGGCGGCGGTAACGGCGTCCAGGCCGGCACCCGCACAGTGTTGTCACGTGACAACTTCCGGCGCATCTATCACGCAGCGCTCGCCAAGCTCGCAGACCCGGCCGCCATGGACCTGCGGCCCACCGCAAGGCGGGCGCTCGCCACGCTTCGCACTGACGGCTCCGCAACCGCCGAGGAACTGACCAACCGCCTCGGCGGCCGGGGCCGCAGGCTGAAGCTCGCGACCGTTCAGGCCGCCGTGCGTGAGCTGGAGGCCGCGGGGCTGGCCATCGCGGATGGGGGAGAGGGTGCTCGCTGGAAGGCCCAACCGCCCCCGGGCAACGACATGCTGGAGGAGCTGGAGCTTCACGGCCCGCATGACTTCCGGCACACCCTTTCGACCTGGCTCGAAGAGTCCGGCATCCCCGCTCGCGTGATCGACGAAATCATGGGCCACCAGAGCGGCCAGACCAGCCGCCGCAGCCCACGCGACAGCGGAAGCCGAATCGGCACCCGTTATCGGCATACGACGCCGGAGATGGCCGCCCGCGCGGTCGCCGCGATCGAGGAACGGCTCGCGATCGTCCTCAAGGAGGCCAAACGATGCTAAGACGTCGTTTTGGAGCTTGCGACGGTCGTTGTCGAGTTCGATGCGCCGTGCGGGATCGCTGACGGGCTGGAGTTCGGCGAGGGACAGCGGCGGGTAGAGAAGGCGTGGCGTCGCTGTCGGCGAACTGGGAGTGTGAGGGTGCTGTATGGACCTGACGTGGCTGCTCTCGGGCGCCGCTCTCTGGCTGGTCGATCGCTTTCGAGTTGTCCAGCAGAAGCGGCGGCGGGCGCACGTTCTGGTTCGTGACGGGTTCTTCATGCATGAGACCGGTGCGAGCCCGCTCACGACGCCACCGGACATGCTGTCCTCGCCTCCAGTCACCGGTTATGGCGGTAGCGGCAAGGTGATCCGCTACTACTTCATGAAGGTAACCAACCTCTCACCCGATCGGGAGATCGAAGTTACCCACGCCTGGTTCACCGGCGCCCCTCAGGATCTCCTGATGACGAAGCGACCTCTGCCATGCCGCCTTGCACCGGATAAGACCTGGGAGGGTTGGTTGAACGCCGCAACGTTGGCCCATGTCTCGAACGTCGAACAATCGGAGCAATGATCAGAACCTGTGGATGGTCCTCGGCGAGGTGACGTGAAGGGGCGCACCTTCCCGAGGAAGATCTGGAATCGAAGTGGTTCTGATCAGGACCGGCGTTGGCGCGCCGGTTCGGGAAGGTACGCCCATGCTCAAGGTAGTTGAAGACGGCGCTGGCTCCAACGACCGGACCGGTTCGTCGGGTGGGTCGCTGTTGGATGAGATCGTCCGCGACGGCGCGCGGGAGATGCTGGCCGCGGCGTTGCGGGCGGAGGTCGCCGCCTATGTCGAGGCCCACGCGGGCGAGGTCGACAGGGAGGGTCGCCGGCTGGTGGTGCGCAACGGGTACCACCAGCCGCGGGAGCTGATGACGGCGGCGGGTGCGGTGGCGGTGCGGCAGCCGCGGGTCAACGACAGGCGCACCGACCCGGCCAGCGGTGAGCGGATGCAGTTCTCCTCGGCGATCCTGCCGGCGTGGGCGCGCAAGTCTCCGCAGGTGAGCGAGGTGTTGCCGTTGTTGTACTTGCACGGCTTGTCCACCAGCGACTTCGGCCCGGCGTTGGAGCAGTTCCTCGGCTCCGGTGCGGGGCTGTCCGCGACTACGATCACCCGATTGACCAGCCAGTGGCAGGACGAGGCCGCGGCGTTCACGAAGCAGTCGCTGGGCGATGTCGACTACGTGTACTGCTGGGTGGACGGGATCCACCTGAAGGTGCGCCTGGCGCAGGACAAGGTGTGCCTGCTGGTGATCATCGGGGTGCGCGCCGACGGGCAGAAGGAGCTCGTCGGGCTGTCCGACGGGTTCCGCGAGTCGGCCGAGTCGTGGGCGGACCTGCTGCGCGACTGCAAGCGCCGCGGCATGCGCGCGCCGGTGCTCGCCGTCGGTGACGGCGCGCTCGGGTTTTGGGCTGCGCTGCGCGAGGTGTTCCCCGAGACCCGCGAGCAGCGGTGCTGGTTCCACGTCCAGGCCAACGTGCTCGCCGTGCTGCCGAAGTCCGCCCACCCCGGGGCGAGGAAGGCACTGGCGGAGATCTACAACGCCGAAGACCTCGACCACGCCCGGGCCGCGGCGAAGGCGTTCGCCGCGGAGTACGGCGCCAAGTGGCCGAAGGCCGCCGCGAAGATCACTGATCACCTCGACGTGCTGCTCGAGTTCTACCGCTACCCGGCCGAGCACTGGATCCACTTGAGGACCACGAACCCGATCGAGTCGACTTTTGCCACGACCCGGTTGCGGCAGCGCGTCACCAAGGGACCCGGATCGCGCGCCGCTGGCGTGGCGATGGCGTTCAAACTCATCGAAGCCGCACAGGCCCGCTGGCGCGCCGTCAACGCCCCTCACCTCGTCGCGCTCGTCCGTGCCGGCGCCCGCTTCGAGAAGGGCAAGCTCATCGAACGACCCGACGAATCAGGGTGTCCGTGATGCTCCGTGCGCCCAGACGTTGACGGGACCAGACCATAGGCAAGGTGTCTCACGCCTGCCAGGAGGTCTGGTCCCCGTTGGCATACCGCCCGCGTTCGTCGCTGCCCGCCCACGTGCTGGCCTGGCTGGCCGCCCGGCTGGCCCACCTGGCCCCACCCCGCCCACCCGGGCAGGGCGGCACCCGGCCACTATCGCTGGAGGTCCGCCTGGACGCCGTTGCCGCGGTCGTCCTGGACGGGCTGTCGTACCGGCGCGCCGCCCGCGTGGTCGGCATCTCCAAGACCGAGGTCGGCGACAGCCTGGACCTGCTGCTGCCCAGGCTGGCCACGCTGGGGTACTGCCAGCCCGACGGGACCTTCATCACCAGCCTCGACGAGCTTGGCCAGTGGCTTGGAGAGATGGCCGCAGCCGGCGAGGCGGTCTGCCTGGACGGGCTGGCCACCCGGGTGCAGCGACCCCGAGGGTGGGCCACCAGAAGGTGCTGTACGACGCCAAGCGCCACGCCCACACCGCCCAGGGCCTGGCCATCTCGACCATTCACGGTGACCTGCTATGGTGCGATGGGGGCTGGCCGGGCAGCTGCCACGAGCACGAGCTCCTGGAGCTGTCGGGGCTGGACGGGGTGCTGGAGGCCGCCGGGGTGGCCAGCCTGCTGGACCGGGGGTTCCGCGGGCTGGCCAAGACCTGCGAGCACTGGCATACGCCGGTCGGCGACCGCCGCACCAAGGACCGGCTCACCGACGCCCAGCGGGCGTTCAACCGCCTGCAGGCAGGGCTGCGCGCGCTGGTGGAGCAGTCGATCGCCCATCTGGCAGGCGCCTGGGCGCTGCGCCGCTGGCGCGGGCTGCTGTACCGCGTCCGGGACGTCTTCCGGGCCGCCGGCGCGCTGGTCTGCCTCGGCCGCTGGCTGCACCGAGTCCCCACATGACAAGACCATCACGGACACCCTCAGTCACACGGATCGCTTCGAGATCTTCGCTGTATCGGCACCCCGGCGGGGCGAACGACCCTCACCGCCGTGAGATTCGACCTGGATCAGCAGGCCAGCCTTCACGGCGTAGTGTGCTCATTAATGGCTGTGGAGCGTAGGATCTCCGGTCATGTCGTCCGCAGATCCGGTGGATGGGACGTGTCCGGCTTGACCCTGGGGCGAGCGTTGGATGCCGAGTCGCGGGCATGGGTGCGGGGCCTGCGCGCTGGAGGGTCGGAGCGCGAGGCGGCCGTGGCCCGATTGCACGGGCTGCTGCTGCGCGTGGCCCGGCACGAGATTCATCGCCGCAGCGGCTCGCTGCAGCTACGTGGCCCGGACCTGGATGACCTGGCCAACCAGGCCGCCGACGATGCCCTGATGGCGGTCGCCGCCAAGGTCGATGGCTTTCGCGGCGAGAGCCGGTTTACGACCTGGGCGTACAAGTTCGTCATGTTCGAGGTCTCGACCAAGCTCGCCCGTCACTTCTGGCGCACCACGACCGTGCCCATGGACCAGCAGGATTGGGATCGGCTTCCCGATCTGCTCGGCGTGCAGCCGCACGAGCGCGCGGAGTGGCGCGAGCTGCTGGTCGCGCTGCGACGGGCCGTCGACGAGGACCTCACCGACCGGCAACGACGAGTGTTCGTGGCCGTCGCGCTCAACAACGTCCCCATGGACGCCCTCACCCTCGAGCTTGGCGCCAACCGCAACGCGATCTACAAGATGCTCTTTGATGCCCGACGTAAGCTGCGGGCCAGCCTTGCAGCCAATGGATATCTCCCGCACGCCTTCTCGAGGCGACCATGAACCACGCATCGTCCCTGGACAAGCTGCTCGCCACCGACCCGGCCGACGCGGGGTGCGATCGTACCTTTGAGCTGCTCGACGTCTACGTCGAGGTCGAGCTCGCCGGGCAGGATCCGCGGTCGCGCTTCCCGGGTCTGGCCGCGCACCTGCGCAGCTGCCTGGCATGCCACGCGGATTACCAAGGACTGCTGGCAGCAGCGACCGGGCTCGACGGTTGACCCGACATCGCTGTGCAATGGACGGTGCGGCCAGGCGGTGCTGGGCGAGGAGGACGGCTGCCGCCCTCCTCGCCCAGCTAAGGCCCGCAGCTGCCTACGCGGAGTGGGCTTGACGCACCCTGGTGTCGTAGAAGTGCAGGATCGACGCGGTGATCTGGTCAAGGCAGTCCTCGACCGCGAAGTGCCCCGAGTCCAGGCGGACCAGCTCCGCATCGGGCAGGTCGCGCAGGTAGGCCTCGCCGCCCTCAGGGGTGAAGAAGAGGTCCCCCTGCCCCCACAAGATGAGCGTGAGCGGCTGCTTTTCGCGCAGGAACGCCTGCCAGGTCGGGTACAGCGCCGCGTTGGTGCGGTAGTCATAGAACAGGTCGAGCTGCACCCGATGCGCGTTGGGGCGCGCGAGGAAGAACAAGTCCATGTTCCAGTTGTCGGGGCTGATCTTGCTTGGGTCCTTGTGCCCGGTGGTGTAGATGGCCCGGACCGTGTCGGGCTGCAGGAAGGCTTCCAGCGGCGCCTCGGTCTGCGGGTTGCGGTCGGCCCACAGGGCGTGGCGGATGCCGTCCCAGACGGCGGTGAAGCCCTCCTCGTAGGAGTTGGCGTTCTGGATGACCTGCCACGCCAGCCAGTCGGGGTGGCGGGCGATGAGGCGGTTGCCGATCGGCCCGCCGTAGTCCTGCATGTAGATGCCCATCGGGCCGGTGAAGCCGATCTTGCTCAGCAGCCCGTCGACGATGTCTGTGAGGTGGTCGAAGGTGTAGTCCCACTCGGCCGGGTCTGGCATGTCGGTGTTGCCGAACCCCGGGTAGTCGACCGACAGGACGTGGAAGCGGGGTGCCAGCGCCGCGATGAGGTTGCGGAACTGATGCGAAGACGACGGAAAGCCGCCCAGCAGCAGCAGCTTCGGGCTGGAGGGGTCTCCGGCCTGGCGGTAGAAGACGTTGAGGCCGTCCACCTCCGTGGTATGAAACGTCGTCATGTGTTGTGACCTCCTGTCAGGGGTTGCCCGGATGCGGGAACCGAGGAATGAAGCTCCGCTAGTCGTTTAGTGGCGGCCGGGCCCGCCGTCTTACGCCGCGAGCTCGTTCACCTTGATGAGACGTTGACCGAGGTTGCTGACCGAGGCGACAGCACCGCAGGGCCCAGCCCCTGACGCGGAGGTGGCGGACGGCGCCAAGCCCGAGCACGCCCGCCCACACCAGGGCGAGCACGCCGGCCAGCGCGCGCGGGTAGTCGCCGGGCAGCACCGAGGTATTGCCCGGCTGGGTTGCCCGCCCGACCCCGTAGAGGACGGGCACGCTGGCAAGGGCGAGCACCACCGAGACCACCAGCCCCACCTGCAGGGACCAGCGCCAGACCTCCGGCGCCCGCCGCAGCCAGCGGCCGGCAAGGTGGACGAGCGGCTCCAGCAGCAGGTCGTGTGCCAGCAGCAGGCCGACCAGCCAGATGATCCAGATGGCGGGCATGGTCTTGGCGGCGTCCGGCAGCAGTCCAGCCAGGCCGAACAGGCCGATGGCGCCGCCGACGGCCAGCCCGGCCCACCACGACCTCCACCAGGCCCGCCCGACGCGCCGGCCCTGGTCGATGGCTGCCACGGCCCTGCTGGTCGCCGCCATCGCGGCACTGCCGGTGTGGGCGTTCACCTGGGGCGCGGCGCGGCTGGCGCCCCGCGACCTGCCGATCGGTGTAGCTGGGCCGGCACCGGCGCCATCGACATGAGGCCCGAAGGCTACAACTCGCGCATCCGTCCACAAGACCCGCTCTCTCGATTCACCACGCGAAGGAGGCATCATGAAGCACACAGTCCATGCCGTCATGACCACCCAGGTCGTCACCGCACGGCCCTCCAGCCCCTTCCACGAGCTGGTGCGGCTGCTGGAGCACACCACATCAGCGCCCTACCGGTGGTCGACGACTCAGGCCGGCTGGTGGGCATCGTGTCCGAGGCCGACCTGCTGATCAAGGAGGGCTACCTGGCCGCACGGCGCCAGCGACGCCAGCCTGGTTGACGCAGCCCGCTACAGCAGGCGCCTGGACAAGGCCGCCGGCACCCGCGCAGCCGAGGTGATGGCCGCGCCGGTGAGCACCGTTCCCCTTGGCACGCTGGTCGCCGACGCCGTCGGCTGATGCTGCGCCTGGGCGTCAACCACCGGCCGGTGGTGGACGCCCGTGGCGGGCTGGCTGGGATCGTGGCCCGCGGCGACCTGCTCAAGGTGTTCCTGCGGCCTGACCCGGCGGTCCGCTGGGAGGTCGACTACGACATCGTCCGCGGGGAGTTCGCCATCGCCGATGGCGCGGTCCAGGTCGAGGTCCGCGACGGGATCGTCAACCTGCGTGGTGAGGTGGAGCGCCGCGGTCAGGTTGCGGCGCTGGTCCGGCGCGTGCAGGCCGTGGATGGTGTGGCGCGGGTCGACGCCCGGCTCCTTGGCTGGCGCATCGACGACCAGGTGCCCACAGCTCCCCGCCCAGCTGCATGAGCATCGCGGACACCCTGAATCAGAAAGTGATCAGCAAGCGGCATGACACGCCGATCCGCAGGTCTTGACAATTCCTCACCTGTGACTGGGGCGTGTCCCTACTGGCGCCGCGTGGACACAGCGCGCACCCTCCGCCCGGACAGCAAGCATGACCGGACGGTTCCCTCCCCGCTGCGCACCACCCCAGCACTGCCGGCTCCGGCTCGCGTCGTTCGCGGCAGTAGGGCCGGAGTTCCGCAGCTTGTAGGCATCCGACCCTACTTGATCTACTCTGAACTGCACGAATGCATGGGCGTAAGGGGTCTGGGGCGTGTGCCCACGAACTCATGTTCCCCGAGGGGAGTTCGTCATGGCGTCAATTTCGGAACGGGAGAACCGGGAGATCGAGGCGGCCAACGCCTCTGGCAACACCCCGGTCGTCTTCATCCACGGCCTTTGGCTGCTGCCCAGCAGCTGGGCCAACTGGGCGGACGTCTTCAAGCAGGCCGGCTACGCGCCACTGACGCCGGACTGGCCAGACGATCCGGAAACGGTTGAAGGGGCCCGCGCGGAGCCGGAGATCCTCGCCAAGAAGACTCTCAACCAGGTCGCCGACCACACCACCGAGATCATCACCGCCCTGGACAAGAAACCAGCGCTAATCGGGCACTCGACCGGGGGCTTGCTGGCGCAGATGCTGGCGGGCCGGGGCCTTGCGGCGGCCACGGTGGCGATCGACCCCGGAGTCTTCCGCGGCGTTCTGCCGCTGCCGGCCTCGGTGCTCAGGGGAGTGGGCCCGTTCCTGGTCAACCCGCGCACGCGCGGCCGCGCGATCACCCTCACGTTCGACCAGTTCAAGTACGGCTGGGCCAACGCGCTGGACGAGCAGGAAGCGAAGGAGCTCTACGACACCTTCCACGTCGCCGGCTCCGGGATCTCTCTCGTGCAGATGGGCAACGCCAACCTCAACCCGTGGACGCAGGCGAAAGTGAACACCAAGAACCCCGACCGCGGTCCCCTGCTGATCATCGACGGCGAGAAGGACCACACAGTGCCGTGGGCGATCGCCAACGCCGCCTACCAGCGGCAGAGGCGCAACCCCGCCGTGACGGAGATCGTGAAGATGCCGAACCGAGGCCACTCCCTCACCATCGACCACGGCTGGCGCGAGGTCGCCCAAACGGCGCTCGACTTCGTCAAGCGGTTCGCCTAAGCGGTCACTGCGCGGCGACGACGGCCTTACAGAGGGCGCGCAACGCCTCGGCGAACTCGGGGCTCGTCAGCGGCGCCTCCGTCACTGACACAAGGCGCGCCTTGGGAAGGTGGCCGCAGCGTCCTCGAAACCCTCGTGCGTGCTCGCCAGACAACCCTCGTGCTTGGCGAAGAGAAGAGGGCAGTCGCTCGAGCCCGCAGCAAGTGGGCACATGAGGTGCTGACCAGGGAGAACATGAGTTCGTGGGCACACGCCCCGGCCCTTACGCCAGGCATTCGTGCAGTTCAGAGCAGATCAAGGAAGATCGGATGCCTACAAGCTCCGGAACTCCGGTAGGACGCGCTCCCGCACTCGCATCCACCACAATTCCGCGAAGGCGTGGGCCTCGAGTAAGTCGTGACGCCTCGCCGCTACACCGTGCGGGCGTAGCCGGGCTGGTTGGTGAGGTCCTCGGCGTCATCACCTGCGCTGTACAAGCGAACGGTCAGCCCGTCCGGGTCGTAGACGTCGACCACCCAGCCGCGAGATGCACGCCTGATCTCGGAGTGGCGAACGCCGAGCGCATCGAAGTGGACGGTCCACGCCTCGGCAGCAGCCCGGTCGGCAATCGCGAAGCTCACCGGGTCGAAGCCGGCGGTGCCGGCTGCGGCCTCCGCGTTCTGCCGCAGTGCTACCGGCACCCCTGCGCCGGGCAGCCGCCCGCCGACGCCGCGGACCACGCCGTCCTCGTCGGGAAACTCCCGGTCGACCGTGTAGCCCAGGACCCGTTCGTACCACTCGCGGCTGCGGGTGAGGTCGCTGACCGGCAGCTTGACGTGATGGATGCCGGTGAACGTCACGTCTGCCATCGCTATCCCCATCACTTCTGTCGGATACGAACGCCCAGCACCCAACGCGTCGAGCCGAGCGACGCCTCCTGGATCGCACGGACCCCTCGACTGTAGCAAGGGAACGGGCACAACCCACCGTTTCGGTCCGTCTGGAAGCCGAAGAGGAGCTTATGCCCATTCTTTTACACCCGCTGGCGCGCCGCCAACGCCCCCTCACCTCATCGCGCTCGTCCGTGCCGGCGCCCGCTTCGAGAAGGGCAAGCTCATCGAACGACCCGACGAATCAGAAAGTGATCAGCAAGCGGCATGACACGCCGATCCACAGGTCTTGACAATTCCTCGAACAATCGGGCCGAGTCCTCATAGCTGGAAGGAAGAAGCCCATCAGGTCTCGACTGAATAAGGGCGTTCCACCCATAGGACACGTCGCTGATCCTGGAAGCCCTTAAGGAACGGGGCTCAAGGGCGGTAGAGCGGGTTGCGGTCCAGCATCGCAGCGTTCGCCTTCTTCTGTAGGAAGTCCTGAAGTGCGCCGCCCTGCTCCAAGAGCAGGACAAGTTCACGCAGCTCGCATAGCAAGACGACTCTCTGCGTCAAGACCCGGCGGTGCTCGATGATCGCCGCGTCGGTGTATCCAGAAGCCGAAATGAAGAGTCCACGCGCCTCTCCACGGCCATAGACCTGCACGAGGTGCCGAGACGTTTCGCGCGGTCCAAGAGGCTCAGTCCACCACTTGGCCTCAACGACGTACATCTGATTGGCTAGTTCGATCACGCCGTCGATCTGCTCAACAACCCCCTCGCCCTCGTCTCCGACAAGAGTGAAGGCTTCCCGAACTAGTATCCCCTTCACGGCAAACAAGCGGTTGAGGACAGATTCAAATAGTTTGCCGCGTCGGTAGACGTTCGATTCCCCGAACAAACTGAGTAAGTCGCGTTGGACTTCGGCGAGCTGTCGACGTTGCCGCTGGACGGCCGTCACCGCAGCCTCACTTCGTGCAACGTGGCGGCAGTGCTCGGCATCCCGTTCCTGCTGCATGCGGGTGAACGAATCTCTGACATTCACCACTCGCCGCACCTCGGCTACGAGTCCTTTGGCCTTGAGCTGGTCCTCGTGCCAGCAGGTCGAGAAATCCTCGAACTCTACTACTCGCTTGATGACTTCACGTCGTTGGCTCAGGTAGGCGTCGGTGCGCGTATTGAGACCTTTAAGGATGGTTCGAACGATATCGAACTTATTGATCCGCTGTCGGTCGTTGATCACCGTCAGCCTTACATCACGCATTAGTGACTCCGGCACGCCGCATCCTTCGAAGAACAGCAGTACGTCCGGCTTGGATCGGACCAGCCGCGGGATCGTGTCGACCAGTAGGTTGAACAGGTCAGGCATGAAGTGGAAGGGCTCATTCGTCATCGCGGCTTCCCCGAATCCTGCCCTCACTAGAACACTCCGCAGTGGGTGTTACCTTCAGTCACAGGCGCGACGTGCTGACAAGGTGCTGACAATCGGTGTGGGGAGTCACCGCGCTAGAGCAGTCTTGCCTGGTGGGCGCGACAGGTATCGAACCTGTGACCTCTGCCGTGTGAAGGCAGCGCTCTCCCGCTGAGCTACGCGCCCGGGAGCAAGCGGAGTCTAGCGTCGGCTGAGGGCTGGTCGCAACGAGTCGTGACCAGTCACTGGCCCTCCACAAGGTGCACTTCAGCCTCGCCCTCACCCTTTAGTTGACCCTTTAGCTGACCCTTCAGGCGGCGGAGGAGGACGACGCTGCGGAGGGCGGGGGCCACGTCCTCGGCGAAATCCATCAATGCCTCGATCTCCAGTTCCGTGAACTCGGGCCGCGAACGAGCAGGGCGGCGCCGGTACCTGCCCGCGAGCAGGACGCCGAAGCCGTGCCCCTCGTGTATCAGCGGCACCATCATCAGCGTGTCTGCGTTCCCGAACGGGAGGCCGCCGATGACGCCGCGGACCCGTTCCGTGTCGTCGATCAGCCCGACCCCGACCCGGAACAGCTCGCGCAGGACCTCGTGGCCGTACTCGACCTGGAGACGGCGCTCGCCTCGGGCGAGCCTCACCCCTCCGGCCGTCTCGAGCAGACCCTGGCTGTTGTCCAGCAGCAGGGCGACGACGTCGGCCTGCAGCCGTTCGGCCAGGCGGGTGGCCACCGCCTGCGCCGCCTCGTCGACCAAGTCCCACGTCGCCGCCCTGCCGACGCCTGGCGAGACAGGCCACTGGCCGTCACCGTCACCGGTGCCCTTCGTGCCCTTGACCGTCGAGCCGGCGAGCGGGACCGCGGCTACCGGCGTGCCGGGCCCGCTGCCGCTGCCGTCGGTCTCCACCGCTGGCATCGGCTCGGTCAGCTCGCCGGCCTGTAGCGGCCCGCGCGCGTTCTGGAAGCGCCGGCGCCGCCGCCGCCACGCGGGCTCCGCGTGGCCAGAGTCGGCCACCGCCGCCGGTTCGACCACCGCCGCCGGTTCGACCACCCCCGCCGGTTCGACCACCCCCGCCGGTTCGACCACCCCCGCCGGTTCGACCACCGGGAAGACCTCGGTGTCCGAAGCGCTCTCGGACACCGGCGACGTGCCGCGGCTGTACGAGGCGATGAGCAGCGACCAGAGCTCCGAGATGCCGAAGGGACGGCCAAGCACCGAGCGGCGCTCCCGCGCCGCGGCCTTGTTGGGATCCTCACCCTGGCCGAGCAGGACGACCAACGGCCCTGCGAACTTCCACTCGAGGACCTCGATCGCGGACTTGCGCACGGTGGCCGGCAGGTCGACCACGACCACGTCGACCGACGACCCGTTCAGGCTTTTCCACTCTTTCGGGGAGGCTAGCTTGCTCAGCCGGTCGTGCTCGTCGAGCATCGCCTCGAGCGCGACCGCCAGGGAGGCGTCGCGAGTCAGGAGCACGACGTGGCGAGGCACTGGACCAGCGCCTAGCGTGCCGTGGCGAAGGTCGTGACGGTAAACATGACGGCGGCCCCAGAGACTGACGAGCGCCGGATCGATAGCAAAAGAGTACGGGCAACGGGCCGGAATGGGAACCTTCGCGGTGACGTCCGGCGGACCGCCGGATCGGGACAAATCGGGTCAGGAGCGCCTGGAAGAGGAAGCGGCGGGGCCTCGTGGGCTCAGGCTCTTTGAGCTGGTGGGCGCGAACTGGCCTGCGACCCGGCGGATCGCCTCGGCCACGTTGCCGCGGGGCTCCTCCAGGACGATCGGAGTGCCCTTGTTGACCGAGAGGGGCACCGAGCGGGAGGAGGGATGGTGGCGCCGCATGATGATCAATCGTCTTCCGGGTCGGACGGTACTCAGACAGCCCGGTCGGAGGGAATTGGCATCGGTGCAGAGTGGTCGCGAGCAGAACTATCCAAGCGGTGAATCGCTGCTCCGGCCTTGCCGTTGCCAAGGCTCGCGGCGGCGCGCTCGCGGCGCTCGACCACTTCGTGCATCAGGTCGACCAGGCGCCCGGCCAGACGGCCCGCCTCCGCCTCCTGGCGCAGCACCGCCAGCGCGGCTTCTGGCGTGAGCGCCGGTCGGTGCGGTCGCGGCTGCACCATTGCGGCGTAGCTGTCGATCACCCCGAGCACCTGCGCCCCGAAGGGGACTTGGCGGCCGCGCAGCCCGCGCGGGTAGCCCGACCCGTCCAGGCGCTCGTGGTGAGCGCGAACTGCCGCGACAGGCACGCCCACCCGGCTCAGCGGCTCCAGGATCTCGGCCGAGGTCTCGGGATGTCCGCCGAGCAGCTCGCGGGTCTGCTCGCTGAGCGGCCCGTCGATCCCGAGCGCGGCGCCCGGGACGGCGAGCAGCCCGATGTCGCCGAACATCGCGGCCAGCTCCATGCCCCGCACCCGGGCGGGCGGCCAGCCCAGCGCGAGGGTGAGGTCACGGCTGACGGAAGCGGCCAGCCGCGCGTGACCCTCGCGGCCGTGGCCGCTCGCCTCGGTATTGCCGATCATCGTGCCGAGGATCACCTGGAGCGAGTGGGCCAGCGTGTCGCGAGCCGCCCGCAGGTGCTCGCGCTCCTCCTGGCGGGTCACGCGGGCGGCGGCGGTCTCGGTGCGCAGCAGGGCCTTCTCGGCCGCCTCCGTCACCGAGCGCAGCGTGGCCAGTGGCGAGGCGGGCTCCATGCGCTCGGGCACGCGGTCGCTGCGGCGCCCGCGCATCGTGGAGGCGACCCGCACCACCAGATCCTCGGTCGAGCACGGGTAGGTGATCAGGTCGGTGACGCCGAACGCCAGGGCCGTAGTGAAGTCGAGGGAGGCATCCCGGCTCACGGCCCCCAGCACGGGCACGCCCGTGGTCACCTGTCCGAGGTGGGCCAGCAGCCCGGCCCAGCGCTCCACCTGGTCGACAGGCACCACCACCAGGCTCGGCCGCTGCACGTCAAGGCTCGGGTCGGCCTCACCACCCTCCCTCATGAGCTGGCACGCGAGGCCAGCGTCGAGCAGGGCGTCGCGCATCCACGCGCCTATGCCGTCGTCGGCGTCGAGCACGAGCACATGTGCGGACAACCAAGACTCCCGTTTCGGCGTACCGCGGCGGGTGAGCGGCGGTCACGCGTTCGTCCTCAAGCTGACACCCGCCAATGCGGACGTCCGGCAAGGCGGCACCCACGCCGTCTGACTGATGCTACGGCCTGCGACCGCGCCGCTCCCATGCCCCGAACTGGTGAAGGGGTCTAAGGAGTTCTGCCGAGGTGTCCTAATCCGTTCGACCGAACAGTGGCAACGGTCGCGATGGTCTCAACGGGGAGGCTCGACCAGCCGGATACGCATGGCCTCGCGGACAGCATCGACCCGGTTGTTCACATGGAGCTTCCGGTAGATGTTGCCGATGTGGGTGTTGACCGTGCGCTCCGAGATAACCAGCTGGCTCGCGATCTGTCGCGAGGTGAGGCCCTCGGCCAGCAGCGCGAGGATTTCGCGCTCACGGCCGGTCAGCAGGTAGTAGATGTCCGCCGCCGCCTTGGTCTCGTCGGCGTAGCGGTTGAACTGGTGCAGGAGCTTCCGCGCCTGCACCGGGTCCAGGAAGGAGCCTCCGGCGGCCACCGCCTTGACCGCGGAGCGGATGTCGTCCAGCGTGGCAGACTTGGGCAGATACCCCGAGGCACCAGCCTTGATCGCCTCGAAGATCGTCTCCTGGTCCTCGTGGACGGTCAGCACCACCACGCCGACTGAGGGGTGGTCCTGGCGGATCTGCCTGGTCGCGCTGATGCCGTCACGGCGAGGCATGTCCACGTCCATCAGCACGACGTCCGGCAGCAGCTCGCTGACCCGCTGGATCGCCTCGTTGCCGTCGCTCGCCTCGCCGATGACCTCGACACCCTCAGCGTTCTTGCACAGGAGAACCACTCCGTGGCGGGTGACGGAGTGATCGTCGACAACGAGCACTCTCGTCCTATTGGCCTCGCCGTTCCGGTCTGGTCCTTCGCTCACCGCTGCGCCCTCTCCGAAGTGGGGGTGGGAATGTCGAGCCAGAACACCGTGCCGTTCTCGTCGACCCGGCCGCCCACACTGCCGCCGAGGACCTCGGCGTAGGCGCGGGCGAGCGTCAGGCCGAGGCCGGCGCCAGACCCGCGCCGCTCGATCGGCTCGTCCGAGCGGATGAACGGGCGGAACAGGTCGCTCATGGCCTCGCTCGACAGGCGCGTTCCGGTGTCGTGGACTTCCCAGCGGGAGCGGTCGGTTCCTGCCGTGACCGCGACCGTCACCATGCCAAGGCGCGGCCCATAGACAAGGCCGTTCTCGACCAGCGGCCGCAGCGCCATGCGCACCAGCTCGGCGTCGCCGACGATCTCGACGTCGACGTCCCCCGATGACTGCACCCGGACGCCCTCCGTGCCGAGGTCATCGACCAGGTTCAGCAGCACGTCGCGGGGCCGGAGGGGTCGCGCCAGCGCCTCGATGCCGCCGCTCACCCGTGCCAGCAGAAGAAAGTCACGCACCAGTCCCTGCAGCCGGTCCACCTGGGTGAGGACGAGCTGGAGGAACTGTTGAACGGTCTCGCCGTCGAGCTGGTCGCCGCGTTGCAGCAGGGTCTGCACGAAGCCGCGGATGCACGCAAGGGGGGTGTTGAGCTTGTGCGCGGCTAGCCCGAACAGATCCCGACCGTCCTCTTCGAGGCCCAGCAGCGAGGGAGCCGTCGTGTGGCTCTGGGTCATATGCCTCTTCCCTCCGCACGGGACTCAGCTACGTCCGGACAACTGGCGACCACTCTGCGTTGCCAATTGTCGTACAGACGCAGTCTGTCTTCCAACCATAGCCTTCGTGGATCACTCGCCTGACTATTCCAGAGATAGCCGCTCGAGGCCAGCATCCGGATCCTTCGGACATGCGCGTTCATGCGCCATCTCGGGAGGCCGGAGGCGGTGTGCCGGCGAGAATAATCGGTGTGGTCGGGCTGTCGCCGCCACGCGGTCCTGGCTCCTCGGTCACGGCGAACGCGGTATTTGGCTGGATCGAGACGGAGAAGCGGATCGCGTGGACACTCCGGCCAGAACGGAAGCTGAAGACCACCGCCCTGGTCGCCCGCACCGGATCGCCCTGCGGCAGGCTCCACAGCTCGTAGACCTTGTCCTCGGGGAGCTGCGGCAGGCTCTCGACGACGAGGACCCCACGGTCCTGCCGCGACGAGGCGAGCACCGTCGCCCGAGCGCCCTGGGCGCTCGCCGAGCCGGACAGCGGCACCGGCTGGGCGCTGGCGTCGTCCAGCATGTGCAGCGCCGCCTCCAGGTTGGCTATCCGGAACCGGTCCAGGTCGTGCTGGTCGCGCAAGGCTAGGTTCCACAGTGACAGCGCGAACAGCGCCACGATGCCGACCGCCACGGCCAGGCGCACCGCTACCCTGGGGCCGCTCCACGAGCCCACCGCGCTCATGACGCGGCGCCGCGCGGTTTGCCCGCTCCCGCGCCGGATCGCCGCCCGCAGTGACGCCGGCGGGCTGACCCGCGGGGCGGCGTAGGCGAGCACCCCCACCAGCTCGTCGAGCTCGCGCACGCTTGCCTTGCAGGTCGGGCACCCCTCGAGGTGGCGCTGGAGCGCCTGCTCGTCGTCCGGCTCCAGCGCGCCCAGCGCGAAGCCCGCCGCGAGCTGCTCGTAGTCGCTGTGGTTCAACGCCGGCTCCACGGATCCTGCTCCCGCTGATGGGCGTCGCGAAGGGTCTCCTTGAGCCTGCGCATGCCCGCCGCCATCCTGGTCTTGACCGTGGCGAGCGGGACGTCGAGGAGGCTGGCCACCTCCCGCTGGGTGTAACCGCCGAAGTAGGCGAGCAGAAGGGGCTCGCGCAGCGGCTCCGGCAGCTCGGTCAGGGCCGCGCGGACCCGGGCGAGGCGGGTAGCCGCTTCAGCAAGCCCTCCCTCGACCTGCCGGCTGGAGCCGGGCCCGAGCTCGAGGGCCTCCCGCGGCCCACGGCGGCGGCGCAGGTTCTCCTCCCGCCTGACCACGTCCACGGCCCGGTGATGGGTCGTGGCCAGCAGACGGGTCGCCACCGCGCCCCGCTCGGGGTCGAGCCGCCCGGCGTCACGCCACAGCGAGAGGAAGACCTCCCGGACGACCTCTTCGGCGAGAGGGGCGTCGGTCAGGACCCGGCGCGCCAGCGAGTAGGCAACCGCGCCGTAGCGGTCGTAGAGCGCCTCGAGCGCCCCAGGGTCCCGCTCGGCGACGAGCGCGACCAGCTCGCCGTCCTGCAGCCCGCGGTACGCCTTCGCTCGCCGCACCCGCCCAAGACCTTCCAACACTGTGCTCGACTGGCAAGGATCGATGGTTCGCCGCTGCCGAAGGTAGCCTGGGGCTGCCGTCTGGAGGGACGCTAGCACCCGCCCATGAGCCCGGCAACGGGTAGGCGGTGGCCGGACCCAAGGTTGAGAGGTCGACCTGGCGTTGCTATATTGCGCACGTCGCTCGCGGATGTGGCTCAGTTGGTAGAGCATCACCTTGCCAAGGTGAGGGTCGCGGGTTCGAGTCCCGTCATCCGCTCAGGAGGCTTCAGCTCGTGGTCCGGGGTCTTGCAGGACCTTCAGCGGGTAACGCCCTCCGGGCAGCCGCCGGAGGGCGTTCTGCGGATGGAGCCGCATGGCGGTGTGGCCGAGTGGTTCAGGCAAGGGTCTGCAAAACCCTGTACCCCGGTTCAATTCCGGGCACCGCCTCCATCCGAGCTCGTCACGGTGACGCCAAACGCCGTATGATCGGGCCGGAGGGCGCGTAGCTCAGCGGGAGAGCGCTGCCTTGACACGGCAGAGGTCGGAAGTTCAACTCTTCCCGCGCCCACCACGCTCCTCACACCCGCCAACGGAACGGCTCCGTCGGTGCTGCTCGGCTCTTTTGGAACACTCCCATCCAGGCGACTGTCGCCTCGCGCTGCGTTGCAGGCGCTAGAGGTGCGTGCTGCTGTTCGATGTAGCTGCGGACATCCTCGATGCGGAACCGGACGATCCGCCTGCCTATCCTGACGCATGGCAGCGCCCTGTTGCGGGCCAACTCGTAGACGTACGCCGACCGCACGCGCAGCAGTGCTGCGACTTCCTGCGCGGTCAGCAGTTGGTCGACATCTTCGGCCACTGAGAACTCCTTGGTAGGCAAGGAACTCATTGACCAAGTCATCGCTGACGCCGACCTTGCTGCCAGGCTTACTCAGGACTCAACCGACGGTTGGGGCACGTTGCCCGTGAGATCGGTCGAGCACCAGCCGACAGTCGCCAAAGGTCAAGCCACGCGATGCCAATGCCGGCTGTCTACCAGATGTCCTTCTGTCCAGTATTGTCCGTACATGCGGACGCTGGCCCACTGCTGAATGCGCTCGTTACCGCAGGTCACTTCATGGATGCGGGTCTCTTGAGTGGCCGTTGCAGTGGTCCAGCCGCGGATGTCGGCCTACGCCGAGGCGAGCAGGGCGGCGTTCGAGGTGTTCGAGCAGACGACGCCGCTGGTCGAGGGGCTCTCGATCGATGAGGCGTTCCTCGACGTCGGCGGGTTGCGGCAGGTCTCGGGCACCCCTACCGAGATCGCCGTGCGGTTGCGCCGCGACGTCCTCGAGCGGGTCGGCCTGCCCATCACGGTCGGGGTCGCCAGGACCAAGTTCCTCGCCAAGGTTGCCAGCGGCGTGGCCAAGCCCGACGGTCTGCTGGTGGTGCCGCCCGACGGCGAGCTGGCCTTTCTGCACCCGCTGCCGGTGGAACGGCTCTGGGGCGTCGGGCGGGTTACCGCCAACAAGCTCCGCGACCGGGGGATCACGACTGTCGGCCAGGTCGCCCAGCTCGGCGAGGCGGCGCTGGTCTCGATGCTCGGTCGGGCGTCGGGCCGGCACCTGCACGCCCTGGCGCACAACCGCGACCCGCGGCGGGTGCAGGTGGGCCGCCGTCGACGCTCGATCGGGGCGCAGCGCGCGCTCGGCCGTATGCCCAAGTCATCCGACGCCCTGGACGCCGTCGTCATCGCCCTCGTCGACCGCCTCTCCCGGCGACTGCGGGCGGCCCGGCGAGTCTGCGCACCGTCGTGCTCCGGTTGCGCTTTGACGACTTCTCGCGAGCGACTCGCTCGCGCACGCTGCCGGAGGCGACCGCGCACACCCAGACGATCCTCGCCACGGCGAGGGGGCTGCTGACCACGGCCATGCCGATGATCGAGCGGCAGGGCCTCACGCTGGTCGGCGTGGCTCTGGCCAACCTCGACGACGACGGCGCCATCCAGCTCACGCTGCCGTTGGATCGTCACAGCGGCACTGCTCTGGACGCCGCGCTCGACGACGTGCGCGACCGGTTCGGATCGGCCGCGGTGACCCGGGCCGTGCTGCTCGGCCGCGACCAGGGCCTGTCGGTGCCGCTCCTGCCCGACTGAGCAGCGGTCCATCGACATGATGAGGTCACCGGCGAGAAAGACTCCCCCATGACGGTCCGCGGCAGGTGGCAAGATCTGGCAATGCCGACCAGCCGAATCTTCGGCGCCGCCGCCGTGATTGCCCTGGAGGACGGCGAAGGCCCGTTCTTCGAGTCCCGCGAGGAGGCCTTTCCGCAGCGTACTTCCGCAACGCCCGCTACCTCATGCAGCGGACCGAGATCGAGGCGATCGGGCGGCTGGCGCCAAGGCTGGAGACGTGGCTCCTCGAACCATTGCGGGCCAGTGGGCAGCTCTCCGCCGTGGACGGCGAGGCAAGGCTCGGCGCCGGGTTGCGGGTAGTGGCCACGCCCGGGCACACGCCGGGCCACCAGTCGGTGCTTCTCGAAACCGATGACGGCGTGGTCCTGGTTACCGGGGACCTTCTGGTGCACGCGGTGCAACTGGTCGACCCGCGGCTGCCGTACGCGCACGAGACGGACCCGGACGTTGCGCGCGCGTCGCGGATGGCGGTGCTGCACGACCTGGCCGAGCGCGGGCGCACGATCCTGGCGACGCCGCACCTGAGCGAGCCGTTTGTGCCGTTGCCGTGAAGGCCCGCGGGAGCCGCGGCACCGCCTCCGGTCCAAGGAAGCCGGCCGTGGGCTCAGCTTCTGCGCTTGCCCGCCCTCCGCATCGCGCGTCGGACCCGAGCATTGCCGTCGAGGCGCTCGGCACGGTCAGCGCGGCCAGGGCGACCTTGGTGACGTCCACGACCGGTCTGACCGTCACGCCGTTCGGGCCGATGGCGATGATCGCAACCAGTCGCGCCGTGGACCCGCCGCTCCCTCCAAAGCCGCTGCCGCTCCCGATGGACTGCTTGCTCGCGGGCGGCGCCGCCTCAGTCGATGGCGATTGCCGCGCGTCCGACTTCGGCGCCGGGCCGCGGCCCAAGCCGACGCCGAAGCCGCCACCACAGCTCACCTCAGCGGCATGATGAGCGTGTAGCCGCCGGAGTCGACCGGCTGGCCGAAGACAGCACCCGGTTGAGCGGCGGCGAAGATCTCTCCGGCATCGTCGACGTTTGCTCGCGGGCCCCGTCGATGAGCAAGACGGCCTCGTCCGGTGAGACGTCTCTGGCGTCGGTCATGCTGATCCCCCCGTCCGGCGTCGGAACCCGAGCAGGCGTGCGCTGGAGGTGAGCACCGCGAGACCCAGCCGGCCCACCTGAAGGATGCGGTGACGTCGAGCGGGAGATCCGCGTCATGCGGGGTAGGAAGGATCTCCCAACCACGGCACGGGCGCTGGTCGCCCCCGGGAAGGGAATCCTCGCCGCCGACAAGAGCACTGGCACGATCGCCAAGCGCCTGGCGTACATCCAGGTCGCCGCCACCAAGGAGAATCGCCGCGCCTGGCGCGAGCTGCTGTTCACCACCCGGGGGCCGGCGAGTTCATCAGCTTGGCCGGCGCATCGCGGCGCTGCTGCACCAACAGCTCGGCCTCACCATCCGCCACGGGGACGGGCTGTTGCCCCGAAGCAACCTCGGCTTCCTGAATCACACGCGTATGCCGGCGATGATCCCCGAGGTCAGCTCCGTCGACAACCACACCGACCAGCAGACCTCCGGCCGGCCCGACTACGCCAGCAAGGCGGGTGAAGCCATCGCCCAGGCCATCTGCGAGCACTTCGGCAAGCCGTTCGTGCCGCCGCACAGCCCACACCCGGGCACGGTCAGCCCGTCAAGCTCGCTGCTGGCCCCGCCGCGCCGTGCCGCTACAAGGTCACCGCCTACCTGCTGGCCCGCCCGCACGGCGCCTACTCCGCAGCCGATGTGAAGGCGATCGCTGGCGACTACTTTGCCATCGCCAGCCCGCTCGGACTGGACCCGCTCATCGCGGCCAGCCAGATGATCGAGGAGACCGCGCACCTGACCTCGTTCTGGTCGCAGCCGCCACGCCACAACATGGCCGGCATCGGCGTCACCGGCGAGCCCGGCGCGGGGGTCAAATTCCCCAGCGCCCACGTGGGTGTCCGCGCCCAGCTCGGCAGGCTGCCGGCCTACGCCCTCAAGCCAGGCACCGAGACACCGGGCCAACGCAGCCTGATCGATGAGGCGCTGCACTTTCGGCGGCTGCGGGACGACTTCCGAGGGGCGGCACCCACCCTGGGCGGGCTGGCGGGCCGCTGGGCGGCCGACCCGCAGTACGCCGATAAGACCGCCCGGATCGCCAACCAGGTCGCCGGGCCCGCCTGACCAGCGAGGAGGGGCGGCGAGTCGCCGCCCCTCCTGTCCTGCAAGGACACTGTTGCATCTGCGGGGAAGGCGTCGCCGACGAGCACAAAGGTGGAGGCTGTCGTCACGCCGAGGCTCGCGAGAACGACTCAAAGCTGCCGATCGAGGACGTTACGAGGCATGTTCAAGGCACCAAGTGGAGGACACCGAGCGCGGTGATCGCCAGATGCAACAGCGCCACGCAATCTGACCGTGCTCGATATCGGCAAGCCAGGATAGGCCGTGGACGCCCCATTCATCTTGGCGGACGATCGGATGATCCCGCCCCAGATCCCAGCAACTGGTCCACCCGTCGCCCGGCGCCACACTTGCCCCGTCGATCGCCCGATCCTATCAACCACGATGCAGGCTGCTGAGAACAGCGGTGTCCTGCACCGAATCCGGTGAAGGCCACCACGCGGCGACCTTCCAGGTGGATTCCGCATCGACCCGGTGGCGAAACGACCGCGGTGGTGATGGCGACATCCGTTCCCAGGGAGGAGCCATGTCGAAGCGTCTGGTGCTCTGCTGTGACGGCACCTGGAATACGCCGGACCAGGAGAGCGGGGCCATCCGTGCCCCACGAACGTCACGAAGCTCGCGCTGGCCGTGGCCGACACCGGCGATGACGGCAAACAGCACGCGTCTTCTACCACCGAGGGGTCGGCACGAGCCGCTGGGAACGGCTCCGCGGCGGCGCCCTCGGTTTCGGCCTGTCGCGCAACGTGAAGGACACCTATCGCTTCATCGTCGCGAACTTCGAGCCGGATGACGAGCTGTTTTTCTTCGGCTTCAGCCGCGGCGCGTTCACCGCGCGCAGCACGGCTGGATTGGTGCGTAACGCCGGCATTCTGCGGTCCAAATACGCCGACCGGCTCGACGCGGCCTACGCGTTGTACCGCGACCGGACCGCCCACCCTCGAGGAACCGAGTCGCAGCTGTTCCGGCGCTCCTACTCGCACGAGACGCGGATCCGCTTCATCGGCGTCTGGGACACTGTCGGTGCGCTGGCCATCCCGCTCAACGGCCTGCGCTGGGTGAACGCCTTCAACCGCCGCTGGCAGTTCCACGACACCGACCTGAGCACGACCGTCGACGCGGCGTTCCAAGCGCTGGCGATCGACGAGAAGCGCCGGCCGTTCGAGCCAGCCGTCTGGCGGCAGCAGGAGAATGCCCAGCACCAGCGGTTGGAGCAGGTGTGGTTCGCCGGGGTTCACTGCGACGTGGGCGGCGGCTATCCCGACGGGGCGCTGGCCGACATCGCCCTGCTCTGGATGGCCGACCGGGCTCGGTTCTGTGGGCTCGGCCTGCGACCCGACGGCTTCCCCTCCGTGGTTCCAGCGGGGGCAACAAACGAGGCGGTCGTCGTGCGGCCCGACGCGATGGGCGAGCTGCACGAGTCGCGAACGGCCTTCTACCGGCTGCTGCCGCCCTTCGTGCGGCCCATCGGGAAAAAGGACCCAGTGCACGAGTACGCGGCCTCAACCGCAATGCAGCGCCGGGCCAAGGACCCGCGCTACGCGCCCCCCGGTCTGGTCGCCTACCTGGGACGCCCGCATCACGTGATGGATGTCGAGTGACCCAGCGCTGACCCGTGGGTGCCAGAAGTCGATCGTGGCCGGCACCAACGGGTGCCCGTGCAGTACCAGAACGTGGATCATGGGCCTGAGCTGGGCGTCTGGGCCGCCTACGCCCTGGGTGTGCCCGCGCCCTCGCCAGCGCCTGCGCCTCGAATTCCGGCAGACGGCGACGTTTCCCACGTGCGTGGGCTCTCCCCTACCGACGATGCGCTCGTCACCGCAGGTGATTTCATCTGGGCGGACCTCCCAAGCGGCGGGGCTCCCGGCACTCCGAGCGCATGGGAAACACCACCAGCAGCCCGTTTGCCTCGCCGCCTGACGATCAAGGGCGGTTTCACCGTCGACGATGGCCGCCGCCGCCACCTCCAGCAGCAGGCCAGCCGCCTGGGCTTCGCCGACCTCGGCGCGTGCCTGCAGGTCTTGCTGGACGACGGCTGGAGCATCCCCCAGCTCGCCACCCACCTTGGCACCACCCAGCCAGCCATCCGCCGTGCCATCAGCGACCAGCACCTCCACCAGCCACCTCGCCGCGAGCAGCTCGCCCACCAGCGTCAGCGTGCCGCCCAGCAGCGCGCCGCCCGGGTGGCCGAGCTGGGCTTCAAGGGCGTGCGGGCCTACCTGGTGGACCGGCTGGTCACCAGGGCGTGGACCGTGGAGGAGGTGGGGGGCGAGCTTGGCGCCGTGTCCAGCACTCTGCGGCGCCTGCTGGAGGTGCATCAGGTTCGGCGGGTGGCGCCGACCCGGCGGCGGCGCGCCGCCGCCACGACGGCCAGCGGACCTCAGATGCAGGCGCGGGCGGTCCAGCAGCGCTGCCAGGCGCCTGGCCGAGCTTGGCTTCGCGGCGCTGGAGGCCGTATCTGCAGGATCGGTATGTGGGGCGGGGCTGGTCGGTGCGGCGGCTGTGCGCCGAGCTTGGGGTGGGTCATGGCTGGACCAGTAGCTCCAGCGGCTCGGGCTGCGCGACTGAGCTTCGGTCTCGCTCGGCGGCCCGACGGGAGTTCTCGCCCTCATTGGGAGACCTCTGACAGGATGCTGAAAGGGGGCGCGGGAAGGGAGCCAAGCAGCTCAGGTTCGGCAACTGAGGACGCGTGCGGCGATGATTCCCAAGCTGTCGGCTCGCCTGTGCTCGCGTCACCCCCGCAGCGCGCGCTTGGTCGCCTCCGGCAGCAGCGCCGCCCTGCCCGTCCGGCGCAGCTCGGCGCCGACAGCGACCGGGTTGGGCTCCACCGGCGGGAACGGGTTGATCTCCGGCTGGCAGACGGTGCCCTGGGCCGGCAGCGCGCCGTCGATGAGGTAGGCGTTCACCGCGGCGTCCACGCAGCTCGACACGCCCCAGTAGACGGTGTGGCCCCAGCCGGCATACGACAGCAGCCGCGAGTTCGGCAGCAGCCCGGCGACCGTCTGCGCCCCCTGGTAGCGGGTCGCCGGGTCGAAGTAGTTGCCGACCACCAGGACGGGGTTGGCCGTGTCGGCGGTCCAGGGGCCGGTGTAGCGGTCGGCTGCCACACCCGGCCACACCGCGCAGATGCTGGAGACCCAGGTCCACGCCCGGCCGAAGTAGCCAAACCGTGCCTCGGCGTCCTCGGCGGCGGCGAACCAGGCAGCATGGCTGTCGGGGTTGTCGGAGTCCGAGCACGCCACCGCGGGGAAGCCTTCCAGGAAGTTCGGGTACCGCGGGAAGCCGCGCTTGTTGACATACCCCAGGCTCACGCGCACATCAGCCAGCGCGGCGCCAAGCACCGCCGGGGCTGCCGAGGCCTCCACCAGCGCCAGGAACTCGGCCTGGAAGGGCCAGGCGAAGGGACTGTACAGCGCGCCAAGGGTGGAGAAGATCAGGTCCGTGTAGGTGAACGGGAAGCTCTCCCCGTCGAGCTTGACGAGGATCGGGCCCGCGAGCAGCCGCTGGCGCAGCGCGGCGAACCGCGCCGCCGAGTCGCCCGAGAAGGCGCAGTCGGGGCCCGCCTGGTCGCACAGGCGGAAGAACTCGCCAAGGGTCGCCTGCGCGCCCTGGTCGGACCGCAGCCGCGTCGAGAACGGCAGGTCCTGCTGGCCGGCCGCGCCGGTCGTCCAGGCGACCGGGTCCAGCACGCCATCGACCACGACGGCCCGCACCCGGTCGGGGAACAGGTTGGCGTAGGTCGTGCCCAGCATCGAACCATAGGAAAAGCCCAGGAAGCTCAGCCGCTCATCGCCCAGGGCGGCCCGCAGCAGGTCCATGTCCCGCGCGACGTCGGCGGTGCTCATGTGGTCGATGATGCGGCCGGCACGCTGCTGGCACGCGTCGGCCAGGTAACCGTCGGCGGCGGCCACGACCTCGACTCCTGACGGCGTCAGCGGCAGCTCGGCCCAGAACGCAGGCCCCCACTGGCGCGGCGTGCCAAAGCACCGCACGGGCGTGCTGCGGCCGACGCCGCGCGGGTCGAACCCCACCAGGTCGAACCGCGCGCGGATCTCCGGGGGGAAGAACTCGCCCGCACCCAGCACCAGGTCGACCCCGGAGCCGCCCGGCCCGCCGGGGTTGACCAGCAGCGAGCCGATCCGCCGGTCCGGGTCGGTGGCACGCAGCCGCACCAGCGAGAGCAGGATGCTGGCGCCGCCCGGCTGGTCATAGTCCAGCGGCACGGGCACCGTGGCGCATTCAAAGCCGCCACCCTCGCACGGCGACCACAGGACCCGGGGCGCTGGCGCCGCGCTGGCGCTGGCAGGGGTGGCGGCGGCAAGAGTGCTGGCCAGCGACACGGCGGCCACCGCGATGACGGCGGTCAGGGTGATCAGGGCGGTGAGGCGGCGGCGGCGACCACGGGTCGCGGATCTGCCAAGCATGACTCCCCCTGTTCCTCCGGGCGGCGCCGTGGCCGTCCGGTTCACACCGCTAGCTCTGCCGGTATGAGTAAAACCGAACAGCTGGTGACAAACAAGACGCACATGGCGGCTACTCCACAAAAGGCCAGGCGGCCAGGGGCCGGCCGCGCACCACCCCGGCCCCGGCGTCGCCCGGCTGCGCTGGAGCCAGTCGGCAAGCGCATGAGCGCCCGGACGGACCCCGATAAGTTGACCACGGTGCCAGTTCCCGTGATGTCTCTGCCGAGCCGGTCGCGTGCCGACGCTGTTGCGTTGCACTGACCCAGGGCAGGTTGAAGCGGCGACCTCGGTCCTCGGTCAGATCGCCAAGGCCAGCTCATCGAATGCCACCGCCAGCCGCCGGGTCGCTGGCTCCCCAGTTGCCAGCTCGTCGTGTCCCCGCCGAACGTTCTGGACGAAGGCGTGCCCGACGACGATTACCCTGGCGTTCCGGTCCTGCTTGAGGCCACGCATCGGCCACAGCCGCGCCAGCACGATCACGTCGAAGGAAAAGCAGAAGCCGGCGAAGGCGCAGTCAGTGAGAGGCGCAGGGCGGGACGGCGGGTTCTCGTGGCGACAGGCTGCCTGCTCCGGCCTCGATCACCGCAGGTGCAACAGCGCCTATCCGGCACCACACGGCCCGTTTCGCACCTCGGGCTGAGGGTCAGGGGCCGCTCGACGGCGCCGACGGCGCGGTGGTCGGCGCCGCGTTGGGGTCCACGACCCTCGCGGCCGCCGCGTCCCAGCTGCCGTAGGTCGGGTTGATCCGGACCTGGGCCTTGGCGGCGAGGTCCTTGAACCAGCGCTGCAGCGCCTCCTGCCGGCGCTGCTGCAGGCCCGGCTCCACCTTCTCGCGGAGCTGGTCGTCCACCGCGGGCAGGCGCGTGCCCAGCACCTGGATCACGTGATAGCCGAACTGGCTCTTGACCGGCTGCGACACCGGCGAGGCACAGGCGCCACCGGTCTTGCCCTTGCAGCTTCCTTGCCCGGCGAGGGCGAAGGCGGCCTTGTCGAATGGCGGCACCGTCGCGCCCTTGCTCGTGTAGCCCAGGTCACCGCCCTTGTCCTTGCTGCCGGGATCCTGGGAGTACTGCTTGGCGAGCTTGGCCCAGTCACCGCCAGCCACCAGCCGGGCGCGCACCATGTCGGCGGTCGCCCTGTCCTTCAGCAGGATGTGGCGCACGTGCAGCTCCGGGAAGGAGGCCCGACGCTTGGCGAGGTCGGCATCGCTGATCTTGGATGGGACGAGCTTCGCGCCGATCCGCTGGGCAGCGATCTGCGGGCGCAACTGGTCGATCAGTAGCTGGAGGGTGAGGCTTCGCTGCGCGAGCAGCTGGTCGAAGTTGGCGTTCTGCTCGGCGACCTGCGCGCGGATCTGGTCGAGCCGCGCGGCGATGTCGGCGTCGCTGACGCTGACGCCCCGCTGCCTGGCGCCCTGCAGGACGATCTCGGACTGCACCAGCTCTCCCAGCGCCTGGCGGTTCAGCTCGGCGCCGCTCGGCGGCGCGCCCTGCTGCTGGCCGGCCGCCGCGGCGGCCTGATCGGCCTTGGCCACCGCGGTGAGCTTGTCGACGGAGATGCTGACGCCGTTGACCACCGCGGCCTGGTCCTGGCGCAGCTCGGAGGGGCCAGAGGACTTCCCACAGCCCGCAATGAGCAGGACGACAGCCAGGCTGACAGCTGGAACGAGACGGCGCACAGACAGATAACCTTGCGTTCGAGACTTCAAGGACGGCCACAAGGACAGTCGTACCTTACGCCCAACCTGTGGGTGCCAGATATTGGGTCACCTCATGCGACCTGCGCATACCCATGAAGCAGTCCACCGAGTCAATCGTGGCGCACGACCCACGCGTCGGGCGACGGTCGAGACGGTTGCCCCGCGCCAGCAATGAGGCCTACCCCAAGGCCCAGTGCAGCCGCTGCTGGTTGTCGTGCAGCACGTACGTCACCCGCGGTGGAGTCCGGCTCGCGTGCGCCAGGCGCCACAGGAGGGGAGGCACGGCGTCATCACGCCGCGCGCTCGAGGATCACCACCGGGATCAGCCGGTCGGTCCGGCGCTGGTACTGGTC
>JBKPDO010000085.1:0-9171 GCA_046727955.1 bacterium | reverse complement strand
CTGCGCCGGCCGCCGGGGGGTGGGGGGGCCCAACCGCCCCCCCCCCCACGCCCGGCCTTGACAGAGGTAAGAGAGGAAGCGATCCGGGGAGGGAGCCAATGAAGCGCCGCCTTCTGCTGGCGGCGACCGGCCTGGCGCTTGTGCTCGCGACCGCCGCCGCCGTTCCCGGCGACGTCGGCGTGGGCGCCGGCGGTGGCACGCCGGGCACGTCGCGCAACTTCACGCTGGTCGGCCACAACCCGCTGTTTGACCGCGGGATGAACGCCGCGCAGGCGATCTTCGACCACTATGTCTACATCGGCAACCGCACCGACGGCTCCAACTCGTGCGGCGACTTCAACGCCACCGGGCCCGTGGTGCCGGTGCTCCCACCGACCAATCCAGACGGGACGTGCATGCACGTCCACCCGGGCATCCTGGTGGTGGATATCGCTAACCCGGCCAGCCCCACGGTCGTCGGCGAGTTCGGCAACGAGTTCGTGACCGGCGCCAACGTCGGGCAGACCTCGCGCGAGCTGCGCGTCTGGCCGGCGCAGAAGCTGCTGATGGTGATGTATTTCCGCTGCAGCCGGATCATCCACGCGTGCCCGCGGTCGGCCCAGCACTTCACCATCCGGTTCTTCGACCTGGCGGCGGACCCGCTGAACCCGCCGCTCATCGCCACCTACACGCCGTCGCAGCTGCCCCACGAGATGTACCTGTGGATCGACCCCAAGAACCCGGCGCGGGCGCTGCTGTGGCTATCGACCCCGACGGTCTCGGCCAACCCGACCGTGGCGAACCTGATCATCACCGACATCAGCAAGGCGCGGCAGGGCAGCGTCACCGAGATCGCCAGGGGCAACTGGAACCAGCTGTTCCCCGGCGCCGCCGACCCGGCCAACTACGACTTCGACCTGGCGCTGCACTCGATGGCGCCGTCAGTGGACGGGACGCGGACCTACCTGGCGTACCTGCGCGGCGGCTTCGGCATCCTGGACACCAGCAAGGTGGCGAACAACCAGATCCCGGCTGGCACGGTCGAATCGCTGAACGACGACCTGCTGACGCCCGTGCCGTTCCCGACCTGGGGCGCCGGCCCCCGATGCCCCGGCCACACCGCGGCGGGCTGCGCCGAGAGCCACTCGGCCCTGCCGTTGCCGGGGCGCCCGTTCGCGTTGACGATCGACGAGGTCTACGGGACCTTCACGGCGGCGTCGTTTGGCTGGCCGTGGGGCTGGGCGCGCACCTGGAATGTCGCGCAGCCGCAGCGGCCGCACCTCCTCGGCGAGTACAAGCTGGTGCAGAACACCCAAGCCTTCCAGGGCAGCCCCGGCGACGACCCCGCTACCGAGCAGTTCACCAGCTATTCCTCGCACAACCCGACGCTGACGCGGAACCTGGCGTTCGACTCGTGGCACTCCGGCGGCGAGCAGGCCATCGACCTCTCCGACCCGGGCCAGCCGACCCAGGCTGGCTGGTTCTCGCCGACGCCGCTCGGGTCGGTGGCGATCGAGGACCCGGCGCTCAGCCGCGGGCCGAACAAGGTCGTCATGTGGAGCTACCCGATCATCAAGGACGGGCTCATCTACGTCGTCGACGTCCGCAACGGGCTCTACGTGCTCCGCTACACCGGCCCGCACGCCGACGAGGTCCAGACCCTGACCTTCCTGGAGGGCAACTCCAACCTCGGCGACGCCGCGCGGATCGACAAGAGCGCCGGACCATAGCCCCAGACGCAGAAGAGGCCGGCGGCCGCGCGGCCGCCGGCCTTCCTGCCGCGACCTGGCTACGTCGCTAGCCCCCCGGCGGTCAGCTCCATGGCGCGATTTCGCATTGCCGTCCTACTACTTGCCGAGTTGCCCGCGGGCCGCGCCCGCCGGGAACACGGTGCTGTGAACGTTCACGTAGTAGCCGTCTGGGTTGTGCCTGATGGCCTTGATCAGTTCCCCGCTTACCCCCGCGACGCAGCCGCTGGCGCTGTCGGTACCCGCCAGGGCGACACCCGTGAACAGCGGGACCACGATCGGACCGGCGACCCCGGCGGGCGCCGCATGGATATGCGCCGCGACAACGGTGCCGTCGATCCCGGCCCAGCTCAGCTCGAAGCAGACCTCACCTTGGCCCTGGTTGAGGGTGAGGAACGCCGTGCCGGTGGCGTCCGCATCACCCGGTCCAGGCACCTCTGCCGCCCCGGTGAGCGTGGTTGAGAACGGGCGTCCCTCGCCGTAGGCGGGAGCGCCCACGGTGAGCACGCCGACCACGCAGAGGGTGGCAACGAGGAACAGGATGCGACGTCGCATCGTGACCTCCTTTCCGGCCGATCCTTTCGGTGCTGTGAGCTTGTACGCACGTAAGGGGAGACGACAAGTTCGTTGCCGTTTGACAGGTAGTGGAGGCCGACCGGGTGGTCATTCGGATGCGTGACGGCGTCACGGTCCGGCCCGAATCAAGCTGGGTCACCCAGCAGGCCAGGAACGCCACGATGGCCACGCCGTCCTGGCGAGCGAGGTGGTCGGCTCGTGATCTTGGTCGTTGCGGCCTTCATGCTCGACAGCGAGCGGCTCCTCCTCGAGCACCTGTGTGCCGGCCGGGGCGATGGCCGCGACGTCGGCGGCGATGCGCCCGACCAGCGAGCCGGCCACGAGCCGGCGCAGCGCGTCGTAGACGACAGCTGCGGCACCAGCCATGTATACGTGACGACTATGTTGAAGACAGTTTGCTTGACTGCGTGACATAGTGTCTCGTAAACTGTGCCGCGTGGAAGCCTCGACCACCACGCGCGACCCAGGAGGACAAGCCATGGCCGTCGATGGACCAGCCGCGGGACCTGACCCGCGACGGACGACACACGCAGCCCCAGCAGCGCACGGTGCGCCAGGCAGCAGCGATCACCTCGCCGACGCGGCCGTCGGCACGGTCGCAGGCGAACCACCGCGCCGGCCAGACCGCAGTGCACGCCGCCGGCCCGGGGATCAGACCATGACCGCCGCGAGCCGACACGATCCCGCAATCCAGGTCGAGGACCTCGCCAAGGTGTACCGCGGCGGCAAGACCGCCCTGGCGGGGGTCTCCTTCGCCGTCGCCCAAGGGGAGATCTTCGGCTTCCTCGGGCCCAACGGCTCGGGCAAGACCACCACGGTCCGGATCCTGGTCACGCTGCTCCGCAAGACCCGGGGCACCGCCCGGGTCGGCGGGTTCGACACGGATCGAGAGCCACACCGGGTGCGGCAGGTGATCGGCTACGCGGGCCAGTCCGTCGGCGTGGACGACGACCTGACCGCCTCGGAGAACCTGGCGATGAGCGGGTTCGTCCACGGGCTTCGATACGACCAGTCATGGAGCCGATCCGCCGAGCTGCTGGAGGCCTTCTCGCTTGGCGAGGTGGCGAAGGTTCGGGCCGGCCGGCTGTCGGGGGGACTTCGGCGCCGTCTGGATCTGGCCCAGGCGCTGGTGGCCCGTCCGTCGGTGCTGTTCCTGGACGAGCCGACGATCGGGCTGGACCCGCAGTCCCGCAACGCCCTGTGGGCGCAGCTGCGGGAACGCAGCCAGCAAGGAACCACCGTGTTCCTGACGACCCAGTACCTGGAGGAGGCCGACCGCGCCTGCGACCGGGTCGCCATCCTCGACGACGGCCACCTGGTCACGGTGGGAACGCCACCGGCCCTCAAGCAGGAAGTGGGCGGGGGCCGCCTGACGCTCACCTTCGTCGAGGAGGCGAGCGTGGCGCGGGCGGCGCGAGCGCTGGCCTCCTACCCGGACGTCACCCGCGTGCAGCCCGGACCCTCCGGCGATGCGCTTGTGTTGGTCGTCTACGTCGACGACGCGCGCGCCAGCGTGCCGCCGGTCCTGCGGCTGCTAGAGGCCGACGGGATCCAGGTGGCATCGCTCGAGCAGGCGCAGGCATCCCTGGACGACGTGTTCCTGCGCTACACCGGAGCGCGTCCACGCGCCGAGGCCAAGGTCAAGGGCGCCGTCAGCAGCATGTTCGGCGCCGCGCACGGAAGGAGACGTCATGCGTCGTGACCTGAGGTTGCCCACGCCCGCAGCGCTTGGCGCGCGCAACGTCACCCGGGACCTCCGCACCCCCATGCTGGTTGTGGCCTCGCTGCTGCAGCCGGTGCTCTGGCTAGTGCTGTTCTCACAGATCTTCCGCGGCCTGGCGGACACCCAGCAGTTCAGGAGCCTGGGCTACGACTCCTATCTCGAGTTCTTCCTCCCCGGCACGGTCGTGCTGTCGATGCTGTTCACCGCGCTGCAGTCGGGATTGGCCACCGTCACCGACATCGACACCGGCATGATGGACAAGCTCCTGACCAGCCCGATCCGACGCACCAGCATCCTGCTCGGGCGGGTGATCGCCGACGCGATCACGATGCTGCTGCAGGGCACGATCATCCTTGGCATCGCGGTGCTGATGGGAGCGCGGCCGCAGACCGGCTGGCTCGGCGCGCTCGCGCTGCTCGGCTACGCCACGCTGTTCGGTGTTGTCTGGGCCGGCCTTTCGAACCTCATTGCGCTGCGCACTCGCAACTCCGAGCTGACCATGGCCGCGGGCCTGTTCCTGACGCTGCCGGCGCTGTTCCTCACCCCGGCCTTCTTCCCCAAGCCGCTCCTGCCAAGCTGGCTGCAGACGGTTGCCACCGGCAACCCCGCGGCCTACGTGATCGAGACCGGCCAGCGGCTGATGAGCATCGGCAACGACTGGGGGCAGGACGCGCGGGCGCTGCTCGCCTTGGGCGTGGCCGCACTCATCCTCGTCCCGGCAGCGGTCGCCGCGTTCCGAGCAAGGACGAAGTGACAGTGGTACCGACCAACAAGGGCGTGGAGGAGCCTGGTCATGCCGTTTGACCTCGCAGACGGCCGGCGCATCTACGGCTTTTGGGGCCGACACCCCCGCCTGTACTGGGCGGGCGACTGGCCCATCTTCTTCGGCCGGCGGGCGGAGATCCGCCGCACGGCGGTTGAGGCTCTTGGGCTAAAAGGCGGGGAGGCGGTGCTCGAGCTGGCCTGCGGTCCCGGGGTCAACTTCCCGCTGCTGGAGCGGGCGATCGGCACCTCGGGAAGGCTCACCGCGCTCGACTACAGCCAGGAAATGCTCGCAGCGGCCCGGGAGCGCGCTCGAGGCGAGGACTGGCACAACGTCGAGTTCGTCCAGGGCGACGCCGCGCGGACCGAGCTACCTGCGGAGTCGTTCGACGCGGCCCTGTGCATCCTTGGCCTCAGCGTGATCCCGGATCATCAGGCAGCGATCGCCCGGGTTCTGGCCGCGCTGAAGGGCGGCGGCCGCTTCGTGGTTCTCGACGGCCGCCCTGGGCCGCTTGGCGGCCGGGGCCGGATGCTCAACCCGGCGCTCAAACCATTGTTCAGGTATGTGTACAACGCCGACGTCGAGAAGGATCTCGTTCGAGACCTGGAGCGAGCCTTCGATGAGGTGGCCGTGGACGAGTTCAACGGTGGGAGCCTGTTCATCGCCACCGCTCGCAAGGCGGTGGGTCCTGCTGGGGCGGGCAGCGCATGACCAGGCCACGAAGGGCGAGGGCGACGGTGGTCCTCGAGTCGAGCGGGATGCTGCGCGCCTCGGAGAAGGCGGTCGTCGAGGCGGTGATAGGGCGCCGGCCCGGGGTCAGGGAGGTGGCACGGACCACGCATCAGCTGGCCGCCGCGCCCGTTCCGGCCGTCTTTGGGTTCCCGCGGCGAGCGCAACGTCGCCATAGGTGAAGCGCTCCAGGGTGCGATCGTCGGTGTCGCGCTCCACCACGGTCGCGCCCGGACGCAGTCGCAGCAGCTCGATCGCTCGCGCTGCGGCATACAGGGGCCGTTCGCCGCTGGTCCAGTCATAGATCGGCGCCAGCAGCTGGTAGCGCCTGCGAGCTGGATCGGCGGGAGCCGGGCGAGCCGTCATCAGCCCTCGGCGCTCACGGTAAGCGCTCGTGGGCGACCCGACGATGTCGAGGCGGTGCGGCGTCGACCTGGCTGGCGGGCGGAGTCGGTCGCAGGCCCGTGAGAATGACCTGGACGAGCCGGTGGACCGCGGCTTTGGACGGCAGGCTGCTGGCGGCCGCGGCGGCGTGCAGGCAGTAGCTGGCAAGCTCGGACGGCGCGACGTCGTCGCGGACGTCGCCGGTCTGTGCGGCCTCGGTCAGCAGGTCTTGGATGAAATGGTGCAGCTGCTGCTGCGCTCGGGCGACGTGCTCAGCTTGATGCAGGAGTGCCGCCAGTTCGGTGTCAGGGTGCTCGTGGCGGATGAGCGCGTAGGCCTCCAGCACGGCTTGGAGCCGCCCGCCGGCGCCGCCTCCGGCGTGGTCTCGGACTTCGGCGAGATAGTCGAGGTGGCGGGCGATCTGCCGTTGGTGCCAGGCGAGCAGGATCGCTTCGACGTCGGCGAAGTACTTGTACAGCGTCGCCCGTCCGATGCCGGTCTCGGCAGCGATCTGCGACATCGTCACCGACGCCAGCCCGTGCTCGGCCACCAGCGCCGCGGTGGTGTCCAGGGTCGCCTCGCGCACCGCCGCGCGGTGCGCCTCGATGGTTTGGTTCCACAGCTTCGGCACGACGCCAGTATACGCGGCGTCATACATGCCGTCGATTGCAAGACGCTCTGAGTCGCTAGCGACATAGTGTCTGGTAAACTGCTGCCCGTCATCAAGATCCGGACAACCACGCGTGACCAAAGAGGAGATCCGCATGGCTGACCCGCCTCGCCACCCCGATACCGGCGACGACGCCGGCGTGGCGCCCGACCGTGGACCGGCCGCCCGCAGGTCGCACCGGGTGGCGGCCCTGTTGTGGATCATCGGGATCGTGCTGGTCCTGGGGTTTCTCGCCTTGCACCTCACCGGCGCCCTCGGCCCTGGTGGCCATTAGGCGGGACCGAAACGCAGGCTGCTCATGACACCCGCGAGGTCTTCGCCGACCCTGATTCGCTTCGGAACTGGCCAATCGAGCATTGGAGTCCGCAGATGATCCAGGCAACCGGCCTCAGCAAGCGCTACGGCGCCACCTTGGCGGTCCACGACCTGTCGTTCGTCGTGCCGCCAGGTCAGGTCACGGGATTCCTCGGACCCAACGGGGCCGGGAAGTCGACCACGATGCGCCTGATTCTCGGCCTGGACGCACCGACCTCGGGGTCGGTGACCGTCAACGGCCGCCCCTACGCCACCTACCGCCGCCCGCTCTTCGAGGTCGGCGCGCTGCTGGAGGCCAAGGCGTTCCACGGCGGGCGCAGCGCCTACCACCACCTCCGGTGCCTGGCGCTCAGCAACGGGATCGGCCGGACCCGGGTCGACCAGGTGCTCGAGCTGGTCGGGCTGGGTCGCGTCGCTGGCAAGCGCGCGGGCGGCTTCTCGCTCGGCATGGCACAGCGCCTGGGTATCGCCGCCGCGCTGCTCGGCGATCCCCGGGTGCTGCTGTTCGACGAGCCGGTCAACGGCCTCGACCCCGAGGGCGTCCTGTGGATCCGCAACCTCTTGAAGTCGCTGGCCGCCCAGGGCCGCACCGTCTTGGTCTCCAGCCACCTGATGAGCGAGATGGCGATCACCGCCGACCGCCTGATCATCATCGGGCGCGGCCGCCTGATCACCCAGACGACCATCCAGGACCTCCTCAACAACGGCTCGGGCAACTTCGTGCGGGTCCGCTCGCCCCAGGCCGACGCCCTGGCCAAGCTGCTGCAGGCACAGGGCGCCACGGTCGTCCGCCAGGCCGACGACACGCTCAGCATCACCGGCACCACCGCTGCAGCCGTCGGCGAGCTGGCCAGGGCGAACGGATTCACGCTGCAGGAGCTCTCGGCGCAGCAGGCGTCGCTGGAGGACAGGTACATGGAGCTCACCAGGGACGCTGGCGACTACCGCACGGCCCAGGGCGCGCTCGCCCCGGGCCGGAAGTGAGGCCGACCATGCAAGCCATCACCGTCCCGCGGCCCTCCGACAGCCCGCTGTCGCGCTTCGCCGACATCCTCCGAGCGGAGCTGTGCAAGCTCCGCTCGGTCCGCTCGACCTTCTGGACGCTGCTGGCGGCCGTGGTGTTCAACGTCGGGCTGGCGGCGCTGCTGGCCATCCTCCTCCCCAGTCGGCTCAGCGCCCACGACAAGGCGACCATCGATTCGACACGGCTCAGCCTGGGCGGCCTGCACCTGTCGCAGATCGCCCTCGGGGTGCTGGGGGTGCTCGTCATCACCAGCGAATACCGCACGGGCATGATCCGGGTCACCCTCAGCGCCGTACCACAGCGCCGCCTGATGCTGGCGGCCAAGACGATCGTGTTCGCCGCGGCCGCCCTCGTCGTCGGGATCTTCTCGAGCTTCGCCGCCTACTTCGTCTTCCAGGCGTCCCTGTCCGGCGACGGCCTGCGGTCGGAGATCGGCGATCCCGGCGTGCTCCGGGCGGTGACCGGGGGCGGCCTGTACCTGGCGGTGCTCGGACTGTTCGGCCTGGGCCTCGGCGCGATCATCCGCTCCAGCGCCGGCGCGATCGCCGCGCTGTTCGGCGCGCTCTTCGTGCCGCAGCTCATCATGACGCTCCTACCGCACTCCTGGCAGGACACCATCGTCCCCTACCTCCCGATGCAGGCCGGCACCAGCGTCTACACCGTGCAACCCGACTCGGTCTCCCTCGGCGCCTGGTCCGGGTTCGGCGTGTTCTGCCTCTACGCGGCGGTCGCCTTGGGGACCGGATTCGTCCTGATCAACCACCGCGACGCGTAGCCCCAGCGGTCCGCACCGCCTGGCAAACCGTCAGCGCCACGATCTCGGGGGCGAAAAGATGCTGCGGCGCTACGCCACCATCCGGCGAATGCGGGCTTCAACACGCTGAACATGGAGTCCTCGATCGGCGCGTTCATGCCCGGCGGGCCGGGGGTCGGCGGGACCACAGCCTCGTCTTCCACGCCGTCGGGCTGCGGCTGTCCGGCCGGCAGGCCACGTGGCTCTGCGGACAAGCCGCTGGGCTGGGCCAAGGCGGTGTGCCGGCTGGTGAGGTAGCGATCATATCCAAGCCCACACCTCACGGCCCCGTCGACGCTCGTCCGGCCAAGCGGCCGAGCCGCACGCGCGTCACCCGAGCAACCCCGTCAACGCCGCCATCTCACCTGTGGATCCCTAACGGACGCGCAGCAATCGTTCCCGCTCTCCATCCACCGGCCCACCGGCTGGCTCATCGTTGTTCTTGCGCTGGAAGCTACGGGAGGCCC
>JBKPDO010000084.1:0-2988 GCA_046727955.1 bacterium | reverse complement strand
CCGCGTCCCCATCCCACCCTCCACCCTCCGCGCCCGGGATCAAGGGCGCGAGGATGCACCAAACCCGCAGCCGTCTTCCAGCTGGGACCACTCACCTCGGCGGTCCGAGGCGAAGCCTCACTGGTACTCCAGCCGCACTTGTGAGGTAGGCTGCTTGCCCGTCTTGGCGGGAGGGGCGATGGGTGAGGACGAGCAGTTCCCGCGTGCGCTGGGCGACCAGGAAGCAGCCGTGCTCGACTGGGTGCTCGCCCACAGGTTCATGGATGCCCAACGGCTCCGTGCGCAGGCAGCCAGCGCGGTGGCGGCCGGGCGGTGCGCCTGTGGCTGCGCAAGCATCCACCTGGACGTCGAGCACACCCCTGGTCTGGCAGCGCGCACACCAAGCCCTGTCCCGGCGCAACCGCAGATCGTGGGCGACGACGGCCAGCCGGTCGGTGGGGTGCTGTTGTTCCTGCAAGACGGGTGGCTGTCGTACCTAGAGGTCTACTCCTACCACGAGCCGATCCCTCGGTTCCCATCCACTGACCGGTTGGACCTGGAACCCGTCCGGGGCGACAACGGGGGATTCTGATGCAGCTTGCCCCTCCAGATGTCGACACGCTGTTTCGGCCCGACGCCCGACGCCGCAGAAGGGACGGGACCCCACTGGTCGTGGAGGTGCTCGACGTCGGCACGCTGCAGCTGGCGACCGGGCGGCTGGTTGCGGTGGACCCCTTCTTGGGAGTGAGCCTGGAGCACTACGCCGTGCCCTTCACCACAACCGCAGCACCCGGCCGCTATCCGGTCAGCCTGTCGACCAGCCGCCGGGAGCAACTCAAGAGACCAACGACACCCAGTCCGGTGGGGCCGGTGGCGGCGGTGAAGCTGACCATCCACGACGACCCGGTGGTCGTCTGGGAGTTGGCGTTGCAGCCCGGGCAGGACCCGGCGACCCTGCAGCCCGGCGAGATCCCCGGGTTCGTGGTGGACAGCGGCACCGGCAGCTTCCTTGACGCGTCGGCGGTTGCGGCGCTGGGCCGCCTTGGCGATCCGGGCCCGCAATGGGATGACGACTCCGAGCTCGACAAGATCATCCCGGAGCTCTTACAGAAGGGTGCGGTCAACCTGGTGGTGGACCCTGCCACAGAGCTGAATGCTGTCGTCTTCAGTTGCGGGTTGGGTGATGGGGTGTATCCCACCTGGGTGGGGCGGACGTCCACGGGTGAGCTTGCCTGCTTTGTCGCCGACCTGCAGCTGTGAGCTCCAACCACAAGCCCGTCATCTGCCGGGTCGGCGCTGCGGCGCCTGGCCAACAGCACGAGTCGGCCGTGCTGCGCCGGGAACTGGCCGCCAAGAAGCCTTCCAGCCTGCCCGGCCAGCCGCTTGAGGCTGCTTCCGCTTGACCTACAGAGGAACCGTTCTCGGATTCGTTAATCCAGCTGCACTTGTGGTTCGCGTCGCTGGTAGTGTGCGCGCCTGGCGCGGGCCTGATGACGACGGCGCCACCTGGACCAGGCCAGTACCAAGCTCGGCTTGACCGGGTGGTCCACACCAGCGCGACCAGCAGGCGGCGGACCTCGGGAACGGTCAGTGGCAGCAGGCCGAGCGCGCCGCTCAGGCCACCGCCTCCCCCTTTGCCCGCTCGAAGTTAGCCTTGGCGCGGGTGACGGCCAGGAACGCGTGCGCCAGCAACGCCAGGGTGATGTGCCGGTACCAGCCCGGCCACCTGCGGACCTCGTAGTGGTCCAGGCCGACTTGGTCCTTCGCGGTCTGGAAGCATTCCTCCACCGCCCACCTGGTCCCGGCCACCCGCACGAGCCCAATCAGCGGCGTGGCTGCGGGCCCGTAGCAGGCATAGAACGCCAGCTCCCCGTCGCTGCGGCTGCGGCGCACCAGCAGCCACCTGGCCATCCCGACCGCAGCCGGCGCGGCCAGCTCCACGCGGATCCAGTCGTATAGGCGGCGGCCCTTGGCGCCATGCCCCGCGCTACACGTGATCCACTGCTCGGCTGGTGCGGCCGCTGCCAGCTGCTCCGCGCTGGTGCGCGCCGTTCCCGCAGGGCGGTCAGCAGCTGGGACCGCCAGCGGCTCGGTGCACTTGACCGCCAGCACATGCCACACGCCACGCTTCTCCAGCCAGCACCTGAGGGCTGGGTTGCCGCCATAGGCCTCATCGGCGGTCACCCAGGCGGCCGGCACGCCGGCGTCCAGGGCACGCTCCAACATGACCCGGGCCAGCTGCGGCTTGGTCCGGAACCCGACCTCTGCTGGGACCTTCGCGGCCCGGCATCGCGGCGGGTCGTCGGTCCAGCTTTCCGGCAGGTACAGCTCCCGGTCGATCATCGCCCGTCCCCTGGGGCTGGCATAGGCCAAGAACACCCCCAGCTGGCAGTTGTCGACCTTGCCGGCGGTGCCGGAGTACTGCCGCTGGACCCCCACCGAGCTGGTGCCTTTCTTGAGGAACCCGGTTTCGTCCACCACCAAAACCGCGGCGGGATCCCCAGGTGCTCGACCACGTAGGCGCGCAGGTCGTCGCGGACCAGCTCCGGATCCCAGCCGGAGGTGGCCAGCAGGCGCTGCATGCCGTCGGGGGTGCGCTCGCCGGCGTGCTCGGCCAGCTGCCAGCCGTTCTTGCGGCCCACGTTGCCCAGCAGGCCGCGCAGGTAGGCCAGCGCCCGCCGACGCGGCTCGGCACGGCCGAACCGTCCCGCGATGCGGGCGTGCAGGGCGTTCAGCCCGGCCGCCCACGCGTGGACTTGCTCGATGTCTGCTGCCTCGTCGGCCTCCAGCACGGCTCCTCCCGCCCTCCATGGCGCTGTGGACTGCCGGTCTCGTCCCGCGCCGGCGGGCAGGAACCCTATCTCATGCCAAGTGCGGCTGGAGTACCAGTGAGGCTTCGCCTCGGACCGCCGAGGTGAGTGGTCCCAGCTGGAAGACGGCTGCGGGTTTGGTGCATCCTCGCGCCCTTGATCCCGGGCGCGGAGGGTGGAGGGTGGGATGGGGACGCGG
>JBKPDO010000083.1:0-9901 GCA_046727955.1 bacterium | reverse complement strand
TCTTCCGAGGCAGATCAACATGTCATTGGACAGGCGTGTATCTATGCCGAATCGGGATTCCCACCAGGCCGCAGGCCGCCTACCTGCGGCTTCAGCCCCAGCCGTAGCCCAGAACCCTGATTAGCTGCGGAACGCGGGCGAGGAGGCGCAAGTGCGTGTGGGTGCCAGAAAGTCCGTCGCGGGTGCTGAGCTGCGAGTTCGCTAGAGGCGTTGCCGGGCCGCGATGATCGGCACATGACCCTGCGACTGCTCTATCTGCTGTGCTGCCAGGTGCTGCGGTGGCTTGCGCTGCTGGCGCGGAGCGCGGCGGCAAAGGACGCCGAGCTGCTGGTGTTGCGCCACGAGGTCGCGGTGCTGCGCCAGGTGACCCGGCCAAGGGTCGACTGGGCCCGACCGGGCGCTGCTGGCCGGACTCGCACGGCTTATGCCCCGTCCAGCCTGGCAGGGCTTGTTCGTCCGGCCGGCCACGCTGCTGGGCTGGCATCGCGACCTGGTCCGGCGCCGCTGGACCTACCCGCACCAGCGTGGCCGGCCCAGTGTGGCGGCGGAGATCCGTGAGCTGGTGCTGCGGCTGGCCAGGGAGAACCCGACCTGGGGCTACCGGCGGATCCATGGCGAGCGGTGCCGCCTCGGGTACAAGGACGGGATCGGGGCCAGCACGGTGTGGACCATCCTGCAGCGCGCCGGCGTCGATCCGGCACCCAAACGGTCGGCTGTCTCGTGGCGGCAGTTTCTACGCGCTCAGGCCGCCAGCGTGCTGGCCGTGGACTTCTTCACCGTGGACACCGTCTTCCTGCGGCGGCTGTACGTCCTGTTTGCGATCGAGGTCGCGACCCGCCGGGTCCACATGCTCGGGATGACGGCGCATCCGGCGGGGGAGTGGGTAGCACAGCAGGCCCGAAACCTGGTCATGGGAATCGGCGAGGACGTCACCGGGTTCAGGTTCCTGGTCCGCGATCGTGATGCCAAGTTCACCGCCGCGTTCGATGCGATCTTTGCCGCCGAGGGGATCCAGGTGCTGCGCACGCCGGTGCGGGCACCGCGGGCGAACGCCGACGCGGAGCGATGGGTCGGTACCGTTCGGCGTGAGGTGTTGGATCGGATGCTGTTCTTTGGAGGTCGGCAGCTGCGGTTGGTGTTGGCCGAGTTCGCCGACCATTACAACGTGCACCGGCCGCACCGTGCCTTGCGGCAGGCACTACCCCTCGGGCCCGACGAATCAGCTGTCGTTGTGCCGGCTGGAGGGTCACGCGGCGAGATCGACTCGGTGGGCTGCTCCATGAGTATGCGCAGATCGCATGAGGTGACCGAATAACCGGCACCCACAGGTCGCGGCTTCAGTCTGCCGCGGGATGACCACGTGCAACAGCGCCCAAGTGAGCTCCAACGTGCGGAAAGTGAGCTACGGCCATGAAGTCAATCGAGTGTGACTTGCTCACACCCACTGCTAAAGGTGACGCCCGACCAATCCGAGACAGTCCAGATGATGCCGTGCGTGGCGCTGCGCAACACGGCAGGCACGTCAGATGGCCGGAAGACCGCATCACCGCTGCCGTTGCCGGCGGCGTTTGTGGTGATGGCGGCGGTTGGCACCACCGCTGCGGGGCTGCCGGTACAGGTCGGGTCCAACGCGAAGATGCTCAACGCGACTTGGTACGTCGTATCGGGTTGCGCACCATTGAGCACGTAGATCTCGTGCGCAAAGACGTTCGGTCCATTCACGTGGATATTTTCCACGAAACCTGACCGAAGCGGCGTATCACCGGTGGGAAGCAGGACGATGTGGCTGCTGTGGTACACGGCGTCAGCAAGAGCCGGAGGGACGGTCAGGCCGACACTCAGCACGGCAGCCGCCACGACTGCGACAATCCGATTCATCACTGGCCCTCCTTCTCGTACGACGCAAGCTGACCGACGCGGCGCGGCTCCGCCGCGACGTGGCTGAGCAGCGGTTGCGCCACCCACCGACCAAGAACCGGCGGACACCCGGAAGGCCACGCCACGCGCAGCAACAATCCCACCCGGACGTGGCCTCGAACAAGCCCAGCCGAGACCTCATCCCATCGCGGTCGGGTGGCCGGGGAGTTACACCCCTGGCTTGACAGATCCCGGCGTGACTCGAACCTCCCACGACAGTCCCGCTGAGCCTGCGGTCAGGGTCGTAGCCCGAGCCGGGCCAGCTGCGCATCCAGCCACCCATGGCCCACGCCGAGCTCAGCGCACAGCCGCCGCACCGACCAGCCCCGCCTCGCATACCGGTCCCGCAGGTAAGCCTCCAGCCCCTCGAAGCCGAGCTCGACCAGGCGCGCCTGGCAGCGCTGCTGGACCACCCGCGCCTGCATGTGGGGTCCGCTGGCGGCCGCGGCGGCGCGCTGCCGCCGGGTCGGCCCCACCCGCCGGATCTGGTAACGATCCAGCAGGCGCCGCAGGGTGCTAGGAGCGGCACGAAGCTCGGCGGCTATCTCCTCCAGCGTCCACGCCTGGGTGACCAGCCGGTCCACCAGGTAGGCCCGCACCCCGGCATAGCCGAGTTCGGCGACCCGGGTGGCGGCGCGCTGCTGGGCGGCGCGTTGGCGCTGGCGGGCCAGTCGCTCGTGGCGGGGTGGCTGATGGAGGTGGTGGTCGGTGATGGCGCGGCGGATGGCCGCCTGGGTGGTGGCCAGGTGGGTGGCGAGCTGGGGGATGCTCCAGCCGTCCTCCAGCAAGGCCTGCAGGCAGGCGCGCAGGTCGGCGAAGCCCCGGCGGCTGGCCTGCTGCTGGAGGTCGCGGCGGCGGCGGCCATCGTCGACGGTGAAACTGCCCTTGATCGTCAGGCGGCGGGGCAAACGTGCTGGTGGCGGCGTTTCCCATGCGCTCGGAGTGCCGGGCGCCCCACCACTCCGGGAGACCCGCTCCTATCAGGGCATCGGCGCAGCCGGCGCGGTGCCGATCGGGCGAGGCCAAGCGCATGGACAACGCCGCGGAGCCGCCGACGGCAGGCCGAGGCATGCTGGGCCGCGAGGGCGGCCTGGGTGGGGCCAAACCGTGGGACTAACCCTGGTTGAGGGGTGGCCGGTGCCCGAGGTCGGCCCATGGGCGGGCCCTGTTCACCAGGCGATCCCAGAGGCTGGCGAGGTCCTCGGGCGAGGATCGGCGACATCTGCCTGCGCGGCCAGCCGGTTGCCGAGCAGCGACCAAGCGGCCCCGACCGCGTCGTGGACATCGTGGCCGTCGTGGACATCGGCGAGCACGGCGATGATCTGTAGCGCCTCTTGGTCTGACAGCAGCACGTCGGCCCACGGGCTTGGCCTGTTGGTCGTCCCCACGGCGCGGGTCCTTCCTGTCCTGGACGAGCGGTCCAGCGCTGGCCGCTCGGCGGATGTCGTCTGGGAGGATACCGCCGGGCGCTGTTGCGTTGCGGCGACTCGGGCATGCTGAAGCCGCGACCTTCGCGGAGATGTCGGGCGGGAACCGGAAGCCGGCGAAGGCGGACCGCGGGACCGGAGCGGAACGAGGGCGGCGAGTTCTCATCGCGCCAGTCTCGCTGCTCGAAGGCGGTCACCGCGAACGCAACAGTGCCGGACTGGGCGCTCATCCGGGACTTCAGCGCGAGGCGCTGCTCGGCGCTCCTGATCGGAACGCCAACAAGCTCGCCGTGATCCGCTTCCCGCGGCTTCGTTTTGAACGTGCCTTCCCGGCCGAGACGGGTCCACATGAGTCTCGGAACTGCCTGACATCGGGCTCCAGGGCAGGCGCAGTGCTGCTGTGGAGAGCGCCAGCGTCGGGGAGGGAGGCCTTGTGATTGCGGTGATTGCGCGTGTGGACTACGTGATCCTCTACGTGCAGGACCTGGATCGCTCGATCGCCTTCTACCGCGAGCTGATCGGCCTGCACCTCAGGCTCCGAGAGCACGGCTACGCCGAGTTCGTCACGGAGGGGGCGAAGTTCGGGCTGTTTGAGCGCGCGAAGCTGCCGGAGCTCATTGGGCGGGACGCGCGTGCCGGCGGGCCGGGTGGCGAGATCGCCTTTCTTGTCGAGGACGTCGATGGCGAGGCGGCCAGGCTCCGGGCGGCCGGTGCCCAGATCCTCCGCGGCCCACTCGACCGCCGCTGGGGTCACCGGACGCTCCACCTTCTCGACCCGACGGGTTCGTGGTGGAGCTCGCCCAGGAGATCGAGCGTCCCCCACCGCCACGATGACGTTGAGCGCCGTCATGCGCTGAGCCTCTCCTCCGCCTGCCTTGGAGGCTGGGCGGTGCTAGCGTGAAGGCCGCATACCATGCAAGCGCGGAGGCCCGCGTGACTGTGCGGGCCTCCAGCCTCCAGCCCAAGCCCTGGACTCGATGAGGACCGGACGACACGTCATCATCGGTGCGAGCGCGGCCGGCGTCAGCGCCGCGATGGCCTCGCGCCAGGCCGGGTTCACCGGCGAGGTCGTGGTCGTCGGCGCGGAACGGCACCCTCCCTACGAGCGGCCGCCCCTGTCGAAGAAGCTGATCGACGTCGACGACGTGGAGTCCGCGCTCAGGCCGATCGTTCCCGCCGACCAGCTCCGCTCCAACCAGGTCGAGCTGCGGTTGGGCCTTCGGGCACGAGCCATCGACCCGTCCGCCGGCACGGTCCTGCTCGACGACGGCGAGGCCCTGCCAGCCGACAGTGTGCTGCTCGCCACCGGCGCGAGCCCGCGACGGCTCAGGATTCCAGGCGGCGACCTGGAGGGCATCTGCTACTTGCGTACTGCGGATGACGCCCGCGAGCTCGGGCGCCGTCTGCGCTCGCCGGCTCCTGTGGTGGTCGTCGGTGCCGGCTTCATCGGGCTGGAGGTGGCCGCGGTCGCACGTGAGCTTGGCCGCGACGTGACCGTGGTGGAAGCCTTGCGCCAGCCGCTGCTGCGGGCGGTCGGTCCCCTGCTCGGATCGGTCTTTGCGGCGGTGCACCGCGAGCACGGTGTCCGCCTGCTGCTGGACAGCGCGGTCACGGCATTTCGGGGAGCCGGCGGCGTGGTCGGGGCGGTCGAGCTGGCCGACGGGCGGACGATCCCGGCGGCGACCGTCGTGGTCGGTATCGGTGTCCGGCCAGAGACCGGCCTGGCGGCAACGGCTGGCGTGGTGGCGGATGACGGTGTCATCGTCGACCAGCACGGGCGCACGAGCCGGCCATGGCTGTTCGCCGCCGGCGACGTCGCCAGCCGTCCGCATGTGCACTGCCCCACCCCGCGAGTGCGCATCGAGCACTGGAACAACGCGCTCTATCAGGGCGCGGCGGTCGGCAGGACGATGGCCGGCCTGCCAAGCACCGACGACGGCGTCCCCTACTTCTGGTCTGATCAGTACGACGTCAAGCTGCAGCTGTTCGGCTGGCCTGAGCCGAGCGACTACGTCGTCACCCGCGGTGATCCCGCAAGCCGCAGCGCGACCTTCTTGTGGCTGCGTGACGGACGGCTGGTGGCCGCCGCGAGCATGAACCGGCCAAGGGAGGTCCGCGCGGCACGGGGCCTGATCGAGAAGCGTGCCAGGGTCGAGCCGAGGCTCTTGGCGGACGAGTCCGTCGATCTTCGCCGCCTGCCGGTCACCGCCGGCCCGAGCGGCACTGTGGCCCGGTGAGCCACGACCGCTCCTCATTCGGACATGCACGAAAGGATGCCGATGCAGCACCAGGTGCGTCCATGTGGCCGCAGCGACCAAGCGTCCCGATACGGCGTGGGTCACCCAACAGGCCCGGAACCTCTCCTTCGACCTGTCCGAGCGTGGGCCGTTCCGGTTCCTGATCCGCGATCGCGACTCCAAGTATCCCAGGAGCTTCGACGCCGTCTTCGCGGCCGACCGCGTTCGCGTCGTGCTGACCCCGTTTTCGAGCCCCGCAGGCGAACGCCTTCGCCGAGCGCTGGGCGAGGACCTGAAGGCGCGAGTGCCTCGACTGGACGCTCGTGTTGGTCGCCGCCACCTCCAGCGGGTGCTTCGTGAGTACGGGGGTTCACTACAACAGCAGGCGCCCGCACCGTGGGCTCGACCTCCGGGTGCCCGACCCGCCGTCGGATCCTCCCGCTCCGGCCAGCACTCCTCGAGGCGTGCGGAGGCGCGACATCCTGGGCGGGCTCATCCATGAGTACGAACTGGCGGCACGAAGCCCTAATCGCGAGTTTCCGTGCCCTTCAGGCTGAACTGGCTCACGGCACGCGGGGTCACCAGCCTGCAGGAGGTCAGCGAGGACGACTGCGAAGCCTACCTGGCCCACCGGCGGCAGGTCCATGACGAGCGTGGCGCGGTGATCGGCGAGCGCAGCTCGTCGGTCCGTCGGGGCGTTGCGGCGATCATCGTCGATCTCGTGAGCTACCGGGAGTTGTTCACTGTCGATCAGGTCCGTGCGGACCTGCGGCCATGGTCGGGCGCCTCGCCGTCGGCTGTGGCTGGGATGCGCTCTGGCCGGGCGGAGAACAAGACTCTGCCGGTGGGCCAGGACCTCCTGCAGCCGATGCTGGCCGCAGCGCTCTACCTGACCGGCACCCTTGGTCCCCACGTGGTTGACCTGACCGGTCGCGTGCGCGAGGCGGAGGGGGCGCAGGCTCGATCCCGGCTCGCTGCCCGCAGGCGGATCACGGCCCGGCAGCTTACCGCGGTGTTGAACCAGCACGTGGACCGCGGTGATCCGCTGCCGCTGCTGCCCGAGCGGTTCACCCATGCGCGGCTGGCTGCAGGCTGGCAGCGGCAGGATCCCCTGCTGCGGGTGAACCTCGACGCCCTTGCCCAGGCCGCCGGTGCCACCCAGTTCCGCTCACAGTGGATCCCGCCGCTACGCGAGCTGCTTCACGCCGTCGTGGCCAAGGTTGGGCTCGAGAAGCCATGGGGCCGTGCCGCTGCGCAGGTGCCTCGAGCGGACCGCCACGAGCAGGTGCGCTGGACGCTCCCGCTGCACCAGGAGGAAGTCCGTGCGCTGGCCGCAGTAGTGTGCACGGCCTCGATCATCGTTGTTGCCGCGATCTCCGGGATGCGCGCCGGCGAGCTGATGGAGCTGGTGGTGGGCTGCCGACGGCCGCCTGAGGAGGTCGCGCCCGGCCTGGTCCGCTATCGACTGGCCGGCACGCTCATCAAGGGCCAGCCGCTGGGCGGTGTCCAGGACGAGTGGGTGGTCATCGAGCCCGTCTATCACGCTGTCGGGCTCGCCGAGCAGCTGCTGGACCACCCCGAACCCGGCACCGGGTTGTTTGGCCGGTTCACCTTCGGCGTCCGCTCCCGGTCGTTGCGGGCCTGGGTCAACTCCCCGGCCGGGCAGCGGCTCGGGCTCGCCCCGATCCCCGAGGAGCCAGTCACTCTGCGGGCGCTGCGGCGCGCCCTGGCGCTGGAGCTGGCCTACCGTCCCGGTGGGCTGCTGGCTGCCAAGGTGCATCTCAAGCATCTCACTGTCGCGACCACCGAGGGCTACAGTTCCCGCCCTGGCGGTGCCCAGGCCGAGCTGCTGGCCGAGGTCAACCGGCACGAACAACAGCGCAACCTTGAGCTGATCCTGGCCGAGTTCCGCAACTACCAGCAAGGCATCCGGCCCGCCGGGCCCGGCGCCCGCGAGCTCACCGAGTTCTTCGCCAGCGTCGACGCCAAGCTCGAGTCGGCGACCGCTGACGCGCCCAAGGTGCAGCGCAGCGACCGGGAGGTCCTCAACCTGCTGACCAAACGCGCCCAGACGCTCCACCTCGGGGTCGCGAACTACTGCTGGTTCACCGACCCCTCCCGGGCGTTGTGCCTCAAGCTCGCCGGCACCCCGACGGCGACCAAGCCGCTGGCGGGGATGTGCGACTCCGCCCGCTGCCCGCAGGCCACCCACCACCCCTGCCACCGCCCAGTCTGGGCCGAGCATGCCCAGCGGACCAAGATGTTCTTGGGCAGTCTCGGACCCACCCGCAAGACCGAGCGCGCACGCCTGCAAGCCGACCTCGACCGCGCCCAGGGCGTCCTGGCAGCGATCGACGCCGCCACCGGCCACCAGCACGAGCACGAGCAGCCCTGACATGCGCATCAGCGCCGCCCAGCGCCACGCCAACCAGCAGCAGATCCGCACCGTCATGGACCGGCTGCTGCGCGGCGAGCTCCCGCCCGGTGGCCGCTGCGACATCAAGACCCTCGCTCGGGAAGCCGGCGTCGACCGCACCGCCTTCTACGGCACCCGCCCCTACGCGGCCCTGCGGGTCGAGTTCGAGCAGCGCCTCGGGGCCCTCCAGCAGACCGGCACGATCCCCGACCCGCGGGATGCGCAGATCGCCCGCCTCAACCGCGAGGTCGCCGCGCTCAAGCAGCGGCTGGCCCGCGCCGAGGCCACCATCGGCGAGCTCACCGCCTTCCGCACCCAGGCCCTGGCGCGCCTGGCCGCCCAACACGACGAGATCACCCGCCTGCGCGACGCGGCCGGTGGCAGCGGCCGGGTCACACGGCTTGCCAGCCGGGCCGCCACCATCGGACCCTGCAGCTGACATGCCACCAACGCCCGCGCCCGGCGACCCGCCGCTGACCAGCGGGCGGCTAGCGCGCCCCCAGCCAGAGGTCGCCGCTGGCCGTGCCGCGGGTGGCGCGCAGGTGCCAGCAGCCAGACCGTGGGAACACCCACACCGTGCCCCACTCCTCGCCGGGCCGGTCCCAGGTCGAGCTGCCATGCTGACCCGGCGCATCGGTCAGCCGCGCCGGCCCTCTGGCGTCCCTGGCGGCCACCGTGAACGTCCCCGAGCCGGTCATCCGCCAGGCGATCTTCACCTGCTGGCCCACGGGGACCGGCACCCGGTCAAACACCAGCGCCCACAGGCTCACGCCTGGCGCGGCGGTGCCGTGCACCTCGATCAGCCCGTTGCCCTTGGCCCACGGCGCCGCTGGGGACGACGGCCGGCAGCCCTGCCACGCCATCGGCATGGCGGTGATGGTGGTGGGCGCCGCGACCGTCCCGCTGGCCGGGGTGGTGCCGATGGGCGGCCGAGCGCGCCCAGCGGAGGTGCAGGCGCCCAGCAGCACCATGCACAGCCCGAGCACCCAGCACCTGGCGAGTCCACGCCCGCGGTTCCCGCTCCCGCACATCCGTGGTCCTCCTGCACCCCGACCGTGCTCAGCATCTCTTCTACACCATGCACCGTCGGCGGGTTCCCCCGACCATGCCGGCTGCTGTGATCTTCGTCACTCGGCAGGGTCCGGTAATGCAACACACCCTGCCGCAACGGCAGCGAACGCAGCTCGAGAAGCCCCCCGGCCAATCGCCACACGAGTCCCTGTGCACACGGCGAGTGCGGAAAGAAACCACGAGTACGGCGCGCTCGACAGCGACTACGTCTTCGTCAACCTGTGGGGCCAGCCTTACGGGCACCCGCTTGCCTACCCGAGTGTCTACGACCTGGTGCGGCGGCTCCGCCGGCGCACCGGGATCGGCTTCGAGCCGCACCAGTTTCGCCACACCTACGCGACGTGGCTGCTGCGCCAGGGCGCCGGCATGGAGACCGTGAAGGAGCTGCTCGGGCACGCCTCGGTGGCGACCACGATGGACATCTACGGCCACCTGACGGTGGAGGACGCCCGCCGGGTGCTGCAGGCGGCGGGCTGGCTCACCGGCCGGGAGGTCCGACTGTGACCCCTGTCGAGGTGGTCGAAGCGCCACAGGGTACCGGGCGGTTGGCCAAGCTCATGGCTGCGGTCCGACCAGAGTTCCGCGTCGACATGCTGGTTCCCCAGCCCGATGACCCGATCCTTGGCGGCGGCGCCTGCCGGGTCGCCGGCTGCGACCGGGCGCGGCGCAGCCGGGGCCTGTGCGTCGGGCACTTCCTGCGCTGGCGCAGCCAGGGCAAGCCGGACCTGGAGCAGTTCCGCAGCACCACCAGCCCGGGGCTGCTCGGGCGCGCGCCGCTGCGGCCCTGCACCGCGCCGGGCTGCCGGTTCGCCCGGCACAGCCACGGGCTATGT
>JBKPDO010000082.1:0-1913 GCA_046727955.1 bacterium | reverse complement strand
AAGAGACAGGCCCCTCGCTGCGCCCCTCGCTGCGCCCCTCGCTGCGCCCCTCGCTGCGCCCCTCGCTGCGCCCCTCGCTGCGCCCCTCGCTGCGCCCCTCGCTGCGCCCCTCGCTGCGCCCCTCGCTGCGCCCCTCGTTCTGGCCTCCGGCCGAGTATAGTGACCACAGAGGTGATCACTATGAAGGTTGTGACAGTCAGGGATTTCCGCGATCACGCTACCGAGATGATCCGCTCCCACGACCTGCTGCTCATCACACGGGATGGTCTGCCCGCCGGCTTCTTCGTTCCGTGGGACCAGCCTCAGCTCCCCGAGGACATCCTCAAGGGCATCTACGGCCACCTCGCCGAAATGGCCCGTGCCGACCGCGAAGCCAGCGGCGTCACCGAGGACGAGGTGCTCGAGGATTTCCAGGCTGCCCGGCGCGCTCGTCGCTGACGCGAACGTCCTCCTCTCGGCCACGATCGGCGGCCGAGCCTCGGCCGTCTCGGCCCATATGGACGCACCGCTGGTCTTCGCTGCCGAAGCCGTTCGGGATGAAGTGCTGGAGTGGCTGCCGCGACTGGCTCGCAAACGAAAGCTCAATCTTGCGCTGCTGCTCGCCACCTTCCAGAGCCTGCCTATCAGATGGGCCGACGCACGGTCCTACGGCCTCCATGAGGACGACGCCCGACGTGGGATGGCCGGCCGGGACGAGGACGACTGGCCGACCGTCGCGCTCGCGCTGAGCCTGGCAGGTTCGTACAGCGCCGCGGTCTGGAGCCAGGACAAGGACTTCGAGGTCTCTGGGCTCGACCTCATGACCACTGGAAGCCTGCTGGATCTGCTCGAGGGTCGTGCATAGGACCTGATATACGACGATCTCTTTACGTTGGTCTCGAATCTGTAGCAGAATGCCCCGGGTGGAGTGGATCACGCCGCACCTGGAGCGGGAGCTTGAGGCGTTGGAGGCACTGCGCGACCTCGGCCCGTCCGCGCAGGCGACCTCATTCGTGGCCCGCCACGGCACCATCGGTGGAGAGCAGCAGCTGGTGGTCGCCGCGTGGAGCGGGCTGGACCGCCTCGCCGCGCACTACCGCGCGTTCGTGGACGCGTTCGCGAGGCTGGAGCCACGTGCGCCCGAGGAGGTGTTCGTGGCGCAGGCGAGCCTGGTGTACCAGTGGCGCAAGTTCCCCTTCCTCGACCCTGGCCTGCCCGAGCGGTTCCTGCCATCGGGCTGGAGCGGTGTCGAGGCCCGCGAGGTCTTCCGCTGCCGCCACGATCTGTGGGCGGAGGCCGCCCGGGCCTGGTTCAGCGACGACGGACGTCCTCCCCGTCCGGGCGGCTCAGAGGCCGGCGATCAGGACCGCGATGAGCCCTGAGAGAAAGATCCCGTCGAAGGTGCCGGCGCCACCGATGGAGGCGACCGGAGCGCCGAGCTTGCGGATGCGCGGCAGGTTCAGCAGGTCGGCGCCGACGAGGGTGCCGAGCACGCCGGCGACATAGGCGAGCGCCGGCGCGACGGGCTCGTCGATCGCCAGGGCGGCGAGCGCGGCGACGACCGGTGGGACCAGGCCGGGGAGCACGATGCCGACGCCGCGCACCGGCCGCGCGAGCAGGAACGAGACGGCGGCGACGATCGCGACGGCCAGCAGTGCGTGGCGGCCGAGGTGGTCCCGCGCGATCAGGTAGCCGGCCAGCCCCGCCGGTACCAGCGCGCCGCCGACGTTGACGGCGACGACGGTGTCGCGTCGCTCGCGGACCTCTGGCACCAGATAGCGCGCGCCATAGAAGCGCACTATTCGTGGGCCCACGATCACCTCGCCCCGGAGCCGCGCCAGGGGCAGATTGACCACGCTGCCGACTATCGAGAGGCCCAGGAGCGCGAACAGCCAGTCACGATCGATGCCGATGCGCTCGTACGCATAGACGAG